>JAFGEI010000185.1 GCA_016931695.1 Anaerolineae bacterium | reverse complement strand
TCTGATTCTTCCCTGGAAATGGTGAACGACGTCGTGATGGACCAGAGTGCGTTGGGCCGTTTGCTGGATTACGGCAACGTGCGAATCATCACCGGGGCGGATATTGGCGTCAATACTTTTCGCTACATTGCGCATCCCATTCGCTTCAAGATTGCCATGTTGGAGCAAAAATCCCGCTTGGGTGGGTTCCCTGCACCGGAGGATGACGAGGTGATGCCGGTGGACATTCCCGACGTGTTGGCCCGGCTGGGTGAATTGCAGAAACAGGGCCTGATTACGCAAGAAGAGTTTGAGCAGGAAAAGAAGCAGTTGTTGGAGCGGTTGCGATGAACGTGGAACACGTTTCGTTGGACATGATCGCAGAATCGGCCCAATTTGTCGGCCAGCAGTTGACGACCAGGCCCCGGGTAGGGCTGGTTTTGGGATCGGGCCTCAACGCCCTGGCGGAAGCGGTCGAGGCGGAAGTGATCCTTTACTATTCGGACATCCCCCATTTCCCCAACTTGACGGTGGCGGGTCACGTCGGGCAGCTGATTGCCGGGCAACTGGAGGGCCAGGCGGTCCTGGTGATGCAGGGGCGGGCTCATTACTACGAGGGATACTCGCTGGCCCGGGTGACGTTGCCCATCCGGGTGATGCAGATGTTGGGCATAGAGAGTCTGGTGATTACCAATGCGGCTGGGGGGTTGAACCCTGCGTTCCAGCCCGGCGACGTGATGTTGATCCGGGATCACATCAACGTGCCCGGCATGGCCGGGCTGCATCCCCTTTGGGGCCCCAACCTGGCCCAATTTGGGCCACGCTTCCCCGACATGTCGCGGGCATACGATCCCGAGCTGCGCCGCCTGGCGCGGGAGGTGGCCATTGCCGCCAAAATCCCCTTTCACGAGGGAGTGTATGTCTTTTTGGGCGGGCCGAGTTTCGAGACCCCGGCCGAGATCCGGCTGCTGCGCATCGTCGGCGCTGACGCGGTTGGCATGTCCACTGCCCCGGAGGTGACTGTGGCGCGCCACGGCGGGACGCGGGTGCTGGGTATCTCGGGCATTGCCAATGTCGCTCTGTCCGAAGGGGTTGGAGAGACGACACACGAAGAGGTCCTGGAAGCCGGGCGCTTGTTGGTGCCCCGGTTGGAGACCATTGTCCGCGGGGTGCTGCAAAAACTATGAGGGTTCTGCTGGCCTGGCTGGGCGGGTTCTCGTGGATCCTTTACGCTGCCTGTGCATTGGGAGCGATTTTCTACATCGCCTGGGCCATTTCCCTTCACCGGCGCATCGCCATCAGCTTGACCGACTTTGAGCGGGACAGCCTGTTGGTACAGGCCGTTCGCCTGTGGCGGATTGCGGCGACGTTCGTCCTGATCGGGGTTGTGCTCTATGCCGGGCAGACCTGGCTGTTGTCGCTGGTCGTGCCTGAAGAGCTGGACGGGCTGACGCCGACGCGCATGGTGGGGCTGGACACGCCGACGGCGGCCGCGCCGCCGACGGAAACGCCGTTGGCGGGTATATTGCCGACCATCGTGCCGACGCTGGCCTTGGGCTCGCCGCCCCCTGCCCAGGCGACACCGACGCCGACGCTGACCCCCACCCCGCCGGCTCCTGCTCCTGACTATGAGGTCACTGCCCGTTTTGCCGACGTGGCCGAGCTGCTGGGCTATGACCTGGTGAGCGCGGAGGTCGCTGCCGGCCAGCCCATCGGCTTGACCCTCTACTGGCGGGCGCTGGACGGGGCCAGCGCGCAGAGCTATGTGGTCTTTACCCATCTTTTGCCGCCCGACCTGTCGCGGATCGTCGCCCAGCACGACAGCATGCCGGCGGGCGGCGCCAACCCGACGACCAATTGGATGCCGGGTGAGGTCGTGATCGATTATCACGAACTGATTTTTGTCGAACCCAATTACGCGGGCGAGGCGCGGGTCGCCATCGGCTTTTACGTCCCGGGGGTGGGCCGGGTGCCGGTAGAGGGTGGGGGGGATTACGTTTTGTTGCCCGTGACGTTCAATGTGGTCACTCCCTGATTCGGGCGGTCCATTCCGCGGCCTGGTATTTCCCCGTTCGCAACCTCGGGACGAGCGCGCGCTCCGCTGCCGTGAGCGGTGCGGGCTGTAGCTGTAAATTCAATGCCTGTTGGAACCCTTCGACGATAGCTGCTGCCGCTTCCTCCCAGGTGACGGGCCGGTTCAGGGCACATTCCAATGTCGCTGCCCGCGCGCGCAGGCGCTGGGGATCGGGCGCGGTGACCAGGCAGGCGCAGATGCGGGCAATGTCCCCGCACAGGGGAATGGCGCCGTGTTGGAGGAGGACGTCCCGCCCGCGCATCTGGGCGCTGCCGACGAGCTTGCGCCCGCCCATCGTGATCTCGAACTCGGCCGGGTGCTCGAAGCAGACCGGGGCAGCGGCGGTGCGGCGCGTTCGGCGGCCTTGATGGGCCGCGACGTCACGTGCGCCGAGCCGCTGCAGGGCGGCCAGCAAACCGCCGCTGAGCTGCGCGCAGCTGTCGGCCACACTGCCGCGCACGCGGGGATCGCTCAGCGGGGTGACGAGGCAGTAGGTCAGTTCGTCGGCGTGCAGAATCGCGCGGCCGCCGGTGGGCCGGCGGACCAGGTCGTAGCCCGCGTCGCGGAGCGCCTGCCGGTCCACCTCCGTCACGCTCTGGTTGCGCCCGATGGACAGGCAGGGCGGCGTCCATGCGTAGAGGCGCAGCGTCGGCGGCGCCTTTTTTTCCACCACGGCGCGCCAGATTGCCTCGTCGGTGGCCATGTTGGTCGCCCCGTCGGCGGGAGGGGAGTCGATCCGTCGCCAGACAGCAGGTGGATATGTTGCCATCGCCTGATATTGTAACACGCCCCGTCGCCCGGGACAAGTTGAGGAGAAAAATGTCTAAAATCGCAACTGCTCAGGTTGCTGTGATCTGGCTGCTGGTTATGACGCTTGCCGCCTGCAGCCCACTTGCTGCGACGGGGGAGCCGACGTCGGCAATGCCGCCGACCACGGCTGCCCCGCCGGCGCCCCTCATCCACCCGGCGGCGGGGTTGACCTACAGCAACGCCGAAGGGCTGTGGCTGATCGACGAGCAGGGCGATCCGGTGCTGCTCAGCGACCAGCCGACGGGACGGATATCCCCTGACGGGAGGTGGATTGCCTACCACTCCTTCGGAGAGGGGGAGGCGGCAGATGATATCTGGCTCGTCGGCCTGACCACCGGCGAGCGGCGCAACCTGACCGTTACCCCCGGGCGCTTTGAGTGGGACGTCGCCTGGTGGCCCGGCCGACCTGACGTGATCGTCTTTGGCTCGGACGTCGGGGCTGGTGTTGGCGAGGGATATCCTACCGTGGTCGGGTTGGACGGCAGCGGTTACCAGGTGCTGGACGAGGCGGAAGGGGGACCCCTTGCCCTCTCCCCGGATGGCCAGATGATGGCCTATGGCGGCTACGACCATCTGGGCAAGGTCTATTCCTGGGACCGTGGCCCGGAGCTGTTCGACCCCTCCCAGTATGGCCTGGCGGTCGAAAAGCTCTACCGGCCCGCCTGGTCTCCTGACGCCCAGTACCTGGCCTGGCAGGTCGGCGGGGACCTGACCGGTGCGGGGAATTGGGAACTTGGCATCGCCATCTTTGACCTGGAAGCAGGGACGGCCCGGCTTTTGCACACCTACGAGCCAGCAGGCGGGGGCACATTCCCTCACTATCTGGCCTGGAGTTCTGATGGCAAGTGGCTGGCCTTTGTCACCTTTGCCGAGCCGCCGGCGACGGGGCGGCAGCCCAACTTGTGGGCTGCCCGGCCCGACGGAGGGGAGGAGGTCTATGTCGGGGCCGGCACCGAGCCGCTCTGGAGCCCGGATGGGCTCCGGCTGGCCTATATCGGCGCGGAGCAAGAAATCAGGTTGGCCGAGGCCGGGGCATGGGAGTTTGAGCACCAGGCTCTGCCGGTCAATGCCCTTTTGCTCCGCGACTGGGTCGCTTCCTGGCCAGCGGTGTCGGAGCCGTGACACGGGTCGAGACGGACGAACAGCTCCTGGTCACGGCCGGCCGGGGCAGAAAATGGCAGTCTCCCTCTTGGGTAGTCTCCCGGTTTCGTGTTGGCTCAACAAAACAGCAAAAATCTGCCACGAATTGTCACAAAGAAAGGGAAAATTCGTGGCTAAAAATTCTCTGGTAGTCCCCCTTTCAAGTGTTGTTCCCAACGAATACTGCTCAGCCGGTCGCCCCTGGATGCCCTCCCAGGCTCGGAAAGGGGAAAGATGTGGATGTCGCGGGCGGCGAATGGACCAGAGTTCAACTTTGGTCCATCTCTGTCATTGCATTGAGGATTTCTCTGTGGACGGCGCTGCGGGTCAAAAAGGCCACTCTTTTCTCCTGGTCCTCGATCGCGGCGGCCCGTTCTTGCAGCAGGTTGTGGGCCGTCGCCAGGAGAGCTGCGGCCCGGGGGTCCTGGGCTGCCTTCAAGACCCGGTAGCAGGCCAGGTAAACCCGAAACGGTTCCTCGGTACCGGTCAGCGTTGGATTGGCCTGCATGTCAGCCAGGATCTCTGCGCTCCATTCCATGGCCTGGTCGATCTGGCCCCGCTCCAGCGCGACGAGGACCAGGCCGGCCAGGGGGGCCAGCGTCGTCGCCCCTTCGCCCAGCTCGCGGCGAACCGCCAGCGCCTGCCGGTAGGCTTCCTCCGCCGCTGCCAGCCGCCCCATCCCGCTGTGGGCGTGGCCGAGGTGGGTCCACGCGTCGCCCTCCAGCGACCGGTCTCCGACCTCGCGAGCGATCTGCAGCGCCTGTTGGGCGTAGGTGAGGGCGGATTCATCGTCGCCGAGGTGGTGGAAAAGGAGCCCCATGTTGCTCAGGACGGAGCATTCCCCGCGCCGGTAGCCGACCGCGCGGCAGACGTGCAGCGCCTGTTCATAGTGGGCCTGGGCCTGGGAGTCGCGTCCCAGCTGCTGGAGGACGACCCCGGCGTCGTCGAGGATTTTGCCCTCCAGCTGCCGGTCGCCGATCTCGCGGCTGATCTGGAGCGCTTGTTCGCAGCACGACCAGGCGCGGCTGCCGTCGCCCAGGAAGCGGCAGACGATGCCCAGGTTGTTGAGCACCAGCCCCTCCTGCCGCCGGTCGCCGATCTCGCGGCAGATGTAGAGGGCCTGCTCGTAGCACGCCCCGCTTTGGGCATAGTCGCCCTGGGCGTTGGAGACGACGCCCAGGTTGTTCAGCGTGGCGCTCTCCCCGCGCCGGTCGCCGATCCGGCGGTAGATCGCCAGCGCTTCTTCCCAGCGCTGGCGCGCGGCTTCATAGTCGCCCTGGTATTGGAGCACGCCGCCGAGGGCGCGCAAGCTGTTGGCTTCCATGCGCTGCAGCTGATGGGACCGGGCAAGCTCGAGGGCCTGCAGCAGCTGTATATGCGCCTGCGGGTAATCGCCCTGGCGCCAGAGGGCGCGTCCCCATTGCAGGTACGCGGAGGCTCGCATTTGAGCCTGGGAATCGTCCGTCTCGCTGGCGTCGATTTGCTGGATCGCCGCTTGGGCGGCAGCGATGGCCTGGTCATAGTTCCCGGTCACCTCGGCATAGTGCCCGCAGCGCAGGGCGACCTCGGCCCCCAGCCCGGCGGCGGCCGCCATCTCCTGCAGGGCGGCCAGGTCTTTTTGCTGCTCCTCGCGCTTCCCCAGCACGTCATAGACCCGTTCCCGCGCCAGGAGCAGGGGATAGCAGCGCGCTGCATCCGCCGCTGGCACCAGGTCGAGGGCACGGGTGAAATAGCCCACCGCTTCGGCGTTGGCGAAGCGGGCCGCCGCCTGCTCGCCGGCCTGCTGCATGTAGTGGGCAGCCCGGTCGTCGATCCGCGCCTCGGCAAAGTGGCGCGCCAATTGCACGGCGATGTCGTCCGCCGCCGCGCCGTACAGCGTCTCGAGCGCGTTGCCGACGTCCTGGTGCAGGTAAGCCCGCTCCGCCTCGTTCAGGCTGTGATAGAGATACTGCTGGAACAGGCTGTGTTGGAAGCGGTAGGCGGTCAGCCGCTGCGGTCCGACTTGTAGCACGCCCTGGCTGCTCACCAGGCGGTGCCGTTGTTCCAGCTCCCGGCCGAGCCGCCGCGCCAGCTCGCGCGCCGCTACCGCTTGTACCGCAGCCACGACCTCGGCGGTGAACTCGGCGCCCTCTACGCTGGCGACCGTCAGCGCCTGGCGCAGCTCCTCTCCCAGGCGGCCAATCCGCTCCTCGATCACGCCCTCGACCCGCTGGGGGAGGGTAGCCCAGTCGATCGCCGGCCCTTCGACCCAACGACCGCTTTCGTCCTGCACGAGATCGCCCCGCTCCTGCATCGCCCGCAGCAGTTCGATGGTAAAGAGGGCATGACCGCCGGTGTGCTGGCAGAGGGCACGACGGAATCCCTCGCCGAGACGGTTGGGCTCGGTGTCCAGCAAGGCGTCGACGAAATGGCGCTCCTCTTGCAGTTCGACGTGGTTGAGGTCGATCAGGATTTCTCCATAGTAACGCTTGAATTCGGCGATGACTTTGTCCAGCGGGTGGCGCTCTCCGCCCCGGCCCAGGGCGACTTCGTCGGGACGATAGGCGCCGACGATCAGGATGCGGCGATCCTGGATGCGCCGTCCCAGGCGGAACAACAAGTCGATGGATGCGCCGTCTGCCCATTGGAGGTCGTCCAATATCAGGATCAGCGCCTGTTTCTCCGCCAGGCGCCGGAGCACGTTGGTGTACTGCTCGAATATCTGGCCCTGTTCGATTTCCTTGTCGCCGGGGCTTTTGGGTCTGCGTTCGGCCAGGCGCTCGATGCCCTTGAGCCAGCCCGCCTTGTCGGCCACAAAGGCGCCGACGCGCATGGCCAATCCCGCGCCGGGCACAAAAGCGCCGATCAGGTCCGGCCCCACTTCGACCAGGGCCCGCCCGGAGAACCGGAGCAGGTCCCGCAGGCGGGTGGCGTTTTCCTCCGAGATCGTGCCGCGGGCCAGGTCCATCTCGACGTCGCCGGTGAGTTGGGCCAGGATCTCGCGGAAGGGCAGGTAAGCGTCGCCGGCGCCGGTCTGGGCATCGCTCTGGCCGACGGCGGACACCAGGTCGGCGTATTGTTCCTGGGCCCGGCGCGTGAACTCGTTGACCAGGGTGGTTTTCCCCCGCCCGGCCTCGCCAGAGATGAAGCAGACCTGGCCCTGGCCCGACCGGACGCGGTCCAAATAGCTCGTCAGCTGGCCCAGTTCCCGTTCGCGGGTGACGAAAGGGGGTTTTCCCATTGCACCTCCTATCATCTCTATCCTACCACCAATGGCGGAGAGTGCAACACCAGGTGGCTTTCCAGGTTTATTTGTCACCGGGTGCAGTTGCCGACTTTTCGCTGCGAGTTCACACGAATCCAAAACACAGCTTGCGTATATTGCGATTTTGTGGCAGACTTGAACAACCTGTGACTCGATTGAAAAAGGTTACCGTCAGGCAGTCTCAGTAGATCCAAAATCTGGCCGTAGAGACACATCTGGTTGTCGAAATTACATAGATGTCATTCTGATTTGACAATGGCGCATTTCATTAGATTGCTCTGCCAAGCACGGGGAAGGGGG
>JAFGEI010000184.1 GCA_016931695.1 Anaerolineae bacterium | reverse complement strand
TGTGATCATCATGGCACCTCGCTCTTGGTATCAGTGCCACAATTTTACCATGACTCAACCCTGTTAGAGAAGTGCGGAATGCAAGTATAATTCGTGTAATTCGTTTCATTCGTGGAATCTGTGCTGGTGTGTGCCGCTCGATCCACTGGCCCAGCAGGCGGGCGAAACGTTCGGGTTGTTCGACTTGGGGGGCGTGGCCTACGTCGGGCCAGACGACGAGTTCAGCTTGGCGGAGCGCGGCGGCAGTGCGCTCGAGCGCGGCCTGCGGGATGATCCAATCGCGCGCGCCCCACAGGATCAGCGCCGGCACGCTCACTTCTCCCAACCGCTCTTGTACGTTCCACCGGTCCAGTCCGCGCAAGTAGCCGGCCACGGCGCCGGGGGCCATCCGCCCCGCGTCCTCCGCCAGTGTCTCCAACAAGTCGCCCGCGGGCAACGAGGGCATCATCTGTTGCAGCGCGTTACGCAGCAACGGCCGGTCGGCGCGCAAAGTGCGCATCAGCCGGTAAACGACGTCGAGGGTGTGGAAGGAGGCGTCGCGCTGGAGCGCCAGGAAGCGGTGGAGCCAGGGGGCAGGTACGCCCTGCTCTCGGAAGAGGGCCAGCCCCTCGGCAGGCGCCGGCGCGACCAGCGTCAGGGTATGGAGGCAGGTGGGGTGGTCAAGGGCGAACTGGAGCGCCACCGCGCCACCCAGCGAATGCCCGACGAGGTGGAAGGCAGGTAGACGCAGTGCGGCAGTGAACTCGTGCAGGTCGTGAACCAGGATAGGGATAGTGTAACGGCCCCGCCGGCGCTCTGTGTCGCCGTAGCCGCGCAGGTCAGGGGCGTAGGCACGATAGCCGGCGGGCAATCGCTCCATCAGCGGCTGCCACCAGCGCCAAGAGGCGAAATTGCCGTGCACCAGGACCAGCACGCTTTCGCCCGTGCCGGCGGAGCGATAATGGACGTTCAGGCTGGGGGTTTGGAGAAAGGGCATACGCTTCGCCGCGGGGTTATTGCTCCTTCAGCACCTGTCCCAGGCGGTCGATCTTGGCCGCCAGGCCATCGACCTGTGCCTGCAGCCCCTGCAGCCCCTCGAGCACCTCGCGCTGACCGGGCGTAGCAGCGCCCCGCCATCCGTCCATGGCTTGGCGAAAGGCCCGGTCCATCTGTTTCTTGAGCGCGCGGGACTTGGCTATTGTCTCGAGCATCACGTTCGTATAGTTTGCGGCGAACTCTTCCCAAAAAGCCAGGCTGCTGTGCATAGCCTTCTCTCGGTCAATGGCCTGGTTGCCCTGGACGCTCTCCATCGTCAACTCGGCCAGGCGTTGTTGGACAAATCCGACTGCCTCGGCAAAGTGGCTGAAGTGGGTCTCTTGGTCGCTTTGGACGTGCTGGATGTAGCCACGCCACTGGACCTGGGGCTCGCCCTCGGTGTCCTGCCACAGTTCCTGGGTAAAGCGCAGGACGAATGAAGCGATATCGCGCTGGACCTTGGTCATTTTTCTACTCCCCCATCATCATAACAGTGCCGTGTTGCAGTCGAGTTACGACGCCGCAGACTATTTTGCCTGTGTGCGCTCGTACAGTGCCTGCGTCTCGGGCAGGGGCTCGACGCCAAACTCGCGCTCCAACACCTCGACGCACTGGTGGTAGGTGCGCAGGGTCAGCGGCCGGTTCCCCTGGGCCATGTAGGCCGCCATCTGGACGCGATAGGCATCCTCCCAGACCGGGTCGGTTGCCAGCACGCGCTGGGCCAGACGGATGCTTTCGGGTGGGTTCCGCTCGACCAGCAGCCTGGCCAGTGTGGTCATGGTCGTCAGGGCGATCATCTGCAGCCGCTCTCGCTCGGCGCTGCTCCAGTCCTCGTAGCGCCGTTCGGGTAGATAATCGCCACGATAGAGGTCGAGGGCGGCCTGGTAGCGTTCAATCGCCGTCTCTTCTGCGTGGGGCAGCGCCTGGTTCGCGGTGATGACCTGGGCCTCGAAGGCGTCGGCATCGACCCGGACCGATTCGACGTCGAGGCCATAGGCAAGGTCGTGTCGTTGGACGAACCGCGGTTCGGCGCGCGGCGGGCGCTGCGGTTCGAGGGCGCGATGGACGGCGTTCAGGGCGACGCGAAAATCCCGATCCCCTGCCTCCACGTCCATCTCGGGCCACAGCCGGTCGATGATCTGCTCCTTGTGCAGGTAGCGCCCGCGCACGGTGACCAGGAACTGGAAGAGGTAGATCGCCTTTTCGCGCCGCCAGGCTGCTGGCTCGACCTCGACGCCGTCGCGCCAGACACGGAACCCGCCCATCGTCTGGACGCGTAGAGATACCTCGTGCTCGACGACGGGACCGCTATCAGGTGCTCTCACCGTTTTGCTCCACCGGGGTATTTTCCGGAAGGTCGATGCAGGCGATGACGTCGTTCAAGTTGACCGTCTGGCCGGGCCGGACGTGAACGCTGCGGACGACGCCGGCGCGCCGGGCGCGGATCTCGTTCTCCATCTTCATCGCTTCGAGAATGGCGATGCCATCGCCAGCGCGAACAGGCTGCCCTTCTTCGACCAGCATGGCGACGACGATGCCCGGCATAGGGCTGATGACCCTTTCCTCCTTTTCTCCGGCCGGCGCCTGGTCCCGCTCGCCGGCAAACCACGAGGACTCGTCGACCACGTGCACGAGGTGATGATACCCCTCGACGGTGACGGCGTACCCCTCTCGTCGGCGCTCGATGAACACCTCGTGGGGCACCGCGCCGGCGAGCAGCATGAAAAAGCCGCCCTGGTCGATACTTTCCAGGCGGATGCTCTGCTGGCAGCCGTCCACGTGGACCTCGCCGGATGGGTCTACTTTGACGAGGTATTCGTCCTGCCCAACGATTGCCCGGTACTTCATTGCCCCGTCGCTTCCCTGCGGCTGACTAACCGCCACGCGCTGAACGGCCTGCTGTCTTTGTGCGCTGCTGTGGCGGGCGACCGCGCACCTTTTTGTTGATGGTGCAGTACTGCGGCGACCGCCGCCACCTGCGAATAGGCTGTCGCGCCGCCGGTCGCGGCGGAGAGGTGCTGGCGGATGAATGAGGTGTCGTACGTACCAGCGACAAAGGGCGGCGCGCTCATCGCCTGGCGGTGGAAGGGTATGTTGGTTGGCACGCCGACGATGCGGAACTCTTTGAGAGCCCGTTCCATGCGCTGCAACGCTTCCTGGCGCGTGTTGCCCCAGGTGATGAGCTTGGCCAACAGCGGATCATAGTGCGGCGAGATCTCGACTCCTTCATAGATACCGCTGTCGACGCGAACGCCCGGCCCGCTGGGCAGGCACAACCTGACGATGCGGCCGCTGGCAGGCAAAAAGTCGTTCGCCGGATCTTCGGCCGTGATGCGGCACTCGATAGCCCAGCCTTTGGGCCGCACTTTGTCTTGGGTAGTGGGCAAGGGCTTGCCAAAGGCAATGCGCAGTTGTTCTTTGACAATGTCGATCCCGGTGACGCATTCGGTGATGGGGTGCTCGACCTGGAGACGGGTGTTCATCTCCAGAAAGTAGAACCTGCCCTTGTGGTCAAGCAGGAATTCGACCGTCCCGGCATTGACGTAGCTCACAGCAGCAGCGGCCTGCACGGCGATCTGGCCCATCTGCCGGCGCAAGCTGTCGTCGACGACCGGCGAAGGGGACTCTTCGATCAGTTTCTGGTGCCGCCGCTGGATCGAGCACTCGCGCTCTCCCAGGTGGATGACGTTCCCTTGCCCGTCGGCCAGGACCTGCACCTCGATGTGGCGCGCGCCCTGGACCGCCCGCTCCAGGTAGATGCGGTCGTCTCCAAACGCGCTCGCCGCCTCGCGGCGGGCTGCCTCTAGGGCGCGTTTCAGCTCACCGGGGCTGTAGACCCGCCGCATACCCTTGCCACCGCCCCCGGCAGCCGCCTTGACGAACAGGGGAAAGCCGATTTTCTCGGCCTGTCGCAGGATCGTTTGGTCGTCGAGATCAGTGGCGGTCCCAGGGATGACCGGAACGCCCGCCTGGGCCATTAGGCGGCGCGCCGCCACCTTGTCGCCCATCGTCGCGATCGCCGCAGGAGCGGGGCCAATGAAGGTGATCCCCGCGTCGATGCATGCCTGGGCAAGGGCGGGGTTCTCGGCCAGAAAGCCATAGCCGGGGTGAATTGCGTCGGCCCCGCTGCGCCGCGCCGCCTTGACGATGCGGTCGATGCGCAGGTAGCTGTCCCGCGCCGGGGCCTGTCCGATGTAGTAGACCTCGTCCGATTGCCGGACGTGCAGCGCGCAGCGGTCCACGTCCGAATAGACGGACACCACCTGCGCGCCCAGCTCACGGCAGGCGCGCAGGATGCGCACGGCAATTTCGCCTCGATTGGCAATCAACACTTTGCGGAACATCGGTCGTCTCCCCACCCATAGGTCAGCAAGCGGATTATCCTATCATGGCAGAGATCTGTTACCGACGAGTTACAGAGAGGGCCTGTCAGATGCGAGGATCGACTTGTACAGTTGGGCGGTAGCGGCAGAGGGCTCTATACCGAGTTCGTCGTGCAGCCGTTTCTCGCAGCGTTGGTAGGTTCGTAGAGCCTGTGCCCGGTTACCCAGCGCTGCGTAGGCGCGCATGGTCATCCGGTACGCTTGTTCCCAGCAGTCGTCGCGGGCCAGGATAGCGCCGCAGATTTCTATGACCTCCTCCCACTCTTCTTCCTCGATCAGGATGCGCGCCAGCCGGTCGGCGGTGCGCAGGTAGCGAGTGAGCAGCCGCTCCCGTTCCTCGCTGGCCCACTCTTCATAGAGACAATCCTGTAGGAACTCGCCTTGGAAGAGGTTGAACGCTTGGCGATAGGGTTCGAGCGCTACGGATGGTGCTTTGCGGTAGAGATGGTCGCCCTGTTTGGCCCATTTCTCGAATATCTCGGCATCCAGCCACAGGTCGGCCTCCGGGCGCAGGCCATAAAGGCTGCCGTCCCGAAGCACGTAGGCCGAGGGCGCTCCGCGCTCCCTCTCCGGCTCGAGCACCCTGAACAGCGTGCTCAAGGCGACTTTGAAATCCCGCCGCGCAGTCTCGGGGTCCAATTCGGGCCACAGTCTTTCGATGATCTGGTCGCGGTCGAGCAGGCTGTGACGGTAGGTGAGCAGCAGTTGAAACAACTGGCGCGCCTTTTCCCGCCGCCATTCCTGGGGCGGTGTCTCCTCCGAGCCGCGCCAGATGCGGAAAGGTCCCAATGTCTGGACGCGCAACTGGTAGCCGGGATGAAACTCGACCCTGGGCAGGTTTAGCTGGGCCAGCAGATTTTCGGCGTCGTTCTTGCGGATGCCATGGTCGCGGGCATAGAGAAGTAGCGGGACCAGGACGCGTGGGTCAGGTGGGCCCAGCAGGGTTCTGCGCCGGAAGAGATAGTCGTATTCATACTCGCGGACGAGCCGCAGCAGGTTGTCGATGGCAAGCTCGAGGCGGGGCAGGTTGCGGGTCTTGTACCAGACCAGCGCCTGCCACAGCCGGGCGACGGCTTCGCCGAACGTGTCGCCGCAGGCACGGTAGGTCGTTGCTGCCTGGGTCAGCCATTCGATGGCGGCGGGATGCTGCCCGGCGAGGGCGAGCCCGGCTCCCATCGAGACTTTGATGAGCGCGGTGATCCATTCGTCTCCAGCTTGCTCCGCGATCTCGATACCTTGCCAGGCGGCGGCCTCGGCCATCTCGATGGCACCACGAAAACCGTGTACCTGGCAGAGGCCCCAGTAGGCTTCAACCTTGAGCCGCGACACCGCCATGCGCTCGCTCAGGGCGATGGCTTCCTGGTAGCAGCGGTAGGCATTTTCATAGCTCTTGGCTGTGCCGTCCAGCAAGTACGAGTGTCCTTGGCGCATGGTACCGACGGCGATGATAAAGGGTGAGTTGAGCACCTGTCCTCGTTCTATCCCTTCGACGGCACGGCGATACGCTGCCTCTCCGTCGCCTTGAAAGGCCAGGATCAGTGAGAGTAGCAGCAGCGTCTCGCGATGAGCGCGGGGGCGGAGGACGGGCTGTCGCTGCTCGACCTCTGCCCGCTGCTCCAACAGGCGGCGGGCCTGGTCGAGTCGGCCGGTGCGCAGCAGGATGCGCACTGGGAGTTCGGCCTCGCCTGGCCCTTCCTCGCGCAAGTCGTGCGCCTGGGCGCGCAGCGCCTCGGTCTCTTGAGGGCGGCCCAGATTGAGCAAGTTCTCTGCCATCAGTTCCAGCAGGCGGGCACGCGTTTCTCGGTCGTCCTGCCCATCGGCCAGCCGCAGGGCTTCCTGCAGCAGGTCTTCTGCCCGGCTTGGATTGACCGTATCCAGATAGACACGCCCCTGCCCGCGCAGCGCCTGCCCAATCCCCCGAACGTCGCCCTGGCTGCGGCAACGCTCCTCTGCTTGTTGATACCAGCCCAGCGCCTCGTCAAAGCGGCTGCGCAGCCGGGCGACGTCGCCCAGATAGACCAGCAGGGATGGATGGTTTAGCAGGACCTCTGGTGGGATGGCGCTGATCCAGCCGGCCAGGGTATCTAGCCGCCCCTCCTGTACCATGCGCTGCCCCAGCTGCTCGAGGTTTTCTGCAGCCTCTTCCAGGGCACCGGCTGCCAGCAGGTGGTGCGTTGCTTCTTCTTGCTCGTCACGCCCCGCAAAACATACCGCTGCCCGGCGGTGTGCGGCGGTGGCTTCTTGGGGGGAGAGCTGGCTTTGCAGCAGGTCGTGAAAAAGGTGGTGGTAGCGAGCGTGACCGCTGCCCAGGTTGACCACGAACAGGCCGTTTTCCAGTAAATAGTCTAGAATATAGGCGCTGTCATCGGCCTGGCGCAGACAGTCGCAGATTGAGGCGGTCATTTCGCGCAGGACCGCCGTGACCTGGAGAAAGTCGCGGATGTCGGCGGGCTGCTTCTCTAGAACCTCCTGGGCCAGGTAGCTGAGCAGGTCCTCCGTGGGGGTCGCAAGTCGCTCCAGCGCCTGGGGCACGTTCGATACGATGCCGTTGTGCAGTCCCTGGCAGACCAACTGGAGCGCGATGGCCCAGCCCTCCGTGTCAGCCGCCAGCCGTTCGGCTTCGTCATCGGTCAGGGGAAGATTGTAGCGATCCTGGAACAGGGTGCAGATTTCTTGTGGAGTAAAGGCCAGCTCCTGCTGTCCAACTTCGTAGAGCTCGTTTCGAACCCGCCAGGTGACGAGCGTTGGCAGCCTGGGTGGGTAGCGGCCGGCGAGGACCACGTGCAGGCTGGGTGGTGCCCGGCCGATGAACCAGTCCAGGATGCGCAGCGGTTCCGCTGCCTCGTTCAGCCGGTGGATGTCGTCGAGGATCAGCAGCCAGGGACCGTCGTCGCGCCTGGCCAGATCGTTGACCAGCAGGTCGATGACAGGTGCCCAAGGGCGTTCGCTACTGCCTTCCTCCCACCTCCCCAAGAGTGCCAGGGCGCTGTCTGGCATGTCAGAGAGCGCGAAGAGAAAGCCATGCACCAGATGAGCAAGAAAAACGAGGGGGTCAGCGTCCTCAGGGCCAAGGTGGTACCAGATGAGAGGAATCCCTTTTTCCGCAAGCGTCGCCAGAGCCGTTGTCTTGCCGTAACCCGGCCCCGCCTGGACGGTGGTGAGGCGATAATCCAAGGCCTCGAGCAGGCGCTTGGTGACGCGGGAACGGTGAAGCGTACGCTTGTGGAGGAAAGGGGGTGTCAGTTTTGTTCGAACAACCCAGCTTTCCCGATGCACGATGACTCCCTCTTTCTAGCCGACCCAGCCATTGTAACTCATCTATCTGTACTGGGCAAGCCGTACCTTCGGGAGCGTATCATGTTAGAGGCCCGTGTTCTCTGTCTTGCCTATTGCGCAAACGAGGGCGCTGTGCCAAGATCAGCCCATGCTCAGTCTAACGGACTTTTACCATCTGCCCCCAGTCGACGCGCTCATCGGGCAGTTGACTGCGACCCAAGCCGGGCTGATCGTCGTTGCCGGGACGGATCCTCCGGCATCCGATCTGGGGAGGGGCGCATTTATTAGTTGGGGGAGCCCTAGATGATCTCGGAATTTCTGCCACGAATTAACACGAATTTCACGAATTTTCTACCTT
>JAFGEI010000026.1 GCA_016931695.1 Anaerolineae bacterium | reverse complement strand
AGGGGGGTTTCGCAGGCGGCGAAGCCGCCTGCGAAACCCCCCTTTTCCCCCTTCCCCGTGCTTGGCAGGGCAATCTACTGAAATGTGTCATTGTCAAATTAATAATTACTGGAAAAAATAATGGCTAGAAGGAAAAAAGAAAATCAATCTGAATGGAAGCGGGTCGATCTGCACGTGCACACACCTGCTTCTGCTGACTATCAAGAACCCTACGTCTCTTACCTGGATATTTTGCGCCAGGCGGAGGCTGTGGGATTGGATATTATCGCCTTTACCGATCACAACACGGTAGCTGGCTATCGCAAGATGGTGGAGACGGCTCGGCAGTTGGAGACGTTGGAGAAACTGGATCGACTGCGGAAGGATGAGCGCAAAGAGCTGGAAGAGTACCGCCGCCTGAGGGAGACGGTTCTCGTACTGCCGGGGCTTGAGCTCACGGCGACGTTTGGCTTTCACGTGTTGGGGATTTTTCATCCCCAGACCGACGTGCGCGAGCTCGAGTTCCTGCTACGCCAGCTGAACGTCCCGCTGGAAAAGTTGGACCAGGGCAGCTCGGAAGTCGGTGCGACGACGGATGTACTGACCGCGTATCGGATGATGGCCGAGGCGGGGGGGATTGTCATCGCCGCGCACGCCAACTCGGCGAACGGCGTGGCAATGCGCGGCTTTGATTTTGGTGGGCAGACGCGGATTGCCTATACCCAGGACCGCAACTTGCACGCCTTGGAGGTCACCGACCTGGAAAGGAAAGGGCGCCGTACGACGTCCCGCTTCTTTGACGGGTCAAAACCCGAGTATCCGCGTCGCATGCGCTGCATTCAAGGCTCCGATGCCCACCGGCTCACCCGCGATCCCAACAATCCTCAAAATCTGGGGATCGGCGGGCGGATGACCGAGGTGTTGCTGCCGGAAGTGAGTTTCGAGGCCCTGCGCGAGGTCTTTCTCGGGGACGACTTTGCCCGCACTCGCCCCTATCGCTCGGCTGCCAAGGCCCCCTTCGACCATGTCCAGGCCGCGCGCGAGGAAGGGGTCTCGATCGTGCAAGACTTTCACGAGCGGCACAGCCGGCGGGGGGGACATCTTTATGCGATTCTGTCGGACATTTGCGCTTTTGCCAACACCAACGGCGGCACGCTCTACATCGGCCTGAGCGCGGATTCCAAGCAACCGCCCACTGGGGTCAGTAATCCGCAGCAGTTGATCAGCGCCCTGCAGTCCGAGGTCACCCAGCGCATCACTCCCCAGCTGACCGTCACGGCTGACGTGCAGCAGGCGCAAGGCAAGCGGGTGGTGCGGGTGATCGTGCCGCGCGGCCCCGATTCTCCCTATGCCATTGACGACAACAAGGTCTATGTGCGGAGCGAGTCGGAGACGGGGCTGGCGGTGCGTGACGAGATCGTCAACCTGGTGCACCGGTCGCTAGAGCCGCTGCGAGAGGTGGAGCAGCCCGAGAAGGGAGCCGTCGAGCCGCCGCGCACGGGGGTCGAGATCGTCGCGACCGAGGAACGGCACGGGGGAGCCTACCACACGATGCGCGATCTGCGCAATGGGAACGTTGTCAACAACGTGACCCGCAGGTCGGCCCGCAAGTTGTGGCATTATGCCATTTCCCAGCGCGAAGACCACCCGGTCGATCCCGAACAACTTCAGTGGGAAGAGGATTTGGCGGTCATCCGCAAACGGGAACGCGGGGGGCAGGTCCGCTACGACCTGGCTCAGCGGGACAACCACGGCCTGCGCATCTACTATGGCGTCACCGATGACGGCATCCACGGGCCGTGGGCGCGGTTGGTGGGGGCGGAAGCCGATCTGGCGGCTGAATAAACAGATTCAGTAGATCCAAGTTTGTCACCCTGAGCGACGCCCAGAGAGCGGAGCGAAGGGTGACAAATTTGGATCTACTGAGATTGCGAGCCGCCCGTCAGGGCGGCTCGCAATGACGTGCGCCGGGCAGCTATTCTCTCAACAGCTGCCGGGCGATGACCAGGCGCTGGATCTCGTTGGTCCCCTCCCCGATGGCGCAAAGCCGCTGGTCGCGGTACATCCGCTCCACCCCGGCCTCGCGCACATAGCCGAGGCCGCCGTGGATCTGGATCGCCTTCCAGCACACCCGTTCGGACACCTCCGTGGCCAGGAGCTTGGCCATCGACGCCTCTTTGGTGAAGCGGGTTCCTTGTTCCCTGAGCCAGGCCGCCCGGTGCACCATCAGGCGAGCAGCTTCGATGTCGGTGGCGGATTCCGCCAGCATCCACTGGATGGCCTGAAACTTGGCGATGGGCCGCCCGAATTGGTGCCGCTCCTTTGCATAGGCCAGGGCCTTTTCAAACGCCCCCTGCGCCAGGCCGACCGCCATGGCCGCAATGGCGACACGCCCGGCGTCGAGCGTGCGCAGGAATTGCTTAAAGCCCTCGTTCTCTGTGCCCAGCAGGTTCTCGGCCGGGATGCGGCAGTCTTCGAAAAAGAGTTCAGAGGTCAGCGAGCCCTTGAGCCCCATCTTGACCTCGTCCCGCCCCGGTTGGAAGCCCGGTGTTCCCTTTTCGATGATAAAGGACGAGATGCCGCGGGTTCCGGCGTCGGGATCCGTCTTGGCGGTAATCACGACGACGTCAGCCGCGCTGCCGTTGGTGATATAGATTTTCTGGCCGTTGATGACCCACTCGTCGCCGTCGCGGACCGCGCGGGTCTGGGTGGCCCCGGCGTCGGAGCCGGCGTTGGGCTCGGTGAGCCCAAAGGCACCAATTTTCTCCCCGCGCGCCACGGGCGCCAGGTATTTTCGCTTTTGTTCCTCGGTGCCATAGAGATAGATCGGTTCGCCGCAGAGGGACGTCTGGGCATCCAGGACGATGGCCATGGTGCCGGAAACGCGGGCGATCTCTTCCAGGGCGATCACCAGGCTCATATAGTCCATGCCCGAGCCGCCATATTCCTCTGGGAATGGCAGGCCGATGATACCCAATTCGCCCATGCGGCGCAAGAGGTCTACGGGGAACGTGTCTGTGGCGTCAATTTCCTCCGCGCGCGGCGCGACTTCTTTCTCGGCAAAATCCCGCACCATGCGGCGCACCATCTGGTATTCTTCGGCTAGCTCAAAGTTCATTGGTTCGGTCTCCTTTCTCCCCTCGCCAGGGAGGGGCCTGAATCGTGGTGTTTATTTCTTTTGCAGCCGCTACTTTTTGGCAGGATAGCAAATCCCTGCCTGTATCGATCCGTCGGCGGCGGCGACGGCGTAGGCGATGTAGGAGGTGTTGTGGGCGATGCCAAACCGTCCTTGCCGGTCCAGCAGGATCAGGCCGCCGTGACCGCCGGTTCGCTCCCCCAGCAGCTCGACGACCGCCTCGGCCGCGACCTGTGGACGCAGTCCCTGCAGCACCAGGTCGCACGTGGTCTTGCTGATGACGATCTTCATCAGCGCTTCGCCCTCGCCGGTGGCCGAGGCGGCGGCGGAGCGGTTGTCGGCGTAGGCGCCGCAGCCGACGAGGGGCGAGTCGCCCACCCGGCCCGGCAGCTTGTTCGGCGTGCCGCCGGTGGATGTGGCCGCAGCCAGGTTCCCCTGCTCGTCGAGGGCCACCGCGCCGACGGTCCCGCAGGGGGTGAAATAGTCCGGGGGCGGCGGTGCCTCGCCAGCCTGGAACTTTTTCCAGCGCTCCAATTCTCGCTCGCTCAGCAGCTCCCAGGGAGGGCAGATCGGCATGCCGTGCTGGCGGGCAAAGTCGTCGGCGGCGGGCCCGACGAGAAAGCTGTGGTTGCTCTTTTGCATCACCAGGCGCGCCAGGCTGACCGGGTGGCGCACCCGCTGCACGGCGGCAACGGCGCCCAGCGACAGGTCGTGGCCGTTCATAACGATCGCGTCCAGCTCGACCTCGCCGACGGCGTTGAGAAAGGAACCGTGGCCAGCGTCAAAGGTGGGATCGTCCTCCATCACGCGCACTGCGGCCTCGACGCCATCCAGGGCGGAGCCGCCAGCGGCCAGCGCCTCCCAGCCCGCCTGGGCTGCGCGCCGACATCCTTCGACGTGCGCCGGGCGATCTGCTTCTGGGATTTCCCCGGCACCGCCGTGCACGACGATGGTCGGAAGTGTTCCCTTGCTCGTTGACATATCACAACCTCCGCAACCCCAGGTATCCTCCCCAGGCAAACAATACGTTTTTGATGATTTTCCCCGCGATGCAGGCGACGAGAAATTTCCAGACCGGGAAGCGCAGCGCGCCGGCGGCGATCCCCCCCATGTCGAACAGCGGGTTGGGGACGAGCGCCAGCACAAAGATTGCCAGCATGCCGTAGCGCTGCATCCGCGTGTAGATAAATTCGTAGGTAGAGCCGCGGTCGACCAGCTTCTGGCTGCTGTACCCAACCATGTAGCCGGAAAGTTCGCCCAGCCCCTGCCCGATGCCGCCCACGATTCCAACCAGCCAGGGGTCAAAGACGCCGCCCATCAGCGAGCTGACCGCCAGGCCGGGCAGGGGCAGGATGACGGTCGCGTTGCTGACCAGGCCGACGATAAAGACTGCCAGGTAGCCGAAACTGGCCAGTTCCTGGATGTGGTCCCGCAGGTAGACGGCGCCGATGGATGCCCCGAGAACGATCAACAGCGTCAGGACCTGGACGATGCGCAGGCGGCGGCGCGAGGGAGGGGAGGTGGGCTGTTGCTCGTCCACTTTACTCTGACGGGAACGGCGCTCCCAGGCGAACGACAGTCGGCGGCACTTGTTCCAGGGTGTGGGTGGCGTTGCAGCAGTCGACCACGACGCGGGCCTGCTCCACGACCTGCCGGTAGTCGAGGCCGCGGTGCCCAGTGACGATGATGACGCAGTCGGCCGCCCCCAGCTCATCCGCGGTAAGCGGAACCGAGTCTAGGGGCGTTGGGGGCTGGAAAAAGACGTCCCCGCCGACGCGAAACTGGGGGACGTACGGGTCGTGGTAGCGCACCGCGGCGCCGCGGGCCATGAGCAGCTCGATCACCCGCTCGGCCGGCGAGTTGCGCGGATCGTCGACGTCCGGCTTGAAGGCGACGCCCAGCACCAGCACCCGCGCGCCGTGCAGCGCCTTTCCCCGCCGGGACAGGGCCTGCGTCACCAGGTCGACGGCGTGGTAGGGCATGGCCTGGTTCACCTCGGCCGCCAGCTCGATGAACTTGGTGTAAAAGTCGTACTCGCGGGCTTTCCAGGAGAGATAATAGGGGTCGACCGGTATACAATGGCCGCCCACGCCTGCCCCCGGGTAAAAGGGCATAAAGCCAAAGGGCTTGGTCTTGGCCGCCTCGACCACCTCCCAGAAATCGATGCCCATCCGCTCCGCCAGCAGCGCCAGCTCGTTGACCAGGGCGATGTTGACCGAGCGAAAAATGTTCTCCAGCAGCTTGGTCATCTCGGCGGCGCGGGGGGAGGTGACGGGATAGACCGGGGCCCCCATCTGGCTCAATAGCTCGCAGGCCAGTCGCGTGCAGGCGGGGGTCAGCCCGCCGACGACCTTGGGGGTGTTGTAGGCGGACCAATCCCGGTTGCCGGGGTCGATGCGCTCGGGAGAAAAGGCGAGGTGAAAGTCGTCCCCCGCCTTGAGGCCGCTCTGCTCCAGGATCGGCTGGACGACCTCGTCGGTGGTGCCGGGGTAGGTGGTCGATTGCAGGACGACCAGCTGCCCGGCGTGCAGGCGGGGCAGGATTCCCACCGCCGCGTCGCGGATGAAGGAGAGGTCGGGCGCGCGTTGGGCATCGTACGGCGTGGGGACGCAGATAAAGACGGCGTCGGTTTCGCGCAGGACGTCATAGTCGCCTGTGGCGCGAAGCAGGCCCGACGCCACGTGGGGGGCCAGCTCGCTGCTGTCGATGTCGTCGATGTAACTGCGGCCCTGGTTCAACAGCTCGATCTTGTGGCCGTCGACCTCCAGCCCGGTGACGCGAAAGCCGGCGCGGGCAAAGCCCAGCGCCAGCGGCAGCCCGACGTAGCCGAGGCCAATGACCGCGATGTGGGCTGAACGGTCGGTAATTTTCTCTTGCAGGGTGGCCATAGCGATACCTCCGGCTAGCTCGTCGGTTGCTGGGGCGAGAAAAATGGCGGCCGTTCGAGCCGCCAGATGCCATAGAGTCCGGCGAGGACAACCAGCCCCCCCACTGCATAGCCCTCAACGGCGGAGGCCCGGGTGACAAAGACGGCGAGCATGCCCAGGACGAAAGAGACGACATAGATCGTCAACACTGCTTCGCGCGGGGTCATCCCTGCTGCCACCAGCCGGTGGGAGAGGTGGTCCTTCCCGGGCGTGGTCAGCGGATTCAGCCCGCGCCGCAGGCGGGAAACAAAGACCAGTGTGGTGTCGAATATCGACGTCCCCATCACCAATACCGGCACCATCCAGGTGACAAAGGTGACGTTGTCGGGAAAGTCGATCTTGATGCCGATGGCGGCGAGGATAAAGCCGAGAAAGAGGGCGCCCGAATCGCCCATAAAGATGTTGGCCGGGTTCAAGTTGTAAAAGAGAAAGCCGAGACATGCGCCCAGCACAGCGATCGAGAGGGCGCCCACCAGGTACTGTCCGCTGAAGGCGCACATCAGCGCAAAGTAGGCAGCGGCGATGGCCGAGACGCCCCCAGCCAGGCCGTCCATGTTGTCCAGCAGGTTGATGCCGTTGGTGATGTATCCGACCCACAAGACGGTCACGACGAGGTTGACGAGCGGCTGTTGGAAAGTGCCGACATAGATGCCGGTGGCATAGAGCAGCAGCGCGGCGAGGACCTGCCCCAGCAGCTTGACGATGGGGCGCAGCCCCCAGCGATCGTCGACCAGCCCCATAAACGAGATTCCTGTGGCGCCGACGACGATGGAGCCAAACTGGGCAAAGTTGTACTGCCGGCCGAGCAGGATGGCGGCGACGAGCACCGCCAGGTAGATGACGACCCCCCCGATTCGCGGCACGGGGCGGAGGTGGACTTTGCGGCTCGAGGGCTGGTCCATCATCCCCAGCCGCGGGGCCAGGTAGCGCGCCAGCGGCGTGCCGCCGATTGCCAGCACCAGCGCGCCGGCAAAGACCAGGATGTAGATGGTCACGGCCCGGTCCCTTCTTCCGGCGTTTCCTCCCCGGCAGCGCATTGTTGTTGGATCTGCTGCAGGGTCTGGTTGACCACTTCCCGCTGCTCCTCGGGGGCCAGTTGCAGCGCGATCTCTGCTTCCGCGATGGCGTCGTCGCACGACCCGGCCTGGAGGTAGGCGATGGCCAGCATGCGGTGTGAATCCCAGACGTTGTTAGCGTCGGGCCTCAGCTCGATGACCTGCCGGTAGGCTTCGATGGCCAGGTCATAGTTTTCCGTCTGCATGGCCAGCTGGCCGATCGTCCGCCACACCCGCCGTTCTTCGGGACTGATCTCGAGCGCCCGGCGGTAGGCGTTCATCGCGCCCTCCTGGTCGCCCTGGCTGGCGCGGATGTCGCCGAGCATCATCCACGTGTCCTCGTATTCCGAATCCAGTTCCAGCGAGCGGCTGATCGCTTCCTGGAAAGCCGTCATGTCGCGCAGGTTGTAGTAATAGACCGAGGCCCACTCGTTCCACAGGCGGGCAGTATTGGGACTGAGGTCGGTGGCGACCTCATAGTAGGAGGAGGAGAGTTCGGAGAGATACTGGCGCAGGTCGGCGTCGGTCGTCAACTGGGCCCACGAGCGGTACATGCGGGCCAGGTTGGCGCTGTGGTCAGTATTGAGGGGATTGATCGCCTGGGCTTGCAGCAGCACCCGTTCTGTTTCGCGGATGACCAGGTCTTTTTCCTCTGCTGACTCGAGGGTTTCGGCATATTCCAGCAAGGCCCGCCCCCAAAAGAGGTAGTAGTGATCTTCTCGCTCCCAGGGGGTGAGCTCGACCGCCCGGCGGTAGTGCTGGACAGCGACCGCCCACTGGTTGTTCTTTTCCCACGGGTCGCCCTGCTTAAAGACAATGTCCGCCTTGATGGGCCGGAGGTTAAAGTTGTAGGCGATGATGGGGACGGCGACGAGCAGCAGGAGCAGGACCGCAGCGGGCGTGGCCCACCTTTGGGGCCAGGGCCGTCCCATCGCCAGGGCCAATCCGCCCAGGAGGATGACGACGCTCAGGAAGATATAGTAGGCGGTGATCTGATTCGACATGTATTCGGCCAGTCCCAACGCATCTTGTATGCTCTGCACGGTGACGCCGAGCACCCGGGCGTGCCGCCCGGCCAGGATCAAGCCAAAGGTAAAGCCAGCGGTCAGCGAGACGACGAGGATGACCACGGCGGCAGCCCAGATATCGCCCTGCCGCTGGCGAAACACTCCCAGCTTGATCATCTGGGTGATGGACAAGAGGCCCACCGCCAGCCAGGTGAGGCTGAGGATCATCATGATGCCCAGCGAGGTGTGCGGTGGCTGTTGCCGGGGCACGGCGACCACTGTCATCGCCCGCCAGAGAATCCTCATCGGGTCGCTGAGCTGTTCGACGTTGTTGGTAAAGTCGTAAAAGAGGGTGCCCAGCATCAGCGCGCCGATCAGCGCCGCCCCCAGGGCAGGCCAGAGCCAGTCGGGGACGGCGTCCAGGCCCGTCTTGCCGCTGGCAGGGGCCGTGCGCTGGCGCCGGCGCCGCCGGCTGTCGCTGGCTGGAGCGGACTGCGCGGCCTGGGGCGCAGGATCGTGCACGACGATCTGCTGCAGTCCCAGTAGCACAAACACCCCTGCCAGGGCCCAAAAGGTCGTCCGCGTGGCGGCGATGCCGATGCCAAAGTTGATCTCGACAAAGTGGGCGATAAAGGTGGCAAAGATGCCGGTCAGGAGGATGGTGTGGGGATGCCATTCCGCCACCTGGATCTCTCCCCACGATATCGAAAAACTGTAGACGATCAGATAGACGATCAGGCCGATCACCATCCCGATCGGAATGGCCAGCCCGAAAAAGTGCGGGCCGATGGTGATCGTGGTCCAGGCAATGAAAGCGACCGCGCCCGTCGCCATCAAGGCGAAAAAGAGAATCCGCTGCCAGCCTTTGGCGGGCAGGATGCCCAGCCAGCGCAGCCCGAGGTAAAAGACGCTGCCAAAGAGCCACAGGTAGGCGACGAATCCCAGCAGCCCGGTGATAATGACCGAATCGAGGGTCTCGTTGTGCGACCGATCTGGCGAGGCGGTTCGCTTCTCGTACTGTCCCAGCAGCGGCGGGTAAAAGCGGTTGTAGGCGACGTACATCGACTCGGGCCCATAGCCGACCAATGGACGGATGACGTTGAAGGGGTCCGGATGTGCTGCGGACTGGGAGGTTTCGGGATACTCGATCGGCTCGTGGGGCAGCAGCATCTCGACCGCGCCCTCCCAGATCAGGGAGCGCACCTTGCCCGTTCCCTCGTCGGGCTCGAGGACGTTGGCCAGGCGGCCAATGGCGGGCTGCTCGACGGCCCATTCGTGCAGCGGCCCGCCCGGGTTGAGGGAGAAAAAGACAGCGGACAAGAGGACCACGACGACCAGTGTGACAATCCACAGCCAGCGCCACAGGCGGCAGATGCCGGGGTTCTGTTGCACCGTGTGCCGCTGGAGAGCGAGGAGGCTCAAAAAGCCCCAGACACCGAGGCCAAAGATCAACCCCATCAACGGGCCACGGCTGCGGGTGTAATAGATGGCAATGACCTGGACCAAAAAGATAAAGACGTAGGCAGCGGCGCGGAGCACGTCGGCGATGGTGTTCTTTTCGTCGCGCAGGATGGAACGGAAGGAGTCGACGGCGCGGGCCAGGGTGGGGGGCACGACCATGATCAGGTAGGCGGCGACAAAGATGGCGTTGCCCATGTTGGAGGCCACGCGCTTGGTCACGTTGCCGCCCCAGGGCAGCGGATCCTTGCCCGAGCGCTGGACAAAACCGTACAGCGCGATGGGCAGGCTGTTGAGAATCAACGTGGTCACAAAGCGGTCGACTTGCGCGCGCGTTTGCATGCGGTCGAGAATGACGAAAAAGATGACGATGTAGGAAAAGGTGGTGAACGTCCCTTGCAGCCGCTGGTACGAGCCGAAAAAGCTGACGTAGGGGGTGACGGAAAAAATGGTGCTGATGATATAGACGACGATGGTCAGCACGGTGGGCAGTACCAGGGGGGTGCGCCAGGTGATTTTTCGATCTTGCGAGGCAGTGCGGCTGGTTTTTCTGCTCACCAACTCCTCAACCCAGCGGACGAGCCAGACGACCCCCATAAGCAGCGCGATGGAGCGCAGGGTGGTCAGCTTGTCCGGCTCAAAGACGCGGCTGGAATAGATGTTGAAAAACAGCGGCGTGACGACGATTGCCGCCAGCCAGCCAGCTTCTAGGATACCGTCAAGAATGGCGCTCAGACGTGTTGTTGAAGACATTTGATACTTGCTCCTGAAACCAATTTATCGTTTTACCCAGTCCTTCTTCCAGCAAAGTACGTGCTTCGAAATTCAGTATCTCGCGCGCCCGGCTTGTGTCCGGAAGGCGGCGCCGGGTCTCCTCGAATTGCGGCCCAAAGGCGGTGCGGTATGGGACGTGGGCGATCTCGGAGGTGCTGCCGGTCAGGCGGAGCACCAGTTGGGCCAGTTCGTTGATCGTGATCTCCCGCTCGGTGCCGATGTTAAAGGCCTGGCCGACGGCATCGGCTGCTGTGGCTGCCTGGACCGTTCCGGCCACGGTGTCGGCGACGTAGGTGAAGGAGCGGGTCTGCTGCCCGTCGCCATAGACCGTGAGCGGCTCGCCGTTGAGTGCCTGGGTGATGAAGCGGGCGATGACGCTGCCATACCCCCGCGCGTCGAGGCGCGGCCCGTAGGCGTTAAAGTAGCGCACGGCCGAGACCGGCAGTCCCCGCCGGGCGTAGGCAAAAGCGACGTATTCGTCGATTGCCTTCGAGTCGGCGTAGGACCAGCGGGCGACGCTGGTCGGGCCGAGCAGCCGGTCGCCTTCTTCGTGCCACGGCACGGCTGTCGACTTGCCGTATACCTCGGAGCTGGAGGCGATGACCGTCCGCACCCAGTACCGGAAGGCCATCTCCAGCACGTTCTCCGTGCCGCGGACGTTGGTGATGATGCCGCTGAGGGGGTCTTGGACCACGTATTTGACCCCCACCACTGCTGCCAGGTGATAGATCAGCTCTGCGTGGCGGACCAGCCGCTCCAGCGTGTTCATGTTCAGGATCGAGTCGTTGACAAAGTGAAAGCACTCGTTCTCCAGGTGGTGAGCGATGTTATCCACCTTGCCGGTGAGCAGGTTGTCGATGACAGTGACCTCGTGGCCCTGGGCCATCAGGAGGTCGACCAGGTTGGAGCCGATAAAACCGGCGCCGCCGGTGACGAGTATGTGCATTTGTGTACCTCGCCGAGTATCTTACCTCAAACGACTGAAAAATCAAGTGAGGGCGCAGCAGGCTGTACCCCTACAACCCGTGTTTTGCAACGCGGTTGTAGACCGCCATCGTTTCCCGGGCTGCTCGCTGCCACGAGAAACGGGCCGCCTGGGCCAATCCGCGGGCGCGCATTTCGGCCTGCAGGTCGGCGTCGCCGAGCAGGCGGCGGGTGATCGCCGTGGCTGCTTCCCCGTCGTCTGGGTCGAAATAGAGGGCCGCGTCGCCGCCGACCTCGGGCAGGCTGGACGTGTTGGAGGTCGCCACCGGCGTCCCGCAGGCCATCGCTTCCAGCACCGGCAGGCCGAATCCCTCGTAGTGACTGGGCAGGACCAGCGCCTGCGCGCCGGCATAGATAGCGGGCAGCTCTGCGTCGGGGACGTAGCCGGGCAAGATGACCGCGTCGCGGGCAGGGGACTGTTCCAGCCGGGTGAAAAAATCCCCGTACAGCCAGCCGCGCCGGCCCACGACGACCAGCCCGTCGCTCAGCCCTTCGGCGCGGACGACCTCAAAGGTCTCGAGCAGGCGGCCGAGGTTCTTGCGCGGCTCGATGGTGCCGACGAAAACCAGGTAGCGCGGGGGGAGGTTGTAGCGTTGGCGCACGGCGGCGACGGCCTCCGCCGATTGAGGGCGAAAGTGGGGCGCGGCCGCCTCGTAGACGACGGTGATCCTGGCGGCCGGAATGTGGTAAGCCGCGATCAGGTCCTGCCGCGTCTGCTCGGAGACGGCGATGATGTGGCTCGCCCGGCGGCAGTAGAGGGGCATCGTCGCGTTCAGGTACCAGCGGTTCAGCCGCTTGTGGTGTTCCGGCAGGTGGCGAAAGATGAGGTCGTGAACGGTGAGCAGGGTGGGTACAGTGCGCAGCGGTGGCAGGAGGTGTTCGGTGGCGTGGAACAACCTGGCGCCGGGCAGCCAGCGGTCCAGGCCGATGCGGGCCAGCTGGCCCATCCAGACTAGCATGCGCCACGGCTTGTAGCCCAGGGCGACGGTGCGGGTGGGCAGGCGTTCCAGCCCGGCCAGCGGTTCGATGCCCTGCTCCCGGTTGTAAAAGAGGGCGAAGCGGCCGGGAGCGGCGGCGACGAGCGCCCGGGCCAGGTTCTCGGCATAGCGGCCCAACCCGGCCCGGCGGTGGACAGCGGCGGAAACGTCCAGGTAGATGGTCATGTCTACGGCCACTCAAAGGCGGGTAAGGGGGACGTGGTGGCAGTCTCTTCAAGTGGGGGAGCAATGCTCTCCCAAGTCCGGAAAAGGGGAGGGTGTGGGTGCCGGCACCCACATTTCCCCCCTTCTCTGGCACGGAAGAGCATCCGGGCGGGCAGCCTGAGCAGTTACAAAAAAGCTATCTTTACCGCAAAGAACGCAAGATTCCCAAACTCGACAATGTCGCATTTCGCTTGCAGGTGTCATTGGCGAGGTATACAGGCGCACGATGGATCGGAGCATTACGGCGAGATTTTGAAGCCTTGATCGGCAAAGTGCTGATCAAAGGTGAAAACAACGCGAATGCCCAGGCGTCGTGCGAGTTCAAAGCTGGTATAGTCGACAATACTGATCTGGCGGCGATTGGCGGCTAGTAGCGCGCTGGTGGCAGCTGCATGCAGTTCAGGGCCGATCCAATGGGCGTGGCATAGGGGAATAATATCTTCCTGGAACCGACGGACGGCTGCAACTCCCAATCGCCGTTGTATCAAAGCAATGCTTTCCAAAAGAATATAGTTGGAGCAATGGAAGGAACAATCCACGTGTACCCATTTTACCCAGGCTTCTTTGGCTTGGGCATGGTTTTGATCGTCGGCGTCCAACAAGGCATAGAAGGCGGATGTGTCAACAAAAATGTTCATGCTGATACGCCTCTATGAGATACTCGTCGTGTTTTTCAGATACATCTGAGAGCCCGGAACGAAACTGTCCGACAGCGGCAATTGCTCGTCTTTTTCGTTCTTCCATCGAGACCGACCGGGTAATCTGGAGCCAGTGATCAACTGCACGCCGGATGATCTCGGCCATCGAGATGTTTTCCTCTGTAGCCAGTTCTTTTAGGGCTTGGGATTGTTCCGCTGTTAGTTGAATCTGTGTGCGAATCATTCTCCTCGCTCCGTATACATCATGTCATCATTGTTTGCATTATGATAACACAGCCTGGCTGGATGTCAACTTGAGTGCAAATTTGCTTCTATCTTTTTCATTCTCCGCACTGCGTGCTCCCAACTATATTTGCGTTGGACAAACTGCCGCGCTGCCTGGCCGATGCGCGAGCGGAGGGTTTCGTCTCGTAGCAGCGCGACGATCTGGCGAGCCGCCGTCGGCGGGTCGTCGGCGATGACGATTTCCTCGCCCGGCACGGCGCCCAGGCCCTCGTTGACGATGCGGGTCGTCACCACCGGGCGGCCCGCCGCCATCGCTTCCAGCACCTTGTTCTGCACCCCGGCGGCAAAGCGCAGCGGGGCGACAAAGACCGCGGCCCGGTTGAGCTGCGCGTTGAGATCGGGCACAAAGCCGGTCACGGTCACGGCGGGGTCGGCGGCCAATCGCTGCACCTCGGGCGCGGGATCGGCGCCGACGACGACGAGGCGGCAGGGGGGAATCTCGCGCCGGACGAGGGGCAGGATCTCTTGGACCAGGTAAAGCACGGCGTCGACGTTGTGCAAGACGCGCATGTGACCGACAAAGATGAGCGTGTTTGGCTCTGGCGGCTGCCCCGTGGGGTGCAGGCCCGCCGTGTCGACGCCGTTGGGAATGACGCGGATATTGGCCTCCGGGCAGGCCGCCGCCAGCGCGGCCCGGTCGGCGGACGAGATCAGCCAGGTCTCCTCAAAGGTCTGGGCCACCCACCGCTCGTAGCGCTCGATGCGCGGCCGCTCGACGGTATAGACCAGGCGCGAGACCGGCCCCCGGTAGGCCAGCGAGCGGCCGATCTCGCGTGAGATGACGTCGGTCAGGTCGACGACGCGGTAGAGGGCCGGGTAATTTGCCACGTAGGGGGCCATGCGGAACAGGTGGACGTAGGCGGCGTCAAAGGGCGTGGCCTGCACCATCTCGGCGACGACGCGCTGCATCTCGCGCGAGCGGTAGTAGAGCGCCTGCAGCGGCACGCGGCGCCAGGCGTTGCCGACCGCGCTCACCGCCGAGCGGAGCGGGCTCATCCGCACCACGCGTACCTCCCGGCAATGGTCGCGCAGGGGGGCGACGTGTTCCTGCTCCGCCTCGTCGGCGACGAACGAGGCCAGGCTCAGCTCGTGCTCGCGGGCCAGGTGCTCGGTGATGTGGAAGGCGCGCAGCCGGTCGCCGCGGTGGGGCGGGTAGGGCAGGCGGGAGGTCAGGCAAAGAATGCGCATGGTTATCCTGTCTCCTTATTCCCTTTCTTCCTTGTTCCCTCGTTCCCCTGCCGCATCCCCCGGTTCAGGGTCAGGATGCCGCTGGCGTACAGCGTGCTGCGCAGCGCGTTGGTCAGCCAGTACCTGGCGCCGCGCAGCAGCAGCGCCGCCCGTTCGGCCGCATTGAGGGAGCCGGGGGCGGGCCGCTCGTAGCCCAGGGCAGCCAGCGTCTCGCCGGCGATTCGCTCTGCCATCTTGCGCTCGAAGGGCGTCATCTGGGAGCGCCAGCGGCCGACGCTGCCAGTAGAGATGGGGCGCTGCACCTCGGTGTGGCCCTGGGGACCTGGGCCGACCTCGCGGGCGAGCTGGGTGTGGTCGAGCATGGCTGGGTGAAAGCGCTCGCCCAAAAAATCGGCGACCCGCTCTAGGGCCGCCAGGGGTTGTTGGACCAGCTCCTCGTAGCGCACCTCGATGTAGCGCGCGTCGCCCAGGCGCTGGCCGGCTGCGCGCCCAGCCTCGACGTTGTTCACCCACTGTTTGAGCAGGTAATAGAGGTCCATGTAGGTGCGCCGCTCCGGCCACTTGTGCAGCGCCGAGAGGGCCGCGTCCCGCCCGTCGCGGATGACGTGGATGAACTGGGCGTCGGCAAAGATGCGCTCGATGGTGGGGATGTAGCGCACGTAGAGGGGCGTCTTGTCGCCCCAGCGGACCGCGCCGTGGGCGGCGATCTGTCGGCGGTAGAGGTCGTCCAGGACAAAGGCCAGGGTGGGGCGGGGTAGGGCGGCGTAGAAAGCGGGCAGGTCGGTCACCATGTCGCGCCAGAGGTGGTTTAGCCGGCCGATGCGCGCCACGACGCGCTGCGCCTGGGCGAGGCTCAATTCGGCGTCGAGCTGCCGCCGCTTGACCAGGAAGGGGATGAAACCGGTCTCTTCGGGGATGTAGAGGCGCGGGTGGCTGCCCAGCAAAAACCGCAGCAGCGTGGTGCCGGAGCGGGGATGCCCGACGATAAAGAAGGGGGTTTCGCTGAGCGCGCTCATATCGGCGGCATCAATCCCACTTCTTGCAGCACCCGGCGGCCGGCCTGCAGGGTGGCGTACTTGGCCGCCAGGGCGGCGAGGCGCATCAGCTCGCCCGGCGACATGCGGCCCACGTCCTCCCGCTCATAGTCCAGCTCGTCCATCAACTGGCCGCAGACGAACTGCACCAGCCGCTGGTCCCGCGGCGCGAGCCCCGCCCGCCAGCGCCCGATTCGCTGGCGGGTAGTGGGGTTGCGGACGTTGTCGAAAAAGTGGCTGTCGGCTGGGACGCGCTCGCGGGCTGCCCGGTGGTGGGTCAGCATGGCCGGCTCGAAGCGCTCGCCCAGGAAATCGCAAATTACCTCCAGCTGGTGCTGAGGGTTCTGGACCAGGTCCTCGTAGCGCACCTCGTGGTAGAGGTGGGCGGGGAGCCGGGCGCCGTCCCGCTGCGCCTTGCGGATGCGGCGCACCCAGTTGCGGGCGGCAAAAAAGACGTCGACGTGGAATTCCTCCTTCTCGTACTTGTCCAGCATCGAGAGGGCGGCGTCGCGGGCGTCGCGGATGATGTGGATGAACTGGGCCTGGGGCAGGATGCGGTGGATCAGGTCGACGTAGCTGGCATAGATCGGCGTCTTGTCGCCCCAGCGGACGGCGTCGTTCTGCCGCGCGTACGTGCCGTAGAGGGTGTCCAGGAAGGCGGCCGGGGTGCGCTCCGGCATGGCCGCGATGAACGCCGCCGCAGTTGGCGGGTCGCCCTGCCATTCGCCGACAAAGCGGTAGCGGGTAAAGACGGTGTCGAGGAGTTGGGCGATGCGCCGCTCGCTCAGCTCGCCGCTGGGGCGGCGCAGGAAAAAGTTGGCGATGAAGTCGGACTCGGGCGGGATATAGATGCGGCTGTGGCTGTTCAGCATGTAGCGCAGCAGCGTCGTGCCCGAGCGGTGGACGCCGACGATAAAGATGGGGGGGAGAGCTTGGTAGGGGCGAGGCGGCGCCTCGTCTCTACAGACGTCTGCTCGCTTGTCTATTTGTAGGGGCGACCCCTGCAGCTGCGGGGCCGGCCGGCCGGTCGCCCCTACAAAGGGTTTCCTATTCATCATCGTCGCGCTCCTGCCCGAACAATCGCCTCAGCCGCTGTGCGGTTGGGACGGGGAGGTGCACGCGGCGGACCCACCACTCGTACAGGCCGCCCCAGCGCCGCCGCCGTTTGAGAAAGGCGCCCGGCGGCGAGTTAGCGGGGAATGGCCCTGCCTTTCGTTCCAGTTCGTTTAGGACGTGCAGCGCCTGGCGGGCGTTGTGCGCGGCGTAATCGGCGTAGGGGCTGCGGCCCCAACTGCGGTCGTTGCCCAGGTGGAAGGTGAGGTGCTGGTCCTTGAACTCGTGGAACCTTTCGGCGTGGGCGACCAGGTTGGCGACCAGCGCCAGTCCCATCCGCGGCGCCCCCAGGCAGACGGTGCCCAGCTCGTAGCTGGCGTAGGCAGCGCGGCGAAAGACGAAGCAGTCCCAGCCGCGGTGGGGTTCGCCCACCTCGCCGTACATCAACGGAATCTGGTCGACCCGCTGGTAGCGGCAGGAGATGGTGCGCCGGTTGACGACAAAGGCGTCGTAGCCGGCGGCGATGAAACGGTCGACGGCCAGGTAAAAGTGGGGCAGCAGGCCGATGTCGACGTTGGTATAGACCATGTACTCGGCGTCGCTGGCCTGGTAGAGCCGGTCGAGGATCTCTTTCAGCAGCGGCAGCTTGCGCGGCCGCTGGAAGGTGCTGTAATCGAGGATCGACGTCTCCAGGTCGGGGGTGCGCTGAAAGTCGGCCGGGACGACGGGATGGTCCTCCGGGTACTGGGCGGAAAAGAGACCCACGTCGACCTGGCCGGCGGCGAAATCCCGCGCCACGCGCATGGTTTCAAAGGTGATCGGCTGGGCGACAAAGAGGTCCGAACTCTCCTTGACCTGGACCGGATTGACGACGTGGGCGATGGCGGTCATGGCGCGTACCCCATGCGCGGCAGGTCGCCTCCAAACTGCCGCTGGCAGAGGGCCAGTTGCTCGTCGCTCAACGCCGCAGCGTAGCGGCCGGCGACCCCCTGGTTAAAGTGCAGCCCTTGCTTGGGGGGAGTTTTTGCCTCTGCGCCGCTGCTTCCCGCCTGGTAGGCGGCGACGATGCGCTCCATCTCCGCTGCAGGCACGCTGAGCCCCAAAAAGTCCGCCAGGCGGTGCATCTCTGCCAGCGGGTCGGTCAGCAGGTCCTCGTAGCGCGTCAGCAGGGCGTTCTCGCACGCGGCCCAGGCGCGCCAGACGTCGAGCCATTCTGCTGTGGCCTGGATCGCCGCTTCCACCGTCTCCAGCCGGGCGAAGGAGTGGGTCTCGCCCGCCGCGCGCAGTTTTTTGCCGTGGTTAAAGGCCGAGACGACCACGTCGCGGGGATCGCGGTAGATGTAGGTCGCCCGGGCGGCGCCGCGGGCCATCAGCCACTTGAGGCTGGGCGTGGGGGCGCTGTGGGTCTTGACGGCGAAGGTGTTGCCCATCAGGTGGGGGATGGAGACGAGGGCCAGCTTGGGCCACAGGGGGCGGCCGATGAGGCAGTTGTGGTGCTTGAGCACCGCGTGAAGGTGGAACCGCTCGCGCACTGCCCGCGCGTCCTGGCACCCGGCCGCGACCAGCAGGTCGTTGATCAGGTTATAGTGCCACCCGCTGCCCGCTTTTTGCATCCCCGCCGATACGACGATCATCGCCGCCTCCGTTTACGCGATTTGCGCCACTTGCCGAGCGCGTGGGCCAGCCGCCGGTGTTCCAGCAGCGCCAGCTCGACGTAATAGAGCCGCCGTCGAAAGGCCGGCGTCGGCTCGACCACCTGCTGCCACGGCAGTTCGACCCGCCCGCCCGCACAGGGGACCGCTGCCAGCTTGCGCTCGAGTTCGTCGTAGTCGTAGCCCATGGCGGCCAACAGGTCGCCCCCCAGGCTGTCGAGGTAGCCGGCGGCAAAGTGGCGGGTCTGCTGCTCCCGCCCCAGCTCCAGCCAGCGCTCCAGGCTGGCCGTGGTGGGGCGGCTGTGCTGGTGGACGCCGGTGGGATCGCCCATGTGCCCCGGATGGGGTTCCTGGCGGCCGTATTCTAGCATGGATGGAAAAAAGTCCAAGTCCAGGTAGCGGCAGAGCGCTTCGACCTGCGCCTCTGGCCCGGTGACCAGGTGCTCGTAGTGGAGGACGTGGGCGCGCGCGCCCAGCAGCTCGATGCCCGCGACCAGCCGCCGCGGCGCGTCGAGCAGGTCGGAGCGGTAGCGGGGCAGCAACACCCAGTGGCCCTTGACCCAGGTGTCGAGGATCGAGGCCAGCACCGCCAGCGGGTTGCGCAGCAGGATGACGAAATGGGCGGCGGGAAAGATGCGCGCCAGCTCGGGGATGACGAAATCGTAGCGCGGCGTCTTGTCCAGGAAGCGGGCCTTGCCCGCCTGCTGGCAGGCGGTGTCGTAGAGATAGACTGCCTGCCGGCGCAGCGCTTCGATGTAATGCGCCTCGCCGCCTTCCAGCGTGCCCAGCCAGTCCTGCAAGGCGGTAAAGGCCAGGCGGGCGTTGTACTCTGCCTGGTGTCCCTCCTCCCGCAGGGCATAGATGGGGTGCAGCATCAGCCAGGTCTCGGCTGTGGTGTGGACGTCGGGGTGGCCGGCCAGGATGCGTTGCAGCAAGGTCGACCCCGCCCGCTGCTGGGAGATGAGCAGGATCAGGTTTTCGCCGTTTGGTCCGATACTCATGTCATTATTCTCGACAGGGTTTTTGTAGAGGCGGCGCGTGCGTCGCTCCTACAATTCAGGTTATTTTGACAATGGCACATTTCAGTAGATTGCTCTGCCAAGCACGGGGAAGGGGGAAAAGGGGGGTTTTGCAGGCGGCGAAGCCGCCTGCAAAACCCCCCTTTTCCCCCTTCCCCCACTGCGGTAGAGCATCCAACGTTGAAATGTGCCATTGTCGAGTTATGACAACTTTCATAGTCGTGCCCAGAGGCGCCGGATCACCCCTGGATGGCGGGCCAGGCCGCCCAGGGCGCGCAATCCTGCCCGCAGCCGCTTTCCTTCCTCCAGGTCGGCGCGGATCTCGGTGCGCAGCAGGCGGGCGCGCCAGGCTCTCTCGATACGCCTCCTGGTCTCTGGCGGCGCGTCGGCGATCAGCCGCTCGACCTCGCCCCAGACGTCCCCCAGGTAGCGCACGCGCGGGCGCTGGGTGTAGCGCCGGGAATCGCCCTGGGGATGGACCCGGTACTCGGCCAGCGGCTCGAAAACGTAGGCATAGTGGGCCATTTTCGCCAGGCGCAGGCTCAGCACGTAACCGTCGTGCTTGGGGAAGCGGGCGTCGAGCAGGCCCGCCTGGCGGACCAGGTCGGCGGGCGCCAGCATCGAGCGCAGCAGGCCCATCTGCCCCGCGGCGACGTGGGCAAACACGTCGCCGGAAGGTTGGGGGGTCCGGTCCCGGATCTTGGTCCGCGTTCCCTGCGGGTCGATAAAGTAGAGGTTGCTGTAAGCGCAGCGGGCCTGGGGCTGGCGTTCCAGCGCCGCCAGCTGCCGTTCCAGGTTGTCGGGCAGGTAGCGGTCGTCGCCGTCCAGGATGGCGACCAGGTCGCCCGTCGCCGCCCGCAGGGCCGCGTTGCGGTTCTCCGAGATGCCGACGTTCTGGGGCTGGAAGACCGCCTTGACCAATCCGGGGTGGCGGGACAGATAGCCCTGGATGACTTCCACCGAGCCGTCGCTCGATTCGTCGTCGGCGACGACGATCTCGTGCGGCTGGACGGTTTGGGCCAGGACGCTGTCGACGGCTTCGATCAGATAGGCCTTGTGGTTGTACGAGGTGATGATTACGCTGACTTGGGGCATCTTTTCTCCTCTCCCTGCCTACAAGTAGCCCAGCGCGCGCAGGCGCTCCTCCACCTGGGTGCGGTCGGATTCATCCAGCGCCTCGCTGATCCGCTCGGGCGCGACGGCGCGGTCGAGGACGGCCTGCAGCTCGGCCTGCAGCGCCGCGACGACGTCGGGGTGCTGGCTGGCGACGTCCTGCAGTTCGCCGGGATCGGCCTGCAGGTCATAGAGCTGCTGGCTGTCGTCCAGGCGGTCCCAGATCAGCTTCCATTTTTCGCTGCGCAGGCTGTTAAAGTGGCGGATCAGGTGCTCTTGTTCCTCGAAGGAGCGTTCGTGGCGCGTCTCGCTGTAGGCGTTGAGGTCGGGGGGCGTCTCGCCGGACAGGGCGGGCAGCAGGCTGACGCCGTCCAGGTCGAGGGCGGGGTCGAGGGGGATGTCGGCCAGGTCGCACAGCGTCGGCATCACGTCGACCAGGCGGGCCAGGTGGGGGAAAACCCGGCCGGCGAACTGGGGCCGGGCGCGGAGGATCAAGGGGACGCGCAGCGTCGTGTCGTACAGAAAGTGGCGGTGGCCCGTCTCGCCGTGCTCGCCAAAGGCGTCGCCGTGGTCGGCGGTGATGACAACGACCGTGTCGTCGTAGCGGCCGGCAGCGCGCAGGTGGTCGAACAACTGGCCCAGGTAGTGGTCGATTTCGCGCACCTGCCGGAGCTGGTATTTGCGCCCGCAGCGCCGGGAGCGAAAGTAGCGCCGGTAGAGCGCGCCCACCAGCCGTCGGTAGGGGCGCGGGGCGGAGCGAGCGCCGCGGTGGAGACGGGCCAGCAATTGCCCCAGGGAGGACGAATCCAGGTCGGCGGCGACGTCGATCGGGACGCTGTGGGCGTCGAAATAGTGCAGAAAGAGCAGGAAGGGGCGCTCCGCCGCGGCTGCCTGCAGCCAGTCGATGGCCTGCCCGGTGACCTCGTCGCCAAAACGGCGGTAGCCCAGCTTCCAGTTGGCGACCCTTTGCTCGAAGCGGTCGTCATAGACGTCAAAGCCGCGCTGCAGGCCGTAATCGCGGCTCATGGCATCGGCGCCGACAAAGGCCGCTGTCTGGTAGCCGTGCGCCCGGGCGACCTCGGCCAGCGTCGTCACGCCGGCGGCCATGCGGTAGTCCATCATGGCGCGAATGCCATGGCGGGGAGGATAGAGGCCGGTGAAGAGCGAGGCGTGCGAGGCCGGGGTGTAGGGCGCCTGGCTGATGGCCTGGGTGAAGCGCACTCCTTCCGCCGCCAGGCGGTCGATCTGCGGCGACGTGGGGCCGGGCTTGCCGGCGGCGGGATTGTAGCAGGAGAGCGAGTCGGGCCGGACGCAGTCAAGGCTGATCAGCACCAGGTTGGGATTCTTTTGCCAGGACATATTTTTCCCCCTACAGAGCGGGCAAATCGCGCATGCGCCGCCGTCGAAAGGCCCAGCGCTGCCAGAGGGGAGCGTGCGCCGCGGCGTCGATTTCTCGCCAGTTGGCGGGATTCCAATAGCCAAAGCGCTCCAGGCTGGAGCGGCCTGCTTTCATCATGTCGTGGATTTCGCGCAGGCGCTGCTGGCGCCAGCGGCCAATCGATGGCGGGGCGACGACCTCGGCGGCGGCTTGTTCGAGGCTGGATCGATCTTGGCCCACAAAGTCCAGTATCTGGCCGGTCACCTCTTTGGGCCGGGCGCACAGATCCTCGAAGCGGATGCACAGGTAGCGGCTGCCCAGGCGCTCCGCCCCGTACTCTGCTGCCGCCTCGTTGACCCGTCCCCACAGGACAATCGCCTGCCGGTGCGGCGGCCACTTTTTTTCCGCTTCCTCCAGGATCAGCTGCCGTTCTCCCTCCAGCCGCCAGTTGCGAGAATAGGCAATGTCCAGCCCGCTGCGCAAGACGTGGATGAAGCGCATGTGGGGGTACAGGTGGTCCCAGAACGGGAGCAGGTGGATGCTCTTGGGAACTTTGAACCCCCACAATCCATCGGGATTGGGGAGGGCGGCGAGATGTTCGCGGACCGCCGCCGCAAACCACTGCTCCAGTTGTTGGATTGTCTCTGCGGGCGGCGGATTTTGGCCAGCGGTGACGAGCCAGCGCCGGGCGTGCTGGCGGCAGAATTGCTGGATCGGCAGCGCATCTTTGTGCCGCGTCAGGTGCGTGCCCATAAAGTAGCCAGCGTGGGCCGCGATGCACTGCAAGACCCGGGTGCCGGATCCGCCGATCGCGCCGATGATGAGGGGGTCTTGCATACCGTCGCTCCTGTCAGGCCGGGATCCGCGTCAAGAGCTGATTGCAGAGCCGCGCCAGTTTGTTGATCAGCTCGAATCTCCCGGGTCCATTGCGTTGGAGGGAGTAGCCGTAGCGCAGCAGGTGGTGTCCGGCAAAGAGCTCGAAGCGCCGGGCGGCTGCCGGGTCCAGCTCCTGGCGCCATTTTTCCGCGTTCGAGACTTGCACCGGCTGGAGGGTGGCGTCGTGCCAGGCGAGGCGGTGCTGGGGTACCAGGCCCTCCCGGCGGTTGGCCTGGGCGAATTCGAGCATCGCCGGATCGTACGGCAGTTGGAGAAAATCGCACAGGCGGCGCAGTTCCGCTGCGGGGGCGGCGACGAGTCGTTCGTAAAACAATTCGCAATAGCGGTGGTGGTGCCGGTGGCGGGCTGTGGCGTCGATGCGGCGCACCCAGAAGCGGGCGGCGGCGCCGGGCGACTCGGGCCAGATGGCCTGCCCTGCTTTTTGGTTGGCGGTGCGGAACGAGTTCAGGACGGCCCGCCCGTCGCGGATGATGTGGACGACGAACGCGTCGGGAAAGAGCCGCCACAGCAGGTCCAGGTTCATGGCGTAGGGGGGGTTCTTGTCGCCCCAGCGGGTGGCGGAGGGATCGTTCTGTCGTCCGTAGGCCCGGTATACCGCGTCGACAAAGCTGGCATAGTCCAGGGGGAGCTGTTGGGCCAGGCTGGATCGAAGCGCCTGCCGCTCGATCTTCCACTCGGCGAATTTTTTTGACGCCATAGAGGTCGTTGCACGCGGTGTCGAGCTGCTGCACCCGTTCCAGGCGGACGCTTCCCCAGCGAGGATACAGGTCGCGGAGGAAGGGACTCTCCGGCGGGACCGTGACGTCGGGATGGCAGGTCAGCATCAGGCGCAGCAGCGTCGTGCCCGACCGGTCGCAGCCGACGATAAAGATGGGCGCGTTGTCGCCGCTACTCATGCTGGTTCTCCTGCCGTTTGCCCAGCGCCTGGCGGATGATGCTGCGTGCCATGGGGACCAGGTCCCTTTCCAGCAGCAGCAGCAACCCGGCGTAGAGAAGGACAAAGACCACCGTCTTGACGCTGCCGGTGCGCCAGGGAGAGCCGAGGATGCCTGGAATCTCGATCGCCGCGCGGGCCACGGCCATGCTGAGGGTCAGGGCGAAGGTAGGGACAGCGAACAGCCGCACGATCGAAAACTGGATGTGCGCCTTGGCCTGCCACAGGAGCAGGCCGATGCCGACGATCAACATCAGGTCGACGGCGAGCGCGACCCCCTCGATGCCCCAGGCGGATCCCAGCGTAAAAAGCCCGATCACCAGGACGACCAGCTGGATCGACCGGGCGCGGACGGTCTTTTCCGGGCAGCCGACGGCGACGAACAGGCTGGCGACTGTAGCCTTGATCGGATCGAGCAGGGTAAAGACGAGCATCAGCCGAAAGGCGGTCAGCATCGGCAGCCACTTGCTGCCGATGACGATGCGGATGAACTCGGGGGCGACGAGGGCCAGCAGGCCGGCCAGGAGGAAGCCGGTGCGGACCAGTAGCGCGTTGATGCGGAAGAAAGCCTGGGCCAGCCGCTTGGGCTTGTCCTTCAGCTCGGCGTAGGTTCCCGACGCGACGCTGTTGAGCGGCGAGGCCAGGATCGAGCGGGGGTAGGTGGCGAAGCGGTAGGCCCGCGAGTAGTAACCCAGCGCCATCTCTCCCAGGAAAAAGCCGCTCCACAGGTCGTCGATCCGGTCCAGGGCGCGGAGCAGCAGGCTGGCGAGGAACGAGCGGCGGCCAAAGCTGAGAAAATAGCGCACGATCTTTTTCGACCAGCCGAGGCGGGGGCGCCAGACCGGGCGGTAGATATAATAGCCGACGACGAGGACGACCGCCTTGGCAATGTCCGTCGCGACCAGGCTCCAGACGCCGAACCCCTGCCAGGCCAGGATCAGAGCGGCGACGGTCGCGACCACGGTGACGGCGACGTTGATCAGCGAGATGCGGCGAAAGACGACGCGCTTGACCAGCAGGGAGTTGGCAGTGTAGGTGAGTTGCCCGAAAAATTCCGCCGCGATGAGCGCCCACAGCACGGTCAGGGTCACGTCGGGCATCGTGTCCGGGATGAGGATGGGACTGGCGGCGGCCAATGCCAGCGCCCACAGGACGCTAAAGATCAGCGACAGGGTAAAGTGGACCCGCAGCGCGATCTCGCCCTCGCTTTCCCGTGCCCGGTGCAGGAGCGCGTCTCCCAGGCCGAACTGGCCCAACATGCGCGTGGCGACGATCCAGGAGGCGGCAAAGGCATAGATGCCAAAGACGTCCACGTCGAGCACCCGGGCCAGGATGATCGAGCGGGCGAACTGGACGCCGGTCTGGATGATGCTGGCGGTGACGGTGTAGGCGGTCGAGCGAACGGTGCGCTGGCCGATGCTCATGGGACTGTTACTGGACGATAAACTGGGCATTGCGGTACTTGGGGTCCAGGGGATTCTGGATCAACCCCTGTTGGATCGCGTCGCGCACCTCGACGATGCCCGCTTCGACGCTGGTGCGGGGGTGGAATCCGAGGCGTTGCCGGATTTTGTCGAACGCGACCCGGATGTCCCGCATATCGCCGCCAAAGCTCAAGTCCTTATAGGTGACGCGGGTGGCGGGGACGTGGCGCTGGATCAGGGCGACAATCTCGTCCTTGCGATAGTTGCCGCTTTCGTGCCCCACGTTATAGACCTGGCCGCGCACGGTTTCCTCGGCCGCCTTTAGCCCCAGCAGGATGGCCTGGACGATGTCGCCGACGTGGACGAAGGAGCGGGCATAGCCGCGCTGGTAGATGACGAGTTCCCGTTTGGTCAACGCTTCCAGCACAAACTGGTTGACGATCAGGTCAAAGCGGGTGCGCGGGGAGATGCCGAACAGCGTGGCAAAGCGGTAGAGCAGCGGCGCGCAGCCGGCGTCCGCGGCCTGCTCCAGCAGGAACCGCTCCGCCTCGACCTTGGTTTCGGCGTAGAGGGACTGGGGGGTGAGAGGCGATTCCTCGCTCACCGGCGCGCCGTCGGGCGAGAGGCCATAGTTGCTGTAGGTCGAGGCAAAGACCAGGCGCCGGGCGCCAGCGCTGTCGGCGGCGTCGAACACCCGTTTCGTGGCCTCGACGTTGTACTGGCGCGCCACCTGGGGGCCGACGGCCTGGCAGGCCGGAAAGCCGACGATCGCCGCCAGGTGGACCACCGCGTCGACGCCGGCAAAATGGCTGCCCAGCGCTTCTTCGGCCACGTTGACCCGGGCAAAGTGGAAGCGGGGGTGATCCAGGTAGGCCAGGATCGATTCACCGCCGAACAGCAGGCTGTCCAGCACGGTCACCCGCCAGTTCTGGTGCAGGAGGGCGCCGCACAGCCGGGAACCGATGTAGCCGGCGCCGCCGGTGACGAGGACGTGGCCCGGCTCCATCATCGGCCAGTTTGCTGCCGGTACCATTCCACTGCCTGCTGCAGCCCGGTCTCGAAATCTGTCCGGGCGCGAAAACCAAAGGCCCGCCAGGCGCGCTCCACGTCCAGCGCCCGTCGCGGCTGGCCGTTCGGCTTGCTGGTGTCCCAGACAATGCGGCCCGTAAAGCCGGTCAGCCGGGCGATGGTCTCGATCAGGTCCTTGATGCTGATTTCCTGGCCCGAACCGAGGTTGACCGGCTCGCTGTCGTTGTACCGCTCGGCGGCCAGCAGGATGCCCTCGGCGGCATCCGCAACGTAGAGGAACTCGCGGGTGGGAGAGCCATCGCCCCAGGCGACGATCTCTTGCTCGTCGCGGTCGATGGCCTCCATACATTTGCGGATCAGCGCCGGGATGACGTGGGAGGTTTCCAGGTCAAAGTTGTCGCCCGGCCCGTAGAGATTGACCGGCAGCAAAAAGATCGAGTTGTAGCCGTACTGCTGGCGATAGGCCTGGCTCTGCACCAGCAGCATCTTTTTGGCCAGCCCGTAGGGCGCGTTGGTTTCTTCCGGATAGCCATCCCACAGGTTTTCTTCCTTGAAGGGGATGGGGGTGAACTTGGGGTAGGCGCAGACGGTGCCGACGGCGACAAACTTGGCCACCTTCCGGCGCCAGCTTTCGTGGAGGAGCTGCACGCCCATCATCAGGTTGTCGTAAAAGAACTCGGCCGGATGGGCGCGGTTGGCGCCGATGCCGCCCACGCGGGCCGCCAGGTGGATCACGACGTCCGGCCGGCTGTCGGATAACAGCTGGCGGATCGCCTCGATCTCGACCAGGTTGTACTCCTGGCTGCGCGGGACAAAGACCTCTTTCGCCCCGGCTGTTTGCAGTTTTTCGACGACGAACGAGCCCAGGAATCCAGCGCCGCCGGTCACACAGACCCGTTTATCGTTCCAGAACTCTTGATTCATTTTTCGCGCCTCCATCCGGCCATTTGACGTATCCCTTGCGAATCAGCCGCTTGATGTACCCGTTGACGCTGTCGACCGCCACGCCCAACTGGGCGGCCAGGTTGGCCTGGGTGGTTTCGGGATTCCGTTCCAGTGCTTCCAGGATTCGCAATGGGCGTTTGATCTCTGACATTGCTGGCTCGCCGGGGTGTGAGTAAAATTCAGAACCTGAATTCTACCATGCCCTTCTTCCGTGTCAAGCTGGATCGCGAACGGGTGTTCGTATACGAACACCCCGAACGGGATTTCGATGGGCCAGAGTACAACTCTGGCTCATCCGCCAGGAAATCTCTCTTCCGCTCGCGGTTGGCCGAGCCGCAGTGGTTATGGTACAATTGGCCTACTTTGACAATGGCACATTTCATTAGATTGCTCTGCCAAGCACGGGGAAGGGGGAAAAAGGGGGTTTCGCAGGCGGCGAAGCCGCCTGCGAAACCCCCTTTTTCCCCTTCTCCCACTGCGGCAGAGCATCCAATGTTGAAATGTGCCATTGTCGAGCTACCCACTTCTCTCTCTTTTCGGCCTTGGGAGAGCAGCCAGGGGCGACTGGCTGAGCAGTTGCCGTCAAGATAGGAGCGAGTTACTATGACCACGGTCGATTTCTTGGGGATTGGCGCCCAAAAAGCGGCGACGACCTGGCTGTGGCGAAACTTGCGCCAGCACCCGGATGTCTGGCTGCCGCCGCGAAAAGAGCTGCATTATTTCGACCGCTCGGTGACCTATCCCTCGCCCAGCCATCTCGCGTCCACTCGTCTGCCGCGCCGCTTGTTTGGCCGGGAGAAGCACAACGCCCGCTTTCGGCGGTTGTTTGCCAGAGAGTTGGGCGGGGCGCTCTACCATCGCGATTGGCCACGAGTTCGCTGGACCCTGCGCTACTATCTCGGCCGATATGATGACTGCTGGTATAGGTCGCTGTTCGTGGCGGGAGAGGGCAAGGTAAAGGGCGAGATCACCCCGTCTTACTCCATCCTGGAGGAAACAGATGTCGCCCACATCGCCGATCTTTTTCCCGATTTGAAAGTCATCCTGATCTTGAGAAACCCCATTGAGCGGGCCTGGTCGCACGTTCGGTTTGCCTGGACAAAGGCAAGGTTTGATGTCATCGACGATTTGGAGCGGGTCGAGGGGTTTATTGACGCTCCCGATCAGTCCTTGCGCAGCGACTATGTCCGTACAATTGGCATTTGGACGCGCTGTTTTTCCCCCCAACAGCTACACATCGGGTTTTATGACCATGTATTGCAGCGTCCGCGCCAGTTGATCCTCGACATTCTCCAGTTTTTGGGCGTCGATGGGGCCAGGTTGCCCGATAGCGAGATGCTGCGACGGAGGGTAAATGTGTCCAGGGGAATGGAAATCCCGCCGGAAATCCAGGTCTATTTGGCACAAAAGTATCATCCGCAGCTCGAGCAGTTGAGCGACCTGGTGGGAGGTTGTGCGGTAAATTGGCTGCAGGCGGCGGGTGAAATTTTGCAGGCGGACGCTCAACACTTCCAGGCCTAGGATTACGCGTGGACAGCCTGTCTTCAGGGGGGCCAGAAGCAGGGTCCCGCGAAGCGGGATGCAACTCTGGTCCATCCGCGTTGTGTCTCTTATCCCTCGGGTGTTGTTGTGGGGGTCGGAGTGGGGGTGGGGGGCGGGATGTATTGGATTGACCGCGTCGTGACGCAGGGATTATAGTCCACCCCCAGCAGGACGCGGAACTCGAACGGGCTGCCCTCGGTGGGCTGGCTGATCACATCCCCGGCGCTGCGGTGATAGAGGCGGGTCAGCAGCCACAACGGGGAACCTTTGCTGCTCGTGGTCATGTCGATGATCTGGGTGCGGACATAGGGCTCGCTGGCAACGTTGATGCTGGTGACCACCAACCCCTCCCAGACCAGCCGCTCGGCGGCGACGGTTGCCAGGCCGGGCTGTCCCGTGCCGTCCCATATCTCGACGCGGAAGGGCGGCTGGTCGGCCCGCCCGGCGGCGGGAGGCAGCATCGCTTCGGCGATGACCGAGTCGATCGCGCCGGGCACCGGCAGTTGGACTGCCGCGCCGTTGGGCGCGGTCCACGAGGTGATGTAGGGCGGGGCGATAAAGCGGCTCTTGACGTTGGTCATGTCGAGCCGCGAGCCGACCCAGCCCAGCCAGATCATGTCGTCCAGGCCCAGGTCGGTCTCGATCGTGCCCTGGAACGCGGCCCACAACTCGGGGATGCGCGGGATCACCTCTGTCGCCATGGCCCGCTTGTAGAGGGCGCGCAGGACCTGCTGCTGGCGCCGGTTGCGGTCATAGTCGACGCAGAGGACGTAGCCGTATTCGTCCCGGTCGTCCCCTTCGCTGTCGTTGACGCAGAGCCCGGCGCGGGAGCGCACGTACCACAGGGCGTGGAGGCCGTCCAGGTGCTGCACGCCGGGGTAGAGGTCGATGTCGACGCCCTGCTCGGGGTCGTCGGGATGGGGGAAGGTGTCGTGCAGCTCGCACTCGACCGGGATGTCGATCCCTCCCAGCGCGTCGACGATGTGCACGAACCCCTCAAAGTTGACCCGCGCATAGTAGTGGATGGGGACGCCCAGGTTGTACTCGATCGTGTCTTTGACCAGGGCCGGGCCGCCGCCGGGATAGTCGTGCCCGTAGCTGTCGACGGTGTTGATGCGGTTAAAGCCGTGCTCGGGGATCCAGACATAATAATCCCGCGGGATGGAGAGCAGGTTGACGGAGGGCACGTCGGGGTTGACACTGACGATGACCATCACGTCGGTCCGGCCCCGCGATCCGCCCGCATTCTGGTCGGCCCCCAGCAGGACGATGTTGACCACGTTGCCCGGTTGTTCCACCAGCGGCATCTGCGTCGGCATCGGCAGGGGATGCGGCGTGCCGGTGATGGTGACGTCGGGGTCGATCTCGGGGGGGATGTGGGTGGGGTTGGGCGGCGGCGGCGTGGGGCTGGGGGTATAGGTAGCGGTGGGTGTCCCGGTCTGGGTGGGCGTGGCAGTCTGGGTGGGGGGAGCGGTGATCGTGGGAGGGGGCGTTGCAGCAGGCGGGTTGGGCATCGTGGCGGTCGGCGCCAGCCCCACTTCCGGGTTGACGCCGGAGGGGACGGAGAGAACCAGCTGCCGTGCGATCACGGTTGCCAGCAAGAGCAGGATGACCAGGATGGTCGCTTGTCCGAGATGGCGGGTTATGGAACGCACTGGATTGCCCTCTTGAACGCTTGCAGGGTGATAAGAAACTGGGCTCTGGCGAATTTGATCTTGGCGGCTGATTCAGGCCTTTTTGCCACGAATTGACACGAATTCACTCGAATTTCGGCCGTAAAAAACGAGAAATTCGTGTTAATTCGCGTGAATTCGTGGCTAGAATGATGCTTGCCAAAAAACACCAGGCTCCAGTAAGAAATACGGTTACGGCGTTGCCGGGACGATGGTGACGGGTTGGGGAGGCGGGGTGGGAGTTGGCGTCGCCTGGACAAAGATCACTTCTTGGAATCCAAAAGAGGTGATCAGTTGCTCCAGGTAAGCCCGGGCATTTTCCTCCGCCTTTTCCAGGATGCCGTCCTCCAACGCGGCCAGGAGGATCTCGGCTTCTGCTGCTTGCCGGGCGGCCGATTCCAGGCCGGGGTTCATGCCAAACATGCCGGTGTCACGGTCGTACACATAGGTCTTGTCGTTGTCCAGCGTGACCAGGAATATCTCTGCCGGTGGGAGCACGACGACGACCCGATCATCTGCGGTGACCGTGATGTCCCCTTCCTGGATCTGGCCCAGGTCGACGCCGGCAATGACCTGGCCGTGGGCGACGAGGAGCAGCCGGTCGCCAAAGAGAAAGGCCAGGGCATCTTGTCCGGATTCGGCCGTGATCACTTTTTCGATGGTATACGACGCGGTTTCCAACCGGCTCAGGGCGCGCACCTGGCGGATGATGGTGGCCGGGTTGGGGCGGATGGTAGGGGTGGGATGCAGGTAGCTTTCCACCTGCTCCAGTGCTGTTGGGGAGTCGTAGCCTGGATTCAGCCAGCGTACAATTTGCGGCGCGAGCCATATGGCCAGGCCGACCAGGCCAGCAATTACGACGACGATAATCAAGAAATTGAGCGCAATCCGGGATTGCTGCATGGATTTCTCCTCTCTCCCTTGCCCCGTTGTGAGGGAGCGTCCGGGCGCGCGACCAGGGTCGCCGCCTCTTTTTCAACACAGTCATTATAACTCTGATTCTGTTCTTGACAAGATGGTTGATCTTGAGGGGCGGCTGGCTGAGCGGATGCAGTTATAGTATAATGAATGGGGCGACGAAGTGGATCGGGGCAGGGAAGGGGGGTGCAAGGGGCGATGCAGGTGACGGTAGCGGCTTTTCTTGACCATCTTGACCGGCGAGAAAAAAAAGCTTCTCGCCACACTGTTGCTGCCTATCGCAACGACCTGACCCAGTTTCTCGACCGGCTGGTCGTGCACGGGGTGACGAGCTTGGAGCAGGTTTCTCAGGAGCACGTTGCAGATTTTTTGCATTGGCTGCAAGAGAAGGATTACGCCGTCTCAACCGTGGCCCGCAAAGTGGCCGCGGTCCGTTCCTTTTTCCACTTTGCCGTTGCCCAGGGCATTCTCAAGGATGATCCTTCGGCAGCGGTGACCCCTCCCGAAGTGAAGCGAGAACCGCCGCAGCTGTTGTCTGTCGCCGAGGTGGAGCGGCTGTTGCAAGAAGTGCGGGGCCGCAGCTCCCCCAAGATGCTGCGCGATTGGGCGCTGTTGGCGCTCATGTGCGCCACGGGAGTGCGCGCCAGCGAGCTGATTCACTTGTCCGTGGCCAGCCTGAATTTGGAGCAGCAGTGGGTGCGCTGTGGCAGTGAGGTCAGGGAGCGCCAGTTGCCGCTTACAGCCGAGGCGGTCGAGGCCCTACGGTCCTATTTGCAGCGCGGCCGTCCGCAACTGGTCAAGGATGCGGCGGTCACTGCGCTGTTCGTCAATTATCGGGGAAACCCACTCACTCGCCAGGGCTTGTGGCTGATCGTCAAAAAGTGGGCCCGGACGGCCCGGATTCGTTCAGAGATTTCTCCACACACGCTCCGCCATTCGTTTGCCGCTCGCTTGCTGGACCAGGGAGTGGAGTTGGAGGAGCTGCAAGAGCGGCTGGGCCATGCCACGCCAGCGACCACGCAGGTATATGTTCAGGACATGGAGGAGTAACAGCTTGGCCAGTCGCCCTTGGATACCTCGACAATGGCACATTTCAACATTGGATGCTCTACCGCAGTGGGAGAAGGGGGAAAAGGGGGGTTTCGCAGGCGGCGAAGCCGCCT
>JAFGEI010000183.1 GCA_016931695.1 Anaerolineae bacterium | reverse complement strand
CGTTGCGCCAGCGCCTCCCGCTCTCGGCTGACCTTGCGCGAGCGCTCGAACTGGGCGGCCCAGACGTACGCCTGGGCGAGGTCGGCGCAGGCCTCGGCCGCCTCTGCCGGATGGTCATAAGTGTCCGCGAGCGCGAGGGCCCGCTCCAGGAGGGGTATGCCAGCGGCCAGGTCATTGGCGCGTACGGTCAGAAAGCCTGCCGTTCGGCAAGCCGCTGCCTCCGCGCAGCGATCCGTCTGGCCGCGGGCCAGTTCGAGCGCTCGCCGGCCGTGGGCGATGGCCTGGTCATGCCGGCCCAGGACGACGCCCAACAAGCTTGCCAGATCGACGAGCGTGCGTACGATCTCGTGGTCCGGGCACTGCTCCGCCTCCAGCTTGGCCAGAGCCTGTGCCAGGCACGCTTGCGCCGCCTCGGGTTGGCCCAGCCGCCAGTAAGCCAGGCCGCGCCCGCGAAGGGCCCGCGCCGTGCTGAGCCAATCGCCTTCTTGCTCAAACCAGGCTTGGGCCTCGGCAAAGGCTGCCACGGCCCGCTTTTCCTGCGCGGATAGCAGGCCGGCCTCACCGAGTCCCAGGAGCAGTTGCCCGCGCAGGGGGTCGTTAGGCCCGCTCAACTCGAGGGCCGTCTGATAGTGCTCCATTGCCTCATGGGCGGCATAGGAACGTAAGGCTTGCTCAGCGGCCCGGCGGGAATAGACCGCGCCGCGGGCCCGGTCGCTGCTGCGGGAAAAATGAAAAGCCAGCTCAGAAAATCGCTGCGTAGCACTCAACCCGGGCCAGGCTTCCAGGGCGCTGCCGATGCGTTCGTGCAGCCGCTGGCGCCGGGTGCTGCTCACCTCGATGTACAGGCATTCGCGGATTCTGTCGTGGCTGAAGGTGAAGGAGCCCAGTCCGTCGCTGCGGACCAGGCCGATATGGCTAGCCGTCAGCAGGAGTTCTTCGGTGGCTTCGATATCTTGCCCGGCAACCTGGGCCAGTAGCGCTGCAGGAAAGCTCCGGCCCATGATCGCCGCCACGCGCAGCAAATCCACAACTGCCATGGGTAACCGGGCCAGGCGCAGGCGGATTGCCCCGCTGATACTGGGCGTGAGCGTGTTTGATGGGGTTGCCGCCAGGGTCCAGTATGGTGCCCCTTCGCGCTTCTGACAGGATAGGAGCCCGCCTTCTTGCCAGCCACGTATCAACTCCTCGGCAAAGAAGGGGTTGCCCTCGCTCTGGATGTGCAGACGATGGCTGAGACTGGGGTCTACCGCACCGCCTAGGTAGCCGGCCGCGAGTGCGGCGACTTCTCCTGCCTGGAGTGGTGACAGAGGAAGGGGCGTGAGCACTCGCAGGCGGGTGAGTTGGTTCAGGGCCTGTGCCCGGACCAGATGGGGATCCGGTTCGTCATCCCGGCATGCGCCGAGGAAGAGCAAGCGAGCTGCGGGCTGGTGCCGAACGATATAGCACAACAGGTCGAGGCTGGCCGGGTCGGCCCACTGCAGGTCGTCGAGGATCAGGAGCGCACCCGCTGCCGCATCTGCGGCCATAGAGGCCAAGAACGCGCCGGCGGCCTCGTACAATCGAAGACGGGCCTGGTCCGCCGGCAAAGTATAGCCGGGGGACGTCCCGCCCAACCGCGCTGCCAGCTCCGGCAGGATTGTTGACAGGATGCCGGCGCCGTGACCGACCTGCTCGCGGAGCTTTTCGAGGGGAGCGTTTCGGATGTAAGGGCCGAGCGCTTCCAGGAAAGGCAGGTAAGGTGGCATCCCTTCGGCTTCTGACGCATCGCCCCACAGCACGAGAGCCCCGGCCGCTGCTGCCCGTGCCGCCATCTCCCGCAACAGGTGGGTCTTGCCGATACCGGCGTCCCCGGTAACCAGGACGACACTGGCCTGTCCGCTGGCGGCGGCCGCGAACCCGTCTCTTAGCAACGCCAACTCGCGCTGCCGGCCGACGAAGGATCGCTCGGGATGCATCGGCCCTCCTGGTCCTGAATCCCTACTCCATCTTGCGCTCGTCAATCCACAGGTAGCGCTGCAGGGGTACGTCGATCGGGGTCAAGACATAGCCCTGGACGTACGGCTTGACGAGCAGATAGGTCATGCTGTGGGTGGTAAAGATCACCGGGGCGTCGTCCACAATCATCTGCTCGATCTGCTGGTAGAGTCGGATGCGCTTTCCCACGTCCTGCTCCACGCGGGCCTGCTCCAGCAGCGCGTCGACCTCGGGGTTGTTGTAGTGGCCTCGGTTCTGCGGTGACGCGCTGTGAAAGAGCACGTCGGCAAAGTTTTCCGGGTCGGGGTAGTCGGCACACCAGCCGGTAGCAAAGATCTGCCCGTGGCGCCCGGCATAGATCTCGTCCAGGTAGCGGTCGGGCTCCAGGTTCTCCACCGTGATGGTCACCCCGAGCGTCTGCTGCCACATCTGGGCCAGCGCCGCCACGTCGGGGCCGATGTCGCTGCCGTAACCGCTGCTGGTAAAGACGATCGACGGCAGGCCCTCCGGCCCGCCATAGGTGGACTCGGCCAGGAGCTGCCGGGCGCGCTCGGGGTTGTAGGGGAGGCCGCGCAGGTCGCCGTTGTACCCGGGCAGTCCGGGAGGAAAGAGGCCCTCGGCCGGCAGGCCGATGCCGTGCAGGACGACATCGAGGTACTGCTGCCGGTCAAAGGCCATCGCAAAGGCCTGGCGCACCTTGGGGTCGTCAAAGGGCGCCTGGGTGTTGTCCAGGTTGATATAGCCGGTACACAGGTCCACGGCGCTGCGAACGTCCGGGTGCAGGGGGTCGCTGGGGTCGAGCACGCGCGAGACGTTGTGCGTGCCGACGCCGGTGACATCGATCTCGCCGCTTTCGTAGAGCCGGATGCCAACCCCTTGATAGACCTTGACGATGATGTAACGGATGTCCGGCAGGTCGAGGTAAAAGTCCTCGTTGCGCTCATAGAGCCGCAGATTCATCGTCTCCCAGCGCGTCAGCCGGTAGGGCCCGGTCCCGTTAGGAGTCTTGTACCATTCGGGGCCGGTTTCCACATTGGCCTGATCCAGGACAAAGGCCGTGGGATAGGTCAGCTTGAGGAGAAAGTAGGGTTTGGGGGCGTCGATGGTCACCTGGAGGGTGTGGTCGTCGATGATCTCCAAGCCGGCAATGTGCTCCGCCGTCCTCTCCTTCATCTCCTTGACGCCGACGACGTCGCCGAGGTAGGTCAGTACCGTATCCGATGCGGTCGCCGGGTCGGCGGCGCGTTCCCAGGAATAGACCACGTCCTGGGCGGTGACCGGCCGGCCGTTGTGAAAGCGAGCGTTCTCCCGCAGGGTAAAGGTATAGACGGTGCCATCGGTCACCTGCCAGGAGGCGGCCAGGTCGGGCAACAGGTTGAGGTCGGGGTCGAAGGAGACCAGCCCGGAAAAGACCATCTTGTCGCCCGAACCGTGGGTGGTGG
>JAFGEI010000182.1 GCA_016931695.1 Anaerolineae bacterium | reverse complement strand
TCCTTCGCGAGCTACTTTAGCACATCAACGTTTTGAGTTCAAGTCGCGGCTTCACCGCTCGTCGGTTTGAGGCGAAGCTTCGCTAGTCTGAGAGAATAACGACCAGATAGATTCCAGCGAGCAGCAGCAAAAACGCTGTCACACCACCGGGAAAGTATCCTTTGCGCAGCACCATCATCCCGATGTGGCCCAGCGCGTTCAGCCCCATGGCGATGGCAAAGGCCCAGGCCAGCGGGATCGACCAGGGATTGCCAGCGATGGAGAGAAAGAGGGTGGAGAAGCAAAAGGCGTAGAGCGCGACGTTGATGCCGACGAAAACTCCGAGCGGCATCTCGCCCAGCGGCAGCTTTTTGCGGAACCCCGTCCCGACCTCCTCGGCCAGGTGTAGGATCAATGCGACGACCAGCAGGAGAACGGCCCTTCCTGTTTGGTTCATTGGACACCCCCCACTCGTGCATCTGTTCAAGGTAGCTTACGGCAGGGGCTTTAATCCTTGTTTATCGAATTGTTAATGCCAGGTTAAAGTTGGGTTAAATGCTACTCTTTTGGCCTCCGGTATCCGAAAACTGACGAAAAACGGTTGACCTCGGATGCAGACGAGGTTATACTGAAACGTGATTCGCCGCGATCTGGCAATGAGGAGGGGTAGGAAATGATTACCACGAAATGGCAAGCGATCAGCGCCGGGCTCTTTTTTCTGGTCGTCTTTCTCTCCGGTTTCTGGCTGAGCCGCTCCGGCAAGCCCTACAGCGGCATCCTCATCAACGTCCACAAGCTGGTCGCGCTGGCGGCGGTGGTCCTCTTCGTCGTCACCCTGGTGCGGCTGAACCGGATTGCCGCGCTGGGCGCGCTGGAGGTCGCCGGCGGCGCTGTGACGGTGCTGTTGGCGATCGGCCTCTTTGTCACCGGCGCGCTGGTCAGCATCGACCACCCCATGCCGCCGCTCGTCTTCACGCTGCACCACCTCTTGCCCTACCTGGCCCTGCTCTCCACCGCCGCGACGCTCTACCTCCTGCGAGGTCATTAGCGTGAAGCCGATCGTGCAAGACGTCTATTTGCTCGACGGGCTGCGCATGGGCAACGTCTACCTGCTGCTCTCGGACGGCGGGTTGACGCTGGTCGACGCGGCGATGGCGGGCGACGGCGCGCGGATTGTCGCCCAGATCGAGGGGAGCGGCTACGACCCCGCGTCGCTGCGCTCGGTCGTGGTGACGCACGCCCATCCCGACCACGTCGGCGGCCTGCCCGAGTTGGTGCGGCGATTTGACCCCGAGGTGATCGCGCACCGCGCCGAGGTGCCCTACGTCGAGGGGACGGCGAGCCTGCCAGCCGGCTCCGCGCTGCAACGGGCGGCCCAGTGGCTGGGGGGCCTCTTGCCGCGGCGGGGTAGTGGGATTGAGGTGGCGAGGGCGCTGGAAGAGGGCGACCGGCTGGACGTGCTGGGCGGACTGGAGGCGCTGCACACGCCGGGCCACACGCCGGGCAGCCTGTGCCTGTTCCAGCGCGAAAGGGGCATTCTCTTCTGCGGCGACCTGCTGATCAACGGCAACCCGCTCAGCGGGCGCGGCGGGCTGCGCTACGGCCCGTGGGCCTTTAGCGTCGACCCGCAGCAGTTGAAGCAGTCGGCGCGCAGGCTGTTGGATCTGCCGATCGAGGTGCTCTGCACCGGGCACGGCGCGCCGCTCATGGACAGCGTGCGCGAAAAACTGGCGCGTCTGCTGCAAGGGGGATAGCCGGTGAGCGGCGAAGCACCCTCCCCCCAGGCGCCGGTTCTGCGCACGTTGCAGCGCGCGGTATTCTACGTCTCGCTGCCCTTTTTCATCCTCGCGCTGCTGCTGCCCGTCTATGGCCGCGAGGTAGGGGCCGACGTGGTCGAGATCGGCCTCTTTTTCTCGGCCTTTTCGTTCATGACCGTGCTGCTGCGCCCCGTGGTCGGTTGGGCATTGGACCGCTACGGGCGGCGGCGGTTCTTCCTCTTTGGCTTGGCCGGCTACGCCCTGACCATGCTCGGTTTTGCCTTCATCGACCGGGTCTGGGGCATCCTGCTGGCGCGCATCCTGCAAGGGGCCGCCTCGTCGCTGCTCTGGCTGTCTGCCCGCACCATCACCGCCGACGTCTCGGCCGAGGAGGGGCGCGGCCTCGCCTTTGGCGGCATCGCCCAGGCCAGCAGCCAGGGCTCGATCGTCGGTACGTTCATCGGTTTCGTGCTGCTCAACGCGCGGGTCAGCCTCGACGGGCAGGTCTACCACCTGGGAAGCTGGCCGCTCCTCTTTGGCTTCTACGGCCTCGCCAGCCTGGTGGCGCTGGTCGTCGCCTGGCGCAAGCTGCCGGAGACGACCGCGCGACAGGAGCGGGGCCTGTCACGCCCTATCGTCTGGTCGCGCCCGTGGGTGCTGCTGCTCCTGGTCACGCTGGTCACCGGCGCCTCGGCGGCCATGATCTCGCCGATCCTGATCGTCTTTTTGCAGGACCGGCTGGGGGTCGGCGTGGACGTCTTGGCGTGGGCCTTTTTGCCCTCCGGGTTGGTGTGGGCGTTCCTGCCCCGCTACCTGGGCCGCCTGGCCGACCGTTTTGGGCGCAAGCCGCTGATGGTCCTGGGCTTGGTGGCGGCGGCGGTCACCTCGTTCGTCATCCCGCACCTGGCCAACGTCATCGCCCTGGCCGCGCTGTGGGCCTGGCAGGCGCTCTGCTACGCCGCCGGCGACCCGGCCGAGCAGGCGCTGGTGGCCGATCTGGCCGGCAACGACCAGCGCGGCTGCGCCTACGGGCTGTACGCCTTTGCCGCCGACCTGGGCGCGACGATCGGCCCGCTCGGCGGGGCGTGGTTGTACCAGCACCAGGGTGCCCGGTGGCCGTTCTACACCAACGGCATCGTGCTGGCCCTCTGCGCGGTGGTGTTGTGGCTGTGGTTGCGGCTGCCGGGCCGCGATACAGTATTGTCAGAGTGAGGAGGTGAGGTCATGTCGGGAAAGAATGAAATCGGGGGAAAGCTGGGAGGAGCCTGCGCCCTTGCCGTCGGCGCGCTCAACGTGCTGCTGGTGCTCTACATTGTTGCTACGTCTGCCCCGGCCCGCTACGACACCGGCGCGTTCTACCTGGCCTACACGCAGGGCGAAGCAGCCGTGGCGACGGTGAACTGGACCATGCTGGTGGTTACGGCGCTGCTGTCGCTGGCGGCAATCGTCCCGGCGGTCAGCGACCTGGTGCGCGCGGAGGGCGGCGAGTGGGTGCGCGCGACAAGCATCCTGGCCGTTGTCGGCTGGGCGGTGATGGCGATGAGTTTTCTCAACTTGCTGGCCAAGGTGCCCGGCCTGGCGCGCAACTATGCCGCCGGCGACGAGATGGCCCGTGCTGCGCTGGTGGCGGTCGGCCTGCCCGAGATCGACCCGGACGGCTGGCTGGTCTTTGGCGGGCCTGGGCTCTGGTTCCTGGTCGTCAACGGGCTGGCGCTGCGCGGCGGGCGGTGGCCCAAGGTGCTCTCCTGGGCCGGCATCCTCGCCGGCGGCTGCTTCCTGCTGACGATCCCCGCTGCCATTTACGAGATCGAGAGCCTCAACCTGGTCGCTGCCGGCGGTGGAGCACTCTTTAGCCCGCTCTGGCACATCTGGATGGGGCTGCGCTTGCTGAGACGGTCTTGAGCGACTGCCCCCGGCAGAGTCTTGGAAGAACCGTGGTGAAATCGTCCGCACTGGAGCAGCTCGAGCAGGCCATCGCCGCGCTCCAAGCGCAGCGCGACGCCCTGGGCGAAGCGGTGGTGGAGGCCGCCCTGGGCCCGATGCGCGAAAAGCTGGCCGAGCTGCGCGCCCAGGCCGCGCCGCCGGAGCAAAAGCGCAAGCAGGTCACGGTGCTGTTTGCCGACGTCTCCGGCTTTACGGCCATGTCCGAGACGCTCGACGTCGAAGAAGTGACCGAGTTGATGAACGCGCTGTGGGCGTGGCTGGACGGCGCAATCGCCGCCCACGGCGGGCGCATCGACAAGCACCTCGGCGACGGGGTGATGGCGCTGTGGGGGGTGGAGGCGGCGCGCGAGGACGACCCCGAGCAGGCCATTCGCGCGGCATTGGCGATGCAGGCCGAACTGGCCGCCTTTGCCTCGCCGACCCGGCTGCAGATGCGAATTGGCATCAACACCGGGCCGGTGCTGTTGGGCGAGGTCGGCACGATGGGCGAGTTCACCGCCATGGGCGACACGGTCAACGTCGCCTCGCGGCTGGAGCAGGCGGCGCCGGTGGGTGGGGTGCTGGTGTCGCACGCCACCTATCGCCACGTGCGCGGTCTGTTCGACGTGCTGCCGCAGTCGCCGCTGGCGGTAAAGGGCAAGGCCGAGCCGGCGCAGAGCTACGTGGTGCTGCGGGCCAAGCCGCGCGCCTTTCGCATGGGCACGCGCGGGGTGGAGGGCGTCGAGACGCGCATGGTCGGGCGCGACGCCGAGCTGCTGGCGCTGCAGAGCGCCTTTGCCGACGCGGTCGAGGGTGGCGAGACGCGCCTGGTGACGGTGGTCGGCGAGGCGGGGGTGGGCAAGAGCCGCCTGCTCTACGAGTTCGAGAACTGGCTCGAGCTGCACGCCGAGCCGGCGACCTATTTCAAGGGGCGGGCGATACCGGCCTGGCAGTACATCCCTTACAGCATCTTTCGCGACCTGTTCGCCTATCGCTTCGACATCATGGAGAGCGACAGCGCGGCGGCGGCGCTGGCCAAGTTCCGCGCTGGGATGGCCGGCATCTTGCCGGCTGAGCGGGCTGACCTGGTGGGGCATTGGGTGGGGTTCGATTTCTCGGCCAGCGCGGCGGTACAGAACCTGCGCGGCAGCCCCGATTTCGGCAGGGTGGCCCAGGCCTATCTGGTTCACTACCTGCGAGCGGTGGCCGAGCGCCAGGCGACGGTGGTGCTGTTGGAGGACCTGCACTGGGCGGACGACAGCTCGCTGCGGCTGGTGGAGCACCTGGTCGCGGCGGTGCCGCAGGCGCGGCTGCTTTTTGTGGGGCTGGCGCGCCCGGCCCTGTTCGAGCGGCAGCCGCAGTGGGGCAGCGAGCAGGTCGCGTGTGTGCGGATCGAGCTCAAGCTGCTCTCCAGGCGGGCGAGCCGCGACCTGGTGGGCGAGATTCTGCAAAAGGTCGAGACTGTCCCGGCTGCGCTGCGCGACCTGATCGTCGACGGCGCGGGAGGTAACCCGTTCTACGTAGAGGAGATGGTCAAGATGCTGCTCGACGAGGAGGTGATCGAGCGCAGGGCAGAAGCGTGGCGGGTCAACCTGGAGCGGCTGGAGGCGGCGCGCGTCCCGGCGACGCTGACGGGCATCCTGCAGGCGCGGCTGGACAGCCTGCCGGGTGCGGAGCGGGAGCTGCTGCAGCGCGCGGCGGTGGTGGGGCGGCGCTTCTGGGACGCAGCCGTGGCTGAGCTGGCGGGGATGGAGCGGGAGGAAGTGAAGGCGGCGCTGGATGCGGCCTGTGGGCGAGAGCTGATCTTTCGGCGGGAGCGCTCGGCCTTTGCCGGCACGGAGGAGTATCTGTTCAAGCACGCGCTGCTGCGGGACGTGGCCTACGAGACGGTGCTGCTGAAAGCGAGGCGGCGGTATCACGGGCAGGTGGCACACTGGCTGGAGGCCCACGCGGGCGAGCGCGTCGACGAGTACGCCGGGCTGATCGCCGAGCACCTGGAGCAGGCCGGGCAGGCCGGGCAGGCCGCCGGCTACCTGTGCCGAGTAGGAGAGAGGGCGCTGGCAACCGGCGCGCTCCGCGAAGCGCTCGGGTTTTCCGACCGGGCGCTGGCCCTGCTGCCGGACGATAGCCCGGCGCGCGTCGAGCTGTTGATCCAGGCGGGTGACGCGCTGATGTGGTTGAGCGATTACGGCGAAGCGCGCCGGCGGCTGGAGGCCGGGCTGGAGCTGGCGCAACAGTTGGGCAACGAGAAAAGCTGCACCGCCGCGCTCTGCTCCCTCGGCAATACGATCGCCCGCCAGGGGGACTGGTCGCTGGCCAGGGCGCACCTGGAAGAGAGCCTGGCCCTGGCGCGCCGGATCGACGACCGCCAAAGGACGGCCAGTGCGCTGTGGAACCTGGGTTGGGTCGGCATCAAGCAGGGTGCGTACGCCGAGGCCGGAGTACACTTGTCCGAGGGCCGCGCGCTTTTCCAGGCGCTGGGCGATCGCCTGGGCCTGGCCCGTGCGCTCAACGGGTTAGGCTCGGTCGCTCACGCGCTGGGAGATTATGAGCGGGCTGGGGCCCTGCGCCTGGAGTGCCTGGTGCTGTTCCGGGAGACGGGCAACCGCCTCGGCGAGGGGGCGGCGTTGAACAACCTGGGTGAGACTGTCCGTTTGCAAGGGGATTATGCGGCGGCGCAGCAATACTATCGGGAAGCCCTGGACATTTTCAGAGAGATCGACTACAAGTCGGGTGTCGCCGGCACCACCAGCAACCTGGGGCACACGGTTTTCGCCATCGGCGACGATGCTGCCGCGCTATCCTGGTACCGCGAGTCGTTGCGCATCGCCATGGACGTCGGCGCCATCCCGACCGCGCTGGAGAGCCTGGCTGGGATGGCCGGCGTCACGGCCCGGCAGGGGCAGCCGCAGCGGGCGCTGGCGTTGCTCGGCGTCGTTCTGGAGCACCCGGCCCTGGCCCACGAGACTGTGCTGATCGTCGAGCAGGCATTGGCCGAACTGGGCGCGCAGCTTGCGCCGGAGGAGGTCGCGGCCGGGCTGGCTCGCGGCCGGGCTCTGCAATTGGAGGCCGTCGCGCTGGAGGTATTGGAAAGGGAGGCGAGGAGATGACCGATTCGAGCTATGACGTCACCATCGTCGGTGCCGGCCCGGCCGGGCTGATGGCGGCGCGCACCGCTGCCCGGTTTCGTCTCCGGGCGGCAGGAAGGGGAGGGGCTGCGCTTTGCCGAGCTCGACCTGCTCGTCCCGGCGGAGATGGTCGTGGGCACGCCGGCCCGCCAGCGCTACGTCAGCCCGGCCGGGCACGCCATGGTGCCGATTTCCCCGCCCGCTCCGATTTCCCGGTGGCCGACCGGGCCGCCGCTGCCGGCGCCGAGCTGCGCTTTGGCTGCCTGGCGACCGGGCTGCTGGAGAAGGACGGTGCCGTGACCGGCGTGCAGACCCGCGCCGGGCCGCTCCGCTTCTTCTAGCGTCCTATTTCCGTCAACGTGTAACGATCAGCGGGCAGGGGGGCCATCAGGAAGGGCGACAGGCCGGCCAGGCAGGAAGCCGTCCCCACCCGCAGATGGCGGTCGACCGAGCGCGTGCTGACCCGCGCGGTCAGGTCGAGCGAGAGGGGAGTGACCGACACCACGCGGTCGACCTTGATCGCCCAGACGTCCGAATCCGGCTCTGCCGCCGCGATGTCCTCCATCAGCTTGTAGCCGGGCCGGCCGCGGCCGTTGGCCCGGTCGGGCGGCAGCGGGACAAAGTAGCGGCGGCGGGAGAGGCGGGTGAGTCGCCAGGGGGAGCCGGGGGCGGCATCGGCAGGGACGTTGACGCTCAGCGCGTCGACGTCGTCGGGGAGCTGGTTGGTCAGCATCTGGCAGGCGAAACACTGGGTGAACTCGATCGCCGCCGCATAGTCCACCGCGTCGCTGCCGGTGAGGTGGTAGGCCGGGTCCATCTCCAGCGAGACGGCTATGGAGGGGATGCCAAAGGCGCCGCCCTCCAGTGCGGCCCCGACCGTGCCCGAGATGGTCACCTCGATGCCCAGGTTGGCCCCCGAGTTGACGCCCGAGACGACCAGCGACGGGAAGCGCGGGGCCAGCTCGACCACGCCGTGGATGACGGCCAGCGCCGGGCTGGCGTCGACGGCGTAAGCCGTCACCTGCACGCCGCCGACCCGGCGCGAGGCCGGGGTGAGCCGCCCGCTGACGTCGGGCGGCATCGAGCGCCCCCCGCCGGACCACTGGCGGTCCGGCGCCACGACCAGCACCTCGCCCAGCAGCAGCACGGCCTCGACCGCCGCCCACAGCCCGCGAGAGTCGATGCCATCGTCGTTCGTAACCAGGATCAATGGTTGTTTCACTTTTCAACCTCCGTTTGATTGTCAGATGGTATCTTCTCAATACATTGGGGGTTGGGGGTTCGCGGGCGGCTTCGCCGCCCGCGAACCCCCAAATTTCCCCCCGTTTTTTGAGAAG
>JAFGEI010000181.1 GCA_016931695.1 Anaerolineae bacterium | reverse complement strand
TCTCAATACATTGGGGGTTGGGGGTTCGCGGGCGGCTTCGCCGCCCGCGAACCCCCAAATTTCCCCCCGTTTTTTGAGAAGATACCTTATTCCAACTGCTGAACCCGGCCGGGCGCATTTATTAGTTGGGAGAGCCCTAGATGATCTCGGAATTTCTGCCACGAATTAACACGAGCTTTACGAATTTTCTACTTTTTTCGTGTTAATTCGTGTAATTCGTGGCTGATTTTTTAACGCTCCCCCAAGTTTTGCATACGCCCAACCCGGGCCTGCTTGACAGAAGGCCCGGTTTGTAGGATAATGCCGCCCATTGTAACCGTAACTGCCTTGACGATGTCACATCTGTCATCGCGAACTGCCAAAGGAGTGAAAAAATGATCCAGGTTACTGACGAGACCTTTCAAGAACAAGTGCTTCAATCCGCACTTCCGGTACTGGTGGATTTCTGGGCAGAATGGTGCGGCCCGTGCAAAATGATCACGCCGGCTGTAGAGTATGTTGCCGACCGGTATCAAGGCCAGCTGGCGGTGGCAAAAATGGATGTCGATGCCAACCCCAACACGCCGGCCCAACTGGGAATTATGGGTATTCCAACCCTGATCCTTTTTAAGCAGGGAGAAGAGGTCGAGCGGGTGGTCGGCTACCGTCCCCAGGAAGCGCTGGCTGCGGTGCTTGCCCCTCACCTGGGTTGAGCTTGGGGCGGAGATGCAGCCGCTGCCCGCGGGTGGGGCGGGATTTTCCTAGCCAATGCGCCGTTACGGCGCATTTTTTCAGAAATTCTCTACACGTGGTTTCGCAGCATCAATTCCTTCGGATAGGGATTCAAATAAACTTGCTGGTGCACCCATTCCGGCGTTTCGTGCTGCCGCAGGTGATGCTTGAGCAGCGTCACCGGCACGATCAAGGGCACCAGTCCCCGCCGGTAATCCTCAATCAGCCCCAGTAACTCGGCCTTGTCCTCGCCGGGCAGCACGTCCTTGACAAAACCGAGCAAATGCTGCATCACGTTGACGTGCTTTCCCGGTGTCCCTAGCACTTGCAGGCCTTCCATCAGTAGCTGTCCGTAGCTGGAAGTCAGTTTCTCCCAGGCCATCGTTCCTGCCTGGGCCACCAGGCGCCCCATTTCCTGATAGTGCTGAGGGCTGTGGGCCATCATGGTCAGCTTGTGGGCGGTGTGGAAGCGGACGATCCTCCCCGGCGTGGGGTCATCGTCCGCCAGGCACTGCCAGCAATGGTAGACAAAGATGCGCTCGATGAAATTCTCCCGCAGTCCTGCGTCGTGTAGCCGTCCCTCCTCCTCCACCGGAAGCAGCGGGAAGCGCCGCACGACCTCGCGGGCAAAGATTCCCGTACCGACCCGCTGCGGCATTCCGTGTTCGTCGTAGACGCGCACGCGAAAGAGGCCCGAGCTGGGCGAGTCCTTCTTAAAGATGAACCCGTCCAGTTTTGCTGCCGCCAGCTCCTCCAGCCGCTCCCGCGCCCAGGTCTGCATGTGCTCGGTATAGTCTTGTCCCGACTTGCGCGTCACCAGCCGCGGCGCGACCGGGTCTCCGACCAATCGCAGGCTCTCGCGGGGAATCGGCATACCGGTCTCGACCTCTGGGCAGACGGGCGTCCATTCCACGAAGGGACCGAGGGTGTTGACCAGGAAGCGGTCCAGCTTGTGCCCGCCATCATAGCGGACCGCCTCGCCCAACAGGCAGGTGCTGATGCCGAGCCGGATGGTCGGTTCTCCAGCACATTGTACCGGGTCGCCCATCAAGAACCTCCGATTTGATAGTCCCCGCGGTGCCCGAGCCAGAACCGCCGCCAGTCGCCGCCGCTGGTCTGCAGGGCGATCAAGGTGTAGACACTGGCAGTGAAAAAGCCCAGCACCATCATCAACACCACCCAGATCGCGGAGCGGACGAGGGATTTTTCCCGGTAGACGATCCAGCCGGAAAAGAGGGTGAACCCCACGTACAGGTCGACCAGGGTTCTGTCACACCGCGTGTGTCGGTAAGGTTGCCGTGAACCCCACGTACAGGTCGACCAGGGAAACAATTCCCCACGGCATCGAAAGCAGCTGTTGCCCCTCGCCTGAAAAATCGCCCACGGTAAAACCATAGATCAATACCCCGCCCATCGCGAGAATCCCCACCACTGCGATAATTTTTGCGATTGTCATCCCTCACTCCTTTTTATTTTAGTCCGAAGTCCGAAGTCTGAAGTCCGAAGTCTGAAGTCCGAAGTCTGAAGTCCGAAGTCCGAAGTCTGAAGTCCGAAGTCCGAAGTCTGAAGTCTTTGGCATCCATTTGTGTTCTATTCGTGCTTCCGTTCGTGCTCAGAACTGTCCGGCCATTGAACCGGCGTAACCGGTCAGCTCGACGTAGCCGCTGCCGGCGACGGTTCCGCCGACCTGCACCGCGCCCTCCCAGTAAACGAACGAGACGACCAGCTCCTGGTCGGCGACGTAGGGCGCAACGTCCAGCGCCAGCCCTGCGGCGGGCACGGTCACCGTCCACCGGGCCGGATAGACGGCGCCAGAGTGGGGGCTGCGCCACGTTTCTTGCACCACAAGCGAAAAGTCCGCTTCCCCCAGGCGGACCAGGCTGCCGTCTGTTTCGACCAGCGTGCCGCTGGCATAGGGGGCGATGTCGCCGCCGACGGTGCGGATATGAAAGAGCATCAGCTCGCGGCCGTCGTCGAGCTGCAGGGCGAACCAGTCCCAGCCCACCTGGTCGGCGGCCAGGGCGCTGGTGCTGAACTCGTGGTCCATCCAGCTCGACCCGTCGACCAGGTAGGTTGTCCCACCCACCGTGACCGCGCCGGTCGTCTCCAGCCGCGTCTGGCTGATGTAGTAGGATGCGTTGCCCGGGTCGGCGCCTTTGCGGCTGTAGCCGTCTTCCCCCTGCAGCAGCGGTCCTTTCCGGTCGACCAACTGCAGTTCGAGCGCCCATCCGTCTTGGGAAGCCTGCAGGTAATACACGCCGTCTGCTGCTGTCGTCACCCGCCAATTCTCCAGCCAGACGCGGTAGGGGGCAGCCTCCGCCCCGGCCAACCCGGCCGCTCCGCGCGAAAAGCGCTCAAAGAAGCAATGCTCCTGCCCGGCAACGTCGGTGATGGCAAAATGGGCCATATAGACCTGCTCTGTCGCCCAGGACGAGGGGCGTTGCTGCCTCTCTCCGGGCGGCACCAGGCCGCGGCGGAAAAAGGTGAGCTGGTAGCCAAAGTGACGCCCGTCCGCCGCCTCCAGGTTGCCGGTATAGTACCACCACTCTGTCTGAAAGTCGAGATGGGGGCCGTGATCGGCGGGAAAGTCGAACGCCCGCGGCCCCTCGGCGCGGGCGAAACCGGCGGCGCTCCCCGCGCCCGGTTCCGGGATCGTGGCGAGGCGGGCCTGCAGGGAGCGCCCCCCCCGCTCTCCCAGCGCCGCCCAACCGATCCCCAGCAGCGATACGACCGTCACGATCGCCAGGGCCGTGATCCCCAGCCGCGATGACCGCCTCACGTTTCCCCTTGTACTCATCTTTCGTATCGCAGCGCCTCGATCACCTCGATCCGGCCCATTCGATACGCCGGATAGATGCCGGCCAGCAACCCGGCCGCCACGGCGATGGCGAGGGCCTGCAAGAAGGGCGCCGCTTCGAGGCGAAACTGCAGCGTCCAGCCGAAGGAGCGCAGGTTGATGGTATAGATCAGGATCAGCGCCAGCACCCAGCCGGCCGGCATCGACAGCAGCCCGGCGACCATCCCCATCAGCCCCGTCTCGAGCATTACCAGGCGCCACAGCTGGCGGGCGGTGAGGCCCACCGAGCGCAGGATGCCCAGCTCGCGCCGTTTTTCCAGCAGCAGGGAGAGCAGGGCGCTCAGCACGCCGATAAAAGCGACGGCTGTTGCCAGGAGCTGCAGTGCGGCGGTGATGGCAAAGGTGCGGTCAAAGATGCGCAGCGCCTCCTCCCGCAGCGCGCGGTTGGGCTGGACGACCAGCCGCTGCGTCGGCGGCAGCGTCTCGCGCAGCGACTGGACCACCGCGCCGGGGTCGGTCCCCGCTTCCAGCTCCAGCGCCACGGCGGTAAATGCCGCGTCGTCCCAGAAACGGCGGTAGGTATCCAGGCCCATGATGACGGCCCCGTTGGGCGTGGCGTAATCGTGGTAGATGGCGCTGACGGGGAAAGTGCGCGGGCCGCGGTCGGTGTAGAGCTGAATGGTGCCGCCGTGCCGGGGCAGGTCGATGCGGTGGGCCAGCGGCTCGGACACGATCACTGCCTCCCCGTCGCGCACGGCCGCCCACGCTTCCTGCGGCGACCCGTCGACTGCCAGGTAGAGCAGGTGGTCGCCATAGTCCGCGCTGTTGCCTGCTTCCAGGTAGACTGGCCCGTAGGGCGAGTCGACGTTCACGGCGCGGATCAGGTCGATCACGGCGACGTCCGAGCGCCGGGCGACGACGTCGAGCACGGCCGGATCGACCGGGGCCATGGGCGAGCTGCCGGTCATTTCGGAGGCGGCGATGTAGACGTCGGCCTGCAGGGCGTAGGAGAGCCAGGCGACGACGGTGTGGCGAAAGCTCGAGATCATCAACTGGATGCCGATCACCACCGCCATGGCGACCATCAGCGCCGCCACGGCAATGGCGGTGCGGCTGAGGGAATTTGCCACCCCCCGCGGCGCCAGGCGCCCCAGCGGCCCCGCCAGGCGCCCCAGCGGCGGGGCTGCTCCCCGCATCACCCAGCGTGTCGCCAGCGGCGTGAGCAGGGCAAAGCCCAGCACGACGGCGCAGATGCCGCCGAAGCTGACGGCGAGGCTGCGGGTCGGAATCGCCAGGATCAGAGCGCCCAGCGCCAACAGGAGCAGTCCGCCCAGAGCGACGCGGGTCGTCGCCCGCCGCGCCTTGGCCTCGAGCAGCGAGCGCGAGAGCGCCGACCGGGGCGGCACCGACGCCGCCTCCCAGGCCGGCAGCCCGGCCGCCGTGACCGTCGCCAGGACGCCCAGTAGCCCGCCCTTGACCAGGCTGATTACCGGCACGGCGACGCTGTGGACGCTGACCGCAAAGTAGAGGTCGTTGATCGTCTGGGCGACCAGGCGCACGGCCGAGCGGCCCATCAGCACGCCCAGCAGCATCCCGGACGCCGAGCCGAGCAGGCCGACGACCAGCGCCTCGCCCAGCACCAGGGCAAATATCTCCCGCCGGGTGACGCCCAGGCAGCGCAGCGTGCCGAACAACTCGCGCCGCTGCACGACGGCAAAGGTCATGGTGTTATAGATCAGAAACATGCCGACCATCAGCGCCAGCAGGCTCAAGGCCAGCAGGTTGGTGCGGAAAGCGACGGTCATCTCCCTGACCGCGCCGCTGCGCGCGGCGACGGCGTCGATGCGGGCGCCCGGCGGCAGCAGCGCGGCAATCCGTTCGACCTCGGCCGCTCCATTCTGGGGCAGGATCAGGTCGATGCGGTCGATGCGGCCCAGGCGGCCAGTCAGCTCCTGGACGGTGGCGATGTCTGCCAGCAGGATATCTTCCAGGGCGCGGCGGCTGAGGCCGTCGGCTGGCTGGAGCAGACCGGCGACGAACGCCTGCCGCTCGTAGCCGCCGACCTGCAGCGTGAGCGGCGCCCCGGCCTCCAGCCCGTACTGGCTTGCCAGGTCGACCGAGAGCAGCACCGCGCCGGGCCGGGTCAGAAAATCGACCAGCTGGTCGAGCGGCAGGCCGTCCTCCGCCCCCAGGTAGCTGCGAAAGGGCGGCTCGGCGAAGGGATCGATCCCCAGCAGGCGCAGCGTGCGCCCGCCCAGCTGGGGGGAGACGGCGCTCCCCTCCAGCACCGGGGCCGCCAGCTGCACCTCCCCGTCCCGCCGCAGCGCGGCATAGACCGCCTCGTCGAGCCCCTGCGGCCCGGCGACGACCTGGTGGGTCGCCCGCCCGGCCACCGCGTCGACGCTGAGATCGAAGGCGCGCCCGGCGCTGGCGTTCGCCAGGTCGACGGCGACGACCACCGCCACTCCCAGCGCCACCCCCAGCACCATCAGCAGGCTCTGCCACGAGCGGCGTCGCGCCGTCCGCCAGCCGGTCCTGAACAACCAGCTCCCGTTACTCACGGACCGTCAATCTCCCATCCTGCAGGTACAGCACCCGGTCGGCGTCCCCCGCCGCCTCGGCGTTGTGAGTGACCAGGATCAGGTTCTTGCCCGCCTGGCGGGTGAGCCGGTTCAGCAAGCCCAGCACCTGCCGCCCGGTCTCTTCGTCCAGGTTGCCGGTCGGTTCGTCGGCCAGGGCCAGCAGCGGGTTGTGGACGAGGGCGCGGGCAATGGCAACCCGCTGCTGCTCGCCGCCAGAGAGGCGGTCGGGAAAGGCGTCGCGCCGGTCGAGCAGGCCCACCGCCTCCAGCAGCGGTTCGGCGCGGCGGCGGGCTTGCCGGACTGCAATTCCATCCAGCTCCAGTGGCAGGGTCACGTTCTCCTCCACTGTCAGCGTCGGGATCAGGTTGAGGAACTGGAAGACAAAGCCGATGTTGCGGCGGCGGAAGAGGGTGCGCCGCCGCTCGTCGAGCGCTGCCAGGTCGCGGCCGTCCAGCCAGATCGACCCACGGTCGGGGCGGTCGATGCCGCTGACCAGGTTCAACAGCGTGCTCTTGCCGCTGCCGCTCTTGCCCAGCACGGCGACGAATTCGCCTGGGGCAAAGGAGGCGTTGACGTCCTTCAGGACTATTCGCTGCTGTGCCCCTTCCGGATAGCTCTTGGAAAGGTTTTCCAGGTGGAGAAAACCGTTTTCGCTCATCTCATTGCAACGAATCCAACAAACCCAATATCTCTTCGTTGGGCGGGATGTCGTTCATCGAATGGCCATAGTGGACGTAGCGCGCCACGCCCTGACGGTCGATCACCACCTGGGCCGGCATGCGGCCCAGCTTGAATAACCTGACCTCCTGCCCGTAGAGCTTGAGCACGGTGTGCCTGGGGTCGGGCAGGCCGACAAAGGGCAGGTTCTCTTGCTGCCAATAACTGGCAAAGGCTGCTGCATCCTCCGGGCCGACGACGACGATCTCGGCCCCTCGCTCGACGAATTGCGTATAGTCCTGGCGCAACTGCGCCATGTGCCGGCGGCAGAAGGGTCACATAAAGCCGCGGTTAAAGATCAGCAGTACGTGCTTCTCGCCGCGGTAATCGGCCAGGCGCACCGTCCGGCCGCGGAAATCCTCCAGGGCGAAATCAGGGGCGGGGGTGTTGATGTCGACTTGATTGGTCATTGTCCCTCCTCGATACGATCCAGGAAATCGATCACTGCGGCTACAAACAGGTCGGGCCGTTCCTCGTGGGGTACGTGACCCGCGTTGGGCACGACGACCAGCTCGGCGTCCGGCAGCTCGCCCGCCAGGCGAATGCTCTGCGCGGTGGGCACGATGCGGTCGTCGTCGCCGGTGATGACCAGGGCCGGCATCGAGACCTCGTCCAGTCGATCCGCCAGGTCGGAGGAGCGGCTGGCTGCCATCAGCTCCCACAGCGCGCGGTCCCAGTTCTCCGCCTGCAGCGGGCGGGTATATCCCGCCCAAATCTCGTCGGTGATCAGCGACGGGTCGTGCCAGGCGGAGCGGCCAAAGTCGACCCCCCACTCCTGGATCTGCCGGGCGATCAAGGGCCCCAGGTGACGCATCTGCGGCGTGCGCAGCAGCGGCCGGACCAGCGCTGGCGATCCCCCACCGTGATAGACCGCCGCGTCGACCAGCACCAGCGCCGCCACCCGCTGCGGGTACTGGAGCGCCGTGTTCATCGCCACCGTCCCCCCGGCCGAGTTGCCTACCAGCACCGCCCGTTCGATGCCCAGCGCGTCCATCAGCTCCACCGTCAGCGCGACCTGGGCCTCGGGGCTGTAGGGGTTCTCGCCCGCCCACTCGCCGGGCAGCGGCCGCTCGGTGAGGCCAAAGGCGGGCCGGTCGAAGGCGACGACGGTGCCGTGCTCGGCCAGCGGCGCCATCACCTCGCGCCAGGAAAAGAGGCTGGCGGCAAAGCCGTGCAGCAGGATCAGCGCCGGTTCTCCCTCTCCCACCAGCTTGTAATGGACCTGCAAGCCGTTCACGTCGACGAATTGACTGTCGGGATCGGCCAGCTGCTCCGGCGGCGCCGTGTTCTCCAGCGGCGGCACCGGCACCAGGAAGGGGCCGACCAGCAGGACGAGCAGCAAGACCGCCAGCACGATACCTGCTGTGCGAAGGATTTTTTTCATGTGGAGAGCGCCTCCCCGCGCTCGGGCAGCGGCGCCTCGGGCTGGTTCGCCAGCGTCCGCCGGACAAAGAACGTCACGCCGACCATGATCGCTGCCCCCAACAATCCCAGCGACGAGGCCCCCAGCTGCTCGATGGCCAAACCGCCAATCGCCGGGGCAATGACCCGGCCCAGGCTGTTGAATGCTTCCGACAGGCCCAAAGCTCCGCCGACCTCTTCCCGGTGCACGGCCTTGCTGATGGCGCTGTTGGTGACCGTGTTGAGCACGCCGCCGGAAAGCGCCAGCGGCGCCAGGACGACCAGCAGCAGCCAGACGTTGGGCACGACGGCCCAGGCCAACAGGGCCAGCCCCAACAACATCACGCCGCCAAAGATGAGCCGGGTCTCGCGAAAGCGATCCGTCAGGCGGCCGATGGCGAACCCCTGCACCAGCACGACCAGCACGCCGACGTAGGCCAGGATGTAGCTGGTTACTCGATCGTCCAGGCCCAGGCGGTACTGGGTGTAGAGGGAGAAATTGGTGGTAAAGAGGGAAAAGGCCAGAAGGTAAAAGAAGCGGGTGGTCAAGAGCGGGCCGTAGCGTGGGCGGCGCAGCCCCTCCAGCATTGCCCGGGCGGTGATGGCGGTGGCGGGGCTTGCGGCTAGTTCGGCCCGCCGCTCGGGGGAGAGGGATTCGGGCAGCCAGAGCACGACGCCGACCAGGTTCAACGTCGACAGCAGCACCGCGGCGAGGGCCGGCACGGCGTAGCGGGAGAGGCCGATGGCGGCGACCAGCGCTTCCGCGGCGCCCCAGTTGCTCAACAGTCCGCCCATCGCCGGGCCGATGACAAAGCCGAGGCCAAAGGCCGCGCCGATCATGCCCATCCCTTTTGCGCGGTTCGCCTCGTCGGTGACGTCGGCGATGTAGGCCCGCGCCAGCGAAGCGTTGCCCCCTGCCAGACCGTCCAACATCCGGCTGAAGAACAGCATCGCCAGCGCCGCGCTGCCGGCCGTGAGAGCGGGAAAGAGGCCTGCCAGCACGTTGCCCAGCGGCTCGACCAGGGCCAGCAGCACAAAGCTGGTCAGGGTGCCGGCGATGCTCAAGATCAGCAGCGGGCGGCGGCCAAAGCGGTCCGACGCCCGCCCCACCAGCGGCGAGGCGAGTAGTTGGGCCAGCGCGTTGGAGGCGATCAACAGGCCGATCAACGTCGGCGTCGCCCCCAGCGTATCGGCGTAATAGGGCAGCAGGGGCAAAAAGAGGCTGTAGCCCAGCAGATCGACAAAGACAAAGGCGATGACGAGCAACAGTCTGCGATTCACGTTGTGCTCTTTTCCTGCTGCAGCTCGTGCCGGCGGCGGCGGTACTCGACGATGGGCCGGTCGGCCTGGATCAGCTGCTCGTCCATCCGCAGCGCTGAGGGCTTGGGGTGCTGGGTCACCACCACCCGCCGGTCCTGGTGCGCGACGTGGCGGTTGAAGGGCATCGCCAGCCGGTTGAGCAGCCCCCGCAGCAGCGGCAGCCGCATAAAGCGCTGGTAAAAGCGGAGGTAGAGCAGGGTGTGCTCGTCGTCCACCGGCACGAACGCCGCCATCACCCGCACGTCGTCCCCGATGTAATTCTGCCACAGGTTGGGAAAGATAAAGGCGAGGTGGAAATCCCGCTCCGGGTCTGGGGATGGCATGTGGTCGGGGCGGCGGGGCGGCGTGCCGTCGTCGACGCGGTTGTAGACGTAGAACATGAACTGCTCCTGGTCCACCCACTCGACGATGGGGCCGTCGACCAGGGCGCGGTTGCCGCGCCCGATGGTGTTATAGTGCACAAAGGGCAGGTGAGCCACGTCGAGCTGGTTTTCGATCACGCGCGAGTAATGGGCGTCCCAGGGGTCGATCACCTGGCCGTAGGAAAAGCCGTCGCCCAGGTCGTCGAAAAAGCGGGGCGGCTGCAGATCTTGCGGCGGCTCCTCGCCCCACCAGATCCAGATAAAGCCGTGCGCCTCGTGGGTGGGGTAGCCGTGGACCCGAAAGCGCTCGGGCACGGGGGTGTTCTTGCCGTTGGCGGGAATGCGGGTCACGACGCCCGAGACATCGTACTCGAAACCGTGAAACGGGCACTGCAGGCGGTGGTTGTCCAGCACCTTGCCTGCGCTGAGGCGCACGCCGCGGTGGACACAGCGGTCGCGCAGGCAGCTCACTTGCCCGGCTCCATCGCGCCAAAAGACGAGCTTTTCGCCCATCCGCGTCACGCCGACCGGGCTGTTCTTGATCTGATCAGAACTCGCTACTACATACCATTGGTCAGGAATCACGATTCTTCTCCCTTCTGAAGCAAATTCCTTATCGCTGCATCCAGGTTGGGGAAGCGGAACGTAAAGCCGAGGTCCGACAGGCGCTGCGGCGCGGCGCGCTGTCCCTCGAGCAGGATCACGCTCATCTCGCCCAGCAGCAAGCGCATCGCAAAGGCTGGAACCCGGAACAGATTGGGGCGGTGCATCACCTGTGCCAGCACCCGGCTGAAATCGGCATTGGTCTGAATGTCGGGGGCAACCAGGTTAAAAGGACCGCTCGCCTCCTCGTTGTCGATGAGGAAGCGAATGGCGGCGACCTCGTCCGCGATGTGGATCCAGGGCAGCCACTGTCGCCCGCTGCCCAACGGGCCGCCGACGAAGAATCGAAACGGCAGGCTCATCATGGGGAATGACCCGCCCGCCGTGCTCAGCACTGCTCCGGAGCGGATGATTGTCCGCCGCACGCCCATCGTTTCGACCGCTGCGGTCGAGTTCTCCCACTCGACGGCGAAGCGGGCCAGGAAATCCTCTCCCGGCGGCGACGTCTCGGTCAAAATCTCGTTGCCTTGTGGGCCATAGTAGCCGATGCCAGAGGCCTGGACCAGCACGCGCGGCTTGACTGTGGCTTGATCCACGGCCTCGACTACCGCTCGGGCGGCGCTCAACCGGCTTTCCTTGATCAACTGCTTGTACTGCCGGGTCCACCGCCGGGCGATGCTCGCACCGGCCAGGTTGACCACCGCGTCCGCTCCGTCGACCAGGCTGCCCCATCCTGCTGCGGTGCGGGCGTCCCAGTGGGCCGCGTGCACACCCGGTGGCATTGCCGGCGCCTGGGCCGGGGTGCGGCTCAGAACGATCACCTCGTACCCATCGGCTGCCATATTGGCGCTGAGCGCCTGCCCGATCAGCCCTGTCCCGCCTGTAATCACAGCTCGCATGTTTCTACCCCCTGCTGGTTTTTTCTGCCAGCCAATTGACGAGGCTTTTCGCGGGGCCGTCCAGGTGCGCCTGGGTCGCCTGGTAGTAGGCCGCCAGGTAGTCAGCGAACCAGTCTGGTGGGATGCGGCTTTCGCTTTGCAATCCTTCCCGCCACTCGACGTAGGCGTCGAGCAAGCCCACGTCGTCGAAAGCCAGCGCCGCCTCGGCGTGGTCGCCAAACTCTTCGTTGAGGTGTGTCAGGCAGTCGTGGGGCAACCGTTTGCCCATCTTTCCCCACAGGTCCGCTTCGATGACCGCTCGCTGCTGGCGATAGTTGTCGAGTGCTGGCCTGGCTGGCCCGCTCTCGCAGGGAAGTGGGGCGGGTGCCGTCTCGATCAGCCGTTCCACTGCCCGTGGCGCCATCTCCAGCTCCCGGCCCAGGAAATTGCCCGCTATTTGCTCGCCCAGGCGAGGGAGGCGGTCAAAGACCCCGCCGGCAAAGGCGACGGCAATGCCGGCGTGGTGCAAAAAGCGGCTCATCTCGGCCAGCGTGGCCGCGGTGGGAAGGCGTTGCGCCGAGAGGATGACCAACCGCGGCCGGGTGACGGTGGTCGTCTGTTCCAGCTGCGCCAGGGGGACGTTGGCCCCTAGGTGTATCGCCTCCCAGCCGCGGCGCCGTAGCAAAAACGTCGTCAGCATGCACGGGAACGTGTGCTCTTCCCCTGGCGGGCAGGCGACGAGGATGCGCGCCGGGCGCGTGGGGGGCGGTGCGGCCAGGAGCAGCGCCTCCAGCCGGCGCAGGGCCAGCGCCGACGCAAAGTGCTCTTGCTGAACCGTGATCTGGCCTTCATACCACCGCTGGCCGATCTCGGCCAGGCCCGCCTGCAGCAGTTCCGTGCAAACCGTTTCGAGCGGGTAGTGGGCAAAGGCCCGGTTCAGGATCCGCTCCGCGCCCTGTTCGTCAAAGGCCAGGCAGGCTACAAGCCACGATTGGCGTAGCTCGGTGGGCGTGTTGGCGGCGGGGGAGGGGGCTGCGGCGGGAAAAGGGGTCAGCAGTGGATCGCGGTCCTTGGATTCCAGCTGGCGCCACAGGGCGACGGCCCGCCCGATGGTCAAGCCCTCGCGCTGCCGGGCGGTCAGCCACTTGACGATGTCGACATCTCGCCGCGAGTAGAGCCGCTGGCCGCTGTCGGTGCGTTCTGGCTGCGGCAGATCATAGCGGCGCTCCCACGTGCGCAGCGTGTCCTCATGGACGCCTGTTTCCTGGACGACTGCTTTCAGGTTCAGCAGCGGCACTTTGTAGGTTGTCATGTGTCCGCCAGTTGTTCTCTGGCGGCGACGCAGATCAACCCCACCGCATTCGGCCCGATGTGCGAGCCGATCACCGGGGTAACCTCAGTGCAAAATAGCTCGGCGCCACCAGGGAGCAGGTGCAAGACTCGCTGGCGCAGCAACTCGACCTTTTCCATGGCGTGAGTGTGGACAAAAGACAAGTGCTCCAGGGGGCCCAACTCGCTCGCCAGGGCGATCAGTCGCTCCAGGGAGCGCCGGCTCGTCCGCACGCGTTCCATTTCCACCATACCCGCGTACATCTTGAGCAGCGGCTTGATACTCAGCAATGTGCCGAGGCCAAACTGAAAGTGGCTCAAGCGCCCGCTGCGGCGGAGGAACTCGAGGGTATCCAGCGCAGCAAAGGTATAGGTGCGGTGCGCCATGTCCCGCAGGAGGTCGACGATTTCGGCCAGCGACCGGCCGGCTTCCGCCGCCTTTGCCGCCGCCAGGGCCAGCAACCCCGCTCCCAGAGTCAACTGTCCCGAATCGATGACCGTCACCGGCACTGCGTCGGTCGCCTCCGCGGCAAGTTGGGCGGCGTTGCAGGTATTGCTCAAAGAGGACGAGATATGGACAGATATCACGCTGGTTGCTCCCTCGTCGGCCAACTGCTCGTACACGTTCACAAACGCCGCCGGCCCTGGGGCAGAGGTCGTCGGAGGGGTCTTGTATTCCGGCAACTGCTCGTAGAACGACTGGCGCGACAACTCGATCCCATCCAGGTAACTCTTTTGTCCAATGTTGATGTACAATGGAACGACCGAGATGCCATATTGCGCAACGACATCTTGAGGCAAATCGCAAGAACTATCGGTCACAATCCGCACTGTCATCGGCACATCTCCTTTGCCAAGACCAGGGTTGTATCATTGGAGCATTGGGGTTGAGCAGTTACTTTGGGCACATTTCAGTAGATTGCTCTGCCAAGCACGGGGAAGGGGGAAAAGAGGGGTTTCGCAGGCGGCGAAGCCGCCTGCGAAACCCCTCTTTTCCCCTTCCCCCACTGCGGTAGAGCATCCAATGTTGAAATGTGCCATTGTCGAGTTACTGACAAGATACCAATGCGGGGTGATTGTAACGCAATGAAGATGTTTTGTCAAGTATTCGAACAGGTTTTGAACGGATTCTTGGTTGCCTGGGGTAGACCTGTGCCGCTGTTCTTGTTCCTGGTGCCGCGCGTATGCCATTATCCTCCGGCTACCACGCAGATCAACCCGACGGCGTTGGGCCCGATGTGCGCACCAATGACTGGGGTAACTTGGGCGCAGAACGGTTCTTCATTGCCGGGAACCAGATGCGAGACCCGCTGGCGCAGCACCTCTATCTTTTTCAATGCCTGCGTATGAGCGAAGGATAAATGCTCCAAGGGACCCAACTCACTGACCAACTCGATCATTCGGTCCAGGGAACGCTTGCTCGTCCGTACGCGCTCCATTTCCAATTCGCCTCTGTACAGCTTGATCAGCGGCTTGACGCTCAACAGCGTACCGAGGCCAAACTGAAACTGGTTGAGGCGCCCGCTGCGGCGAAGAAACTCGAGGGTATCCAGCGCGGCAAAGGTATAGACGCGACGTGACATGTTTTTTAGCAGCTCAACGATCTCGGTCAATGATTTTCCCATCTCGGCCGCCTTTGCCGCGGCGAGGGCCAGCAAGCCAACTCCCAGGGAAAGTTGCCCCGAATCAAAGACCGTCACCGGCACCGTGCGGGTCGCTTCTGCGCCAACCTGAGCGGCATTGTAGGTGCTGCTCAACGAAGCGGCGATGTGGATCGAGACGACGCCTGTCGCGCCCTGAGAGGCGAGTTGTTCGTATTCGTTCGCAAATGCCGCCGGCCCCGGGGCAGAGGTCGTCGGGTGATCCTCGTAGCTCGACAGTTGTTCGTAAAACGACTGGCGCGACAGGTCGACCCCATCCAGATAGCTTGTGGGTCCAATGTTGATGTACAGCGGGATCACCGAGATCCCGTACCGGGCAATCATCTCCTCGGGTAGGTCGCTGCCACTATCGGTCACAACCCGTACCGTCATCTTTCACATCTCCTATTGGCGGAGGATTTGTAACTGCTCAGCCAGTCGCCCTTGGATGTCCTCCCAAGCCTGGGAAAAGACCCTGGGCAGGCACTATGCTTTTTTCTTCTTTCCTGCGCCCTTGTGCCGCGCGTCTTTGCGCCCCGTGCTGCCGGCCGCGTCTTCGATCAGGTGGCGCGTCACGGCCTGGATGCCAGTGTGCTCGTAGTAGTTGGTCGTTGCGTCGAGAAAGGCGCTCAGGTAGTCCAGCGTCTCGTCGGAGATGTCGATCACGTTGCGGACGCTGGTGACGATCTTTTCCGGCGTCAGGCCGCGGTCTGTCACCAGCCGGTTCATCCACCCCTGGGCCGAGTCCAGCCCGCTGCGCAGGAAGCGCAGCCGGCTGGTGTCGCTGTCGCCGGGCAGCAAGGTCTGCAGGCGCTGGTAGGTCGCGCTCTGTGCCAGCTGTGACGTTCGCAAGCTGCCCAACATCTCTCCCGACTTGCGCGCAAAGTCGGGTCCCAGCGGCAGCAGGCCGTCCAGGCAGACCAGGGCGGCCATGCGCATCTTGGACGCCCCGGCGTAATGGGCCAGGTTGTCCGCAAAGCCCTGGATGTCGTCTTTGGGCAGGCCGTTGGCCAGGGTAAAGGCGACGATCTCGGCGCCCACCTTGACTGCCAGGTCGACGGTCTGGGTGATGTCTGCTTTTGGGGTCAGCCGGTCGAGGAAAGAGAGGAATTGGACCTTTTGCCCCACTTTGTCGGCCAGCGCCGTCGCGGCCAGGCCGACGTCAGCGGCGTCGACCGCCTTATAGACCCAGATCGCCTTGCGGTATCCACTGGCGGGGTCCTCGTAAAGGGCAATCGCCCGTTGCTTGACCCGGTTGAGGCGGACGGGGTCGGTGTCGCGCATCACGCTTTTGAGTATCGCCTCGAATCCGGTGACGTTCTCCCACTCGCCGGGGACGACAAAGTCGAGGGCATTCAACACATAGGTCGTGATGCTCTTCTTTGGCAGCTCGTCGACCAATTCGACAATCGATTTTTGCTCTTTCATTATCTTTCTCCTGAATACGATTTTTTGGAACCGCTAGGCAGGGTAGGGCACCTCGCGCACGGTTTTGACCACTTTGGCCTGCAGGGCCGCGATTTGTCCTTGCACGTGGGCCACGATTTTCTCTTGCGGGATCGTCGTACGTTCGGCGCGGTGACGGAGTTTGCTCTCGACCCCGCCCGCTTCCTGCGCCCGCTGACTCACCGTCAGCCGGATTGGGATGCCGATCAAGTCGGCGTCGTGGAACTTGACGCCGGCCCGCTCGTTGCGGTCGTCGTACAGCACCTCGATGCCCGCTGCCTGCAGCGTGTTATACAACTCGCCCCCGGCGGTCTCGTTGCCGGGCAGCGTGACCAGGTACACCTGGTAGGGAGCCACGGTGATGGGCCAGATCAGCCCATACTGGTCGTTGTGCTCCTCGGCGATACATGCCAGCAGCCGCCCCACGCCGATGCCGTACGAGCCCATGAGCACCGGGCGCTCTTGCCCGTCCTGATCGGCAAAAGTGCAGCCCATCGCCGCAGAGTAGCGGGTGCCGAGTTGAAAGATGTTGCCGACTTCTACTCCCCTGGCGGCGCGGATCGGCGCGCCGCACTGCGGGCAGGAGAATCCCGCTTCGGCGACGACGATGTCGGCCACGATGGCTGCCTGGTAGTCCCGCCCATAGTTGACGTTGAGCAGGTGCTGCCCCTCGACGTTTGCGCCGGCAACCAGGTTGGGCGATTGGGGGATCAGGTCGTCCACGACGACGATGGCGTTCTGGATGTCGATGGGGGAGGCATAGCCAGGGCTGGCGCCGACAGACCGGATTTCGTCGTCCGTCGCCGGGCGCAGGGACTTGGCCTTGATCGCATTCGCCAGCTTGGTTTCGTTGACGGCCATATCGCCGCGGACGACGGCCAAGACGAGCTGGTCCACTTCCTCCTGTCCCCGGGCGAGAGTGGCCGTGCAGAACACTGCCTTGGCAGTGCGCGATTTGGGCACGCCCAGGAATTGGGCCAGGTCCTGGATCGTCGTGGTGCCTGGGGTGGCGACCTTTTCCAGCGCCTGGGGAGGCTCTGCGGCGGGGGCCGGCTTGCGGAACCGGGCGACCTGGCGATTGGCGGTGTAGTCACAGCCGTCGCAGATGATAATCGTGTCCTCTCCAATGGGGGTGAGGTACATGAACTCGTGCGCCGTTTTTCCGCCCATCATCCCGACGTCTGATTGAACGGCGATCACCGCCAAGCCGCAGCGGCGAAAGATGTTAAAGTAGGCCTGGTAGTGGGCCCGGTACTGGGCTTCCAACCCCTCCCAATTTGCGTCCAGGCTGTAGCTGTCCTTCATCGTGAACTCGCGGGCGCGGATCAGGCCGGCTCGCGGGCGCGGGTCGTCGCGCCACTTGGTCTGGATGTGGTAGACGAGCTGTGGCAGCTGCTTGTAGGATTGGATTTCACCGCGCAGCAGGTCGGCGATGACCTCTTCGTGGGTCATGGCCAGCGCCATATCGCGCCCCCCCCGGTCCCGAAAGCGGCCCATCTCGGCATCGATCTCGTACCAGCGCCGGGTCTCTTTCCAGATGTCGGCGGGGTGGACGACCGGCATGGTCATCTCCTGACCGCCGATGGCATTCATTTCCTCGCGCAAGATGTTTTCGATCTTGGCCATCGAGCGGTGGGCCAGGGGGAGATAGCTAAAGATCCCTGCACCCAGTTGGCGGATGAACCCTGCCCGTACGAGCAGTTGGTGGCTGGTGATTTGGGCGTCGGCCGGGGCGTTGCGCAGTGTTTGACCGAAAAGTTGGCTGATTTTCATCTGTGCTGTCTCTCTTGCTGGCAGTATAGCACATATTGGTAAAAGGAGAAACCAGCAGCGGAGTGCAACTCCGCTCCATCATTGCGCCCATCAGTGCAACTCTGCCCCATTATTGGAACTCGACAACACTTGATCGGGGCGCTATCAGAAACCGGTACTTGCAAATCGCCCGCTCGCAGGCGATTTGCCGTCCTTGCTTTCCGGTGTATAATCTTGGAGGTAACGTAGCTGCCCGACTCGAAATGTAGCGATATGAGTGTCCAATTTTGGGGCGGTTGGCCAGTGCTGTTTGAGTGGTCAGTACGCCCAGAAGTGTACCTGGTCCTGCTGGCTTGCTGCGTGGCTGCCGCTTTTTTGTTGCTCAAGGCGCGGCAGACCTTTGCCTTGCGCGGGCGGCGGCTGGCCCTCTTTTTGGTCTTGCTGCTCCTCACCGTCCTTCTCAACAGCCTGTTCGTTCTCTATCTCGATACCCCGGACCTGTTGCCCCCTGTTTCTACCGAAAATCTCCGGGCACCCGAGCCCGTGAGCCTGGGCCTGCCCCTTTTGGGCATCGTCCCCGTCGTCGTGGCTGCAGCGTGGTTGGATGCTGGCCCTGCGCTGTTCTTGGGACTGCTGGCCGGGGTCTTGCGCGCCGGTCTTACGACGCACAGTCTGTTGGACCCCTTCATTTTTGCCTTTTACGGCGCAATCGCCAGCTATTTTTTGCGGCAGGATTATCGCGGGCGGCTGCCCTGGCTGGTACGGCAACCGGCTTTTGCCCTTCTCGCGGCCAGCATCTTGATCCAGCCGCTGGTGCTGTTCTTTGGCTTTATCTTTGTCTACGAGCCGGGCGGAGGGCTCGTGGCCCTCGATTATGCCATCAGCTTCCTGGAAGCGACAGCTCCGCTGACCCTGGTCGAGTCTTTGGCCTGCGGTATCCTGTTCCAGCTCGTTTACCTGTTTCTGCCGGGCGTGCGACCGGCGTTGATTGCCCTGAAGCCGCCGCCCTACGGCCGCACGTTGAACCGTCGGCTGCAGTTCATTTTCACCCCCCTGTTTGTGCTCATGATTGCGGCCCTGGTCTATGCGGTCAGTTATACGGCGTTCGATATCGCGACCGAACAGGCCAAGGATGCCATCGTCCGTGACGCGACCAATGGCGCGGACGGAATCTGGCAGTTTATCTCCACGGGCCAGAGCCTGATCCGCCAGTTTGCCGGCGAGCAAGAGCTGTGGACGGGTGACCAGGAGGCGTGCGAGGCGCGGCTGCAAAGTTCGTTGCAGATGCTGCCTTACTTTAGCCGCCTGACCGCTTACGACACGGAACAAAACGTCCTTTGCACCTATCCTCCGTCCGCCTCGGGAGAGACGGCGCTGACCTTTGAGGAAATGACGCTGTTTGAGGTCACGATGGCGACCGGCGGCTTGCAGATTACCCGTGTGCATCGCGGCCCGGAGGAGCGGATCATTCTCTCCTTCCTGGGGCCGCTGGAACAGGTGGGCGACCCCGAGCGATGGGGGGTGCTGATCGGCCGGGTCGAGATCGATCTGACCCCTCATCTGGAGCAGGTGTTGACTGGCATGCAGTGGGCGATGGGACAGGGCGAGGGCTTTGTGGTCGATTCAGAGGGGCGGATCGTCGTTCATCGCAACCGGGCCCGCCTGCTGGAACAGTGGGAGCTGGACGAGAGCGCCCCGCCCCTCCAGGTCCTGCCGGGCGACCGGGGATGGGTGCGCGAAACCCGGCACGGCACGACCAGCGAACCGAACGCGCGCTATCTGGCCTGTTACGTCGCAGTGGAGGGCCATCCCTGGGGAGTGGTGGTCCTGCTGCCGCAGAAGGTGATCCTCAATTCTGCAACGCGCATCGCTTCGCCGCTGCTCTTGTTGCTGGCGGCTTTGGCGGCAATCGTGGCGATCGTGATCCCCCTGGCGACCAGTCAACTGACACGGCCGCTCAACGCTTTGGCCCAGGCCTCTGAACGGATCGCCGAGGGCGATTTGAATCAGCCGGTCCACGTCGTCGGAGATGACGAGGTCGCCCAATTGGGCGATGCCTTTGAAGACATGCGCATCCGGCTGCGGGGCCGCCTGGAGGACCTGTCGCTGCTCCTGCGTGTGGCCCAGGAGGTCTCGGCAACCCTCGACATCTCCCAGGGGCTGCCCTACATCCTGGAGGGGGCGATTGGCGCGACCGATGCCCTGGTCTCGCGCATCGTGGTTCTTTCGGCCGATGGCGAGCCGCAGGTGGTCGTGGGCCGCGGCCAGGCGGCTGAAGGGCTCAGCATCCTGGACCGGGCCCTGGCCATTGCCGCCCGCGACGTGGAGGAACCGCGGGTGATCGAGGACCTTCGCCGGGCTCACAAGAGCCTGCTTGGCTCAGACCCGCTGCCGCAAGAGATCCGGGCCGTGATTGCCCTGCCGGTGCGCAGCAAGGGGCGGGCAGTGGCGGTCATGTGGACGGGGTTTGCCGAATCACGGTCATTTGACCGTTCCGAGGTCGACCTGCTGTCGACCCTGGCCAGCCAGACGGCGGTGCTGATCGAAAACTCGCGCCTTTTCCAGCTGGCCGAGGGCGGGCGGCGCCGGCTGGCGGCGATCCTGGCCAGCACCGACGACGCCATTCTCGTCACCGACCGCGAGGACCGGCTGCTGCTGGTCAACCCGTCGACGGAGCGGGTGCTGGGCATGTTGGCCGACGAGTTGATCGGCCAGCACGTGGAGGAGGTGCCCATGGACCCCATCCTGCTGCACGTGATGACCGAGCCCCTGGGTTGGACCGGGCCGTTGGTCGAAGAAGTGCCGCTGCCTGACGGGCGCGTCTTTTACGCCAGCGCCTCGACCATTCTCAGCGCCGACGGGGAAAATATGGGCCGGGTGGTCGTGATGCGCGATATCACCCACTTTAAGGAGCTGGACGAGCTCAAGTCCGAGTTTGTCTCGACCGTTTCGCACGACCTCCGTGCGCCGCTGACCTTTATGCGCGGCTATGCGACCATGCTGCCGATGGTCGGCGAGGTGAACGAAAAGCAGCAAGAGTATCTGGACAAGATCCTGGTCGGCGTCGAGAAGATGGGCAACCTGATCGAGGACTTGTTGAACCTGGGACGCATCGAGGCCGGCGTGGGGTTGGAGGAGCAGCCCTGCCACGTCGGCGCCATCGTCGTCGAGGCGGTCGACGGGCTGCGGGCCCGCGCGGTGGCCAAGGGGCTGATCCTCCGCCTCGAATCCTCGGAACCTGCCCCGGTGATCGTGGGCGACGGCACACTGCTGCGGCAGGCGGTGGCGAATCTCGTGGACAATGCAATCAAGTATACCCCGCCCGGGGGGACGGTCACGGTAGGGATGCGGGTCATCCAGGGCGAGATTCACATCGCGATCAGCGATACGGGATATGGAATCGCCCCCGAGGATCAGGTGCGCCTGTTCGAAAAGTTCTACCGCGTCCGGCGGCGGGAGTACGAGGATATCCAGGGCAGCGGCTTGGGCCTGGCAATTGTCAAATCGATTGTCGAGCGCCACGGCGGCCGGGTCTGGGTAGACTCGACGGTGAACGAGGGCAGCGTGTTCACGCTCGCCGTGCCGATCCGCACCCCGTCGGCGGGGAGCGAAAGCGGGCCTTGACCCCCTGCTGCGCCGGGCAATTACCCTGTAGCTTTGACGGGTGAAGCATGGCCCTCCAAATTGGTATCGTTGGCCTTCCGAACGTAGGGAAATCGACCCTCTTTAATGCCTTGACGGAGGCGGGCGTCAGTGTGGCGCCTTATCCTTTTACCACCATCGACCCCAACCGGGGGGTCGCGGCAGTGCCCGATTCCCGGTTGACCGCGCTGGCGCAGTTGATCGGCCCCGAAACCGTGACCCCGGCCAGCGTCGAGTTTGTCGACATCGCCGGCCTGGTGCGCGGTTCCCACCGCGGCGAGGGGCTGGGGAACCGCTTTTTGGCCCACATCCGGGACGTCGATGCGGTGGCTGTTGTCGTGCGCTGCTTTGCCGACCCCGACGTGGCCCACGTCGACGGCAGCCTGGACCCGCTCCGCGATATCGAAGTGATCGACCTGGAGTTGATCCTGGCTGATTTGGGCACCGTCCAGCGCCGGCTGGAAAAAGCGCGCACGGCGGCCAAGGCCCGGCCCAGAGATTTTACGGCCGAATTGGCGGCGCTGGAGGAGCTGGAGGGGCACCTGCAGCGCGGCGGGCGGGCCGACGCCTGGGCCAGCCGGGGCGAGTTGGAAGCGGCGTTGGCCGCCGAGATGCACCTGCTGACGGCCAAGCGGCGCCTCTATGTCGCCAACATCGGCGAAGAGGACCTGCTGGCGGGCGGGAGCGGCGCGCAGGCGGTGGCCCGGCTGGCGGAAGCGGAGGGTGTGCCCTGTGTGGCTATCTGCGCCCAGCTCGAGTCTGATCTGGCGGGATGGGATGCCGACGAGGCCGCCGAGTACCGCGCCACGCTGGCGCTGGAGCGGTCGGGCCTGGAGGCGCTGGTGTGGGAGGGCTATCGCACGCTGGACCTGATCACCTTTTTCACCGTGGTCGGCGGGCAGGAGGTGCGGGCCTGGTCGGTCAGGCGGGGCGCGACCGCCCCGGAGGCGGCTGGGCGGGTTCACACCGATATGCAGCGCGGCTTTATCCGCGCCCTGGTGATCCATTGGCAGGCGCTCGTGGACGCCGGGGGATGGGCGGCTGCCCGCGAGCAGGGACTCGTTCGCACCGAGGGGCGGGACTATTGCGTGCAAGATGGAGATGTCTGTACTTTCCGCTTCAACCCCTGACTCCCGATGCAGCGCGCTGACGGCCGGCCCGCCGGCCTCATTTCGCCCCCAGAGACAAGAACCCCGGAGTGAATATGTGGAATCGAGAAGCGATTCGCGAACTGCTCAACCAGGCGTTTAGTAGCGAAGAATTGAAAACGCTCTGTTTTGATACCTTCCCTGCTGTCTACGAGGACTTGGGCAGCGGGATGACCAAAGGGCAAATGATCCGCCACCTGCTCGATTACTGCCTGCACGAGGAAACGATGGAACTGCTGCTGGAGCGGGTGAAAGAGCGCCGTGGGGCCAAGTACCGCCGCTTTGAACCGCAGTTGAGGCGCGTTGAGCTGCAGGACGCTCTTGTTGTGTCTGATGATACGAGGCCGGGCGGCGAGTTGTTTGACCTTCGGATCCGTGTCTTTGGAACAAAGCAGGATAACGCCGTCTATCCGACCGAGGCGCTGCTGGGCGATGGGAGCCAGAACCAGGGCGAGTTCCGGCTGGACGCTGAAGGGCTGCGGGCCGTCGAGCTGGATCCGCGGCGGTATGGACGGCGGCTTTTCGAGGCCCTGTTCCACGGCGACATGCGCCGGGCCTACGACAACGCGTCGTTGCTGGCCCAGGAGCGGGCGGGGGGATGGCTCCGCTTGCGCCTGTGGATCGACCGGGCGGCGTACGAACTGCACGCCCTGGCCTGGGAGCAGCTGCACTATCCGCTTCACGGTGCCTGGCAGCCGGTTGCCATCTCGGAGCGGATGCCCTTTTCGCGCTATGTCGGGCTGGAGGCGCAAGAGCCACCACCCATCGACGAGCGGCCGCTGCGGATGCTGGCGGCGGTCGCCAACCCTGCCGACCTGGCGCATCGCGGCCTGGAGCGGTTGGACGTGGCAGCGGAGGTCGAAGGGCTGGCCGCCGCGTTGGGCGGCCTGCAGCAAGCCGGGAAACTCGACGTGACGTGGATGCCCGGCCAAACCGGGCTGCCGGACGAACTGCGCGCCCGTCTGGCGCGCGAGCGCTTCTGCTTCCAGGACGGCCCGACGAGCACCGCCAACCTCATCCGCGCCTTGTCCGCGGGCGAGGGGTACGACATCCTGCATTTCGTCGGTCACGGCGCCTTTAGCCGCCGGGACCAACAGGCGGTGCTCTTTTTGGAAGACGAGGCGGGCGGCACCGTGCCGGTGCAGGAGGCAGTCATGGCCGGGATCCTGGCTTCGCTTCAGGCCTCCCCACGCCTGGTCTTTTTGGCCGCCTGCGCGAGTGCGGCGGTTGGCGCAGGAGAAGAGCCGTTCGTCGGGCTGGCGCCCAGGCTGGTGCAGGTGGGAATCCCCGCGGTGGTGGCAATGCGCAAAAAGATTCCGATTGCCAGGGCTGGCGAACTGGCCGGAAATTTCTACACCTCCCTGCTGGAACACGGCCTGGTCGACCGGGCATTGAACCGGGCGCGGCTGATGTTGTACCAGTCGAGCGGGGCCGATTGGTCGACGCCGGTGTTGTACATGCGGTTGAAGGAGGGGCGGCTCATCTGACCCCTCCGGCAGCGGTTTGAGGACGCGATAGATGATCGATCGTGCAAGAGTTGAGGGACGCCTGGGCGCAGAGTGGTCGGCGCGGGCACTCCCTGCTGGCCGCCCGCTGGCCCTGGTGTTGGGCGAGGTCGCACAGGCTGCCCGCGATCTGGTCGGTTTCGACGCCATATTGATCAGCCTGCTGGAAGGAGAATATCTGCGCCGCGTCGCGGCGGCGGGGATCCCCGACAGCGTCTTTGAGGAGATGCGCCAGGTTCTCCAGCCCCGGAGTGCTGTGGACTCGGTCATGCGCGACGAGTTCTGCATCAGCCGCAGCTATTACGTGCCAGCGGAGCAGCAATTCTCTTTGCCGCAGACGTTGGACGTTCACGCCCTCGACGCCGATGGCGGCGCCGGTCGCGGCCCTGGGCAGTGGCACCCGCAGGACATGTTGCTGGTTCCCTTGTGGGGGAGCGACGACGGCATGCTGGGAATTATGTCGGTCGACCGGCCGCGCGACGGGCGGGTTCCCGATTCGGACACGATCAAGGTGTTGGAGGTCTTTGCCAGCCAGGCGGTGCTGACCATCGAACGCGCCCTGGTCGCCGACCGCCTGGAGCGGCGCCTGGCGGAGATGGAGGTCATCAACCGCGTGGGGCAGGCGCTGTCGGCCCAGTTGGAGCTCGACGCGTTGATCGATCTCGTGGGCGAAGAGATGCGGCGGATCTTTGACGCCCAGGTCGTGTACGTGGCCCTGCTGGATCGCGCGGCGGACTCGATCCTTTTTCCGTACCAGTATGGCGACAATCTGCCGCCGCTTCAGATGGGTCAGGGCTTGACGTCGCGCATTATCCAGACCCGGCAGCCGTTGCTGCTCAACTGCCAGGAGGATTACGACGCGCTGGGCATTCAGCGGGTGGGCGTGCTTTCCAAGTCCTATCTGGGGGTTCCCATTGTCGTCGGCGACGAGTCGATCGGCGTCATCAGCGTGCAGAGCACCGTGCAGGAGGGGCAGTTTGACCCGGCCGATCTCGGCCTGCTGACGACGATTGCCTCGAGCGTTGGCGCGGCGATTCACAACGCCCAGCTTTATCAAGAGACCCAGCGCAAGGCGGCCCGCGAGGCCGCGCTGTCCGAAGTGGGCCGGGACGTGTCCGCCATCCTCGACCTGCCCACGGTCCTGGAGCGCATCGTCACCCACGCGCAGAATCTGCTGCAGGTCGATACGAGCGCCGTTTTTTTGCGCCAGCCTGACGAGCAGACGTACCGGGCCATCGTCGCCGTGGGCGAGGTGGCTGACGAGATGAAGGTGATCTCGGTGCAGGTGGGGGAGGGGATCATCGGCGACGTGATCCAGCGTGGAAGCGCCGAGATCATCAACGATGCCGCGCGGGACCCGCGGGCGGCGCTGCTTCCCGGCGCAAAGCGGGTGACGGGCGAAAAGATGATGGTCGCGCCGCTGCTCTCCCGCGGCGAGGTGCTGGGCATGATGGCCGTCTGGCGGACTGGCGGCCAGGTCCCGTTCACTGCGGCAGACCTGAGCTTTCTCGTCGGCCTTTCCCAGCACGCTGCCATTGCCATCGAGACGGCGGGTCTCTACCGCGAGACCCAGCGGCGGGCCGACCGGCTGGCGGTCGTCAACCGCATCGCCCGCGCCGCCAGCGCCACTCTTGACCTGGACGACTTGGTGTACACGGTGTACCAGGAAGTGCTGTCGACGTTCGAGGTTGATGCCTTTTTCATCGCCCTGTACGACCCGGTGTCGAACGAGCTGGATTTTCTCATTCGCGTCGACAACGGGGTGGTGTTGCCCACAGGGCGGCTTCCGATGGGGCCGGGCCTGACCTCTTTTGTCGTCGACGAACGCAAGCCGCTGCTGGTGCGCCACTTTGAAAAAGAACAGGGTCGCCTGCCGGTGCCGGTCGTGATTGGAGAGGTGCCCTTGTCGCTGCTGGGGGTGCCGATGCACATCGGCGACCGGGTGGTGGGCGTGATCTCGGTCCAGGCCTATCGCGCCAATGCCTACGGCGAACAAGATCAGCAGTTGCTGTCCACCATCGCTGACCAGATCGCCATCGCCATCGAAAATGCGCGGCTCTTTGCCGAGACCAGCCGCCGGGCGCAAGAGCTGCAGGTGATCAACGAGGTCGGACAGGCGATCACCTCCGTCCTCGACCTCGACGCGGTGCTGCGACAGATTGTCGACACCTTCAAGAACCGCTTTGGCCATCACTTTGTCAGCATCCTGTTGATCGAGGAGAACCAACTGGTCTTTTGCGACGGCAGCACGATTGGGGATTCGGAGCGTCGCCTGGGACGGGCTGCGCTGGCGGTCGACGTGGACGGGTTGGGGTTGATTGCCGAAGCGGCGCGGACCGGCCGCCCGGTATTGGTCGAAGACGTGCGGGAGGATCCGCGCTACCTGCCCATCCCCGAGCTGGCAGCCACGTGCTCCGAGCTGGTCGTTCCCATCCAGGTCAAGGGGCGGGTCATTGGCGTGTTGGATGTGCAGAGTGACCGCTCGCGCGCCTATCGCCCCGGCGACGTGGCCCTGCTCCAATCGCTGGCCAACCAGGTGGGGGTTGCCATCGAGAACGCGGCCTTGTTCGCCGAGGCGCAGCGGGCGCGGGAAACGGCCGAACAGGCCAGCCAGGCCAAGAGCGCTTTCCTGGCCAGCATGAGCCACGAACTGCGCACCCCGCTGAATGCCATCATCGGCTTCACCCGCCTGGTCAAGCGCCGTTCCGAGGGCCTCCTGCCGCAGAAGCAGGTCGATAATCTCGACAAGGTCCTGGTCAGCGCCGAGCACCTGCTGAACCTGATCAACGTCGTCCTCGACATCTCCAAGATCGAGGCCGGGCGGCTCGACGTCTATCCGGCCGTTTTCCACGTTGGCTCCCTCGTCGACGTTTGTCTGCGGACCATGCAGCCGCTGCTAAAGAGTGAAGAGTTGGCCATGGTCAAGGACGTGGCGGAGGGCCTCCCGCCGCTGTTTACCGACCAGGAAAAGGTGCGGCAGATCCTGATCAACCTGCTCAGCAACGCGGTCAAGTTCACCGAAGAGGGATCGATTACCGTCACCGCGCGGCAGGAGGGCGAGATGCTGCGGCTGGCCGTGGCCGATACCGGCATCGGGATTCCCCGCCAGGCGCAGGAGCGCATCTTTCAAGAGTTCCAGCAGGCCGACAGCGGCACCACCCGCAAGTACGGCGGTACGGGCCTGGGGCTGGCGATCAGCCGCCGCCTGGCGCGGCTGCTGGGCGGCGACATTGTCGTCGAGAGCCAGGTTGGCGTCGGCTCCACCTTCACCGTCACCCTGCCGATTCGTTACGGCGATTCGACGCCCGACCCGGCTGTTCCGGATGCACCGCCGGCGGCGGAAGAAGGCGCTGTCGTGCTGGTCATCGACGACGATCCGGACGTGCGCTACCTGCTGCAGGAGGATCTGTCAGAGGCGGGCTACCGCGTCGTCGTCGCGGCGACCGGGGCGGAAGGGCTGGAAAAAGCGCGGCGCTTGCAGCCCCTGGCCATCACCCTCGATATCGTCATGCCCGACATGGATGGCTGGGCAGTGCTCTACGAGCTGAAGGCGAGCGAGCTGACGCAGGATATCCCTGTCGTCATTCTCTCCATGGTCGACAAAAAAGAGCTGGGCTACCGGCTGGGCGCCTTTGATTACATGATCAAGCCCTTCGACCGCGAGATGCTGCTGGGGATTCTCACCCGCATCGGCGAGTTTCCCGGGCAGTTGCGCCGCCTCCTGGTCGTGGACGACGATCCCAACGTCGTCGACCTGGTGTGCCAGCTGTTGGAGGACGCGCGGTGTGTCATCCGGGCGGCGGCTGACGGCATCGAGGCGCTGGAAGAAATCGCGCGCTGGCGCCCTGACGTGATTCTACTGGACCTGCTGATGCCGCGCCTGGATGGCCTGGGTTTGATCAATCGCATGCAGCAGGACGAACGATACCGGGATATCCCGGTCGTCGTCTTGACCGCTCAAACGTTGAGCGACGACGAGGCCCGTGTCTTGCACCAGGCGGTTTCGCGGGTGGTGCAGAAACAGGGTTTGCAGCGCAAAGTGCTGGTTCAGCAGTTGAAAGAGGCGCTCCGACTTTACTCAGAGACCCCCGGGGCGAGCGCGCGATGGCAGGAGCTGGAGGATAGGGCGTGAGAGAGCGAGCCAAGATATTCATCGCGGACGACGAGCCGTTTAACGTCGACTACTTGGAGCAGGAACTGGAAGACATGGACTGTGAAACCATCAGCGCCAGCAACGGGCGCGAGGCGCTGGAAATGATCGTTGCCGAGGCGCCGGACGTGATATTGCTCGACATCATGATGCCTGGGATGGATGGCTTTCAGGTGTTGGAGCACCTGAAAGCAAATGCGCGTACGCGGGACATACCGGTGCTGATTGTCTCGGCGTTGGACAGCCTGGACAGCGTGGTGAAAGGGATCAAGATGGGAGCAGAGGATTATTTGTCCAAGCCCTTTGACCCGATTTTGCTCAAGGCGCGTATCGATGCCTGCCTGGAAAAAAAGCGCCTGCGCGACCGGGAGGTGCTGTACCTGCAGCAGATCGAGGCGCAAAAGCGGGAGGCCGACAAGCTGCTGCACGTTATCTTGCCCCATCGCATCGCCGAGGAATTAAAGTCGACCGACCAGGTCAAGCCGCGGCTTTACGAGGACGTCGCGGTGCTCTTTGCCGATATCGCGGATTTTACGCACTATTGTGACACCCATCTGCCCGAAAAGGTCGTTGCCGACTTGCAAGAGCTGGTCGAAGCGTACGAAAACCTGGCCCTTCAACACGGCCTGGAAAAGATCAAGACAGTGGGGGACGCTTTTATGGCCGTCTCGGGCCTCTTGCGCCCGGTGGAGAACCCCGTTCTCAACTGTGTCGTGTGCGGGCTGGAGATGATCGAGATCGCTCACCAACTGACGGCGGGATGGAGTGTCCGCGTCGGCATCCACGTCGGCCCGGTGATTGCTGGGGTGGTGGGGCACCGCCAGTACCTGTTCGACATCTGGGGCGACACGGTCAATACGGCCTATCGCGTCGAGGGGTATGGGGTCGTCGACGCCGTCAACCTGAGCCGGCGGGCCTGGGACTGGGTCGCCGGCGATTTCCGCGGCGAATCGTTGGGCATGGTCCAGGTCAAGGGGAAGGGTGAGTTCGAGATCATTTGGACGAGGGGGAAATGACGCCCTGCTGGGACAATCCGCCCGGTTCTATGTCGACGGATCGGCCATGGGGGCGCGGTTCGTGGCGAACCTGGAGGCTTGGGGGGAGTAGTCTCCCTATCGAGTGTTGGCCCAATTTTGGGCCACGAGACGCGCTAATAAAAAGTAGGTCGCCATATCTCCCTGGCCCTTGACCGGGATTGTCCCCCGCGGCTCGAAAGTGTATTTGTCTTGCAACTGCCGGTAGGTCGCCTCTGTCACCTGGATCTTGTCTGGAACCCCGTGCGATTCCATGTGGCTGGCGGTGTTGACCGTCGCTCCCCACAGGTCGTAGGTAAACTTGGTGCTGCCGATGACGCCGGCGGTCACGGGGCCGGTGTGGATGCCGATGCGCAGGCGGATGGCTTGCCGGTGGCTGTGATTATAGTCGGCGACGGCCTTTTGCATGTCGAGCGCCATCTCGGCAATTGCCTCGGCGTGGTCGGCCCGGGGGGTGGGGAGCCCACCGACAACCATGTAGGAATCTCCGATTGTCTTGATCTTTTCCAGCCCGTATTGCGCAGTCAGCCGGTCGAAGGTGGAAAAGAGGTCGTTCAGCAGGTTCACCAACTCGCCTGCCGTCATCTGGGCGCCCAGGGTCGTGGAACCGACGATGTCGGCGAACAACACGGTGGCTTCGGCAAAGCTATCGGCAATGATCCGTTCCCCCTTTTTGAGCCGCTCGGCGATCGGCTCGGGCAGGATGTTGAGCAGCAGTTGTTCCGATCGTTCGTAGAGGCGGATGTTGGCGATGGCCGTGGCCGCCTGGGCTGCCAGGGCCATCAGCAGGTCGACGTCGTGCATGGTAAACGGGGGGTGGTGGGCCGAGCTGGCGGCGACGATGACGCCGTCTACCGCTCCGCGGGTGATGAGCGGCACGACGATCATCGTGCCGACGTCGTGCGCCTGGCGCCAGGCGCGCATCGTCGCCGACTCGATGGCATCCTCGGCCTGCAGGGAGAGGATCGGTTGCCGGGAGCGGAACACAAAGCCGCAGATTCCTTCGGTCAGCTCGTCGTACAGGAGGTCCGGGTCGTGGTCGATGCTGCCGTGGCCCAGCCGCAGCGTGATCTCTTGTCGCTCGTGGTCCACCAGGAAAAGCGTCGTCCGCTCTGCGCCGACCAAGTCGTTCAAGCGCCGGACAAGGTGCTGGCACAGTTCGGGCAATTGGGTGGCGCCGAGGATCGCCCGCGCGGCCTTGAACAATCCCTCGGTTTCGTCGAGCGCCTGTTGGGTTTGTTCGACCAGGCGGGCGTTTTCGATGGCGATCGCCACCTGGGAGGCAAAGGCAAAGACAATCTCGGCGTCTTTTGCGCTGTACGCCGCTCTGTCGTGGCGCCCGACGCCCAGCAGGCCAATGGGGCGCCCGTGGACCAGGAGGGGCGCGTTGATGAAGGAGTGGATGGCGTTGGTCCTCGTCGTCTGCTGCCACCGCTCGTCGCGTCGCACATCGGGGACGACGATGGGCTTTTTCTCGCGCAGGGTTTCCGCGTTCAGCGGGTACTGGTCGACCGAGATGACCGAGCTTTCCAGCTTGCCGCCCTTGCTCCACTCGGCCACCTGGGCCAGCTGGCCGTCGGACAAGAGGGTGACCGAGGCGTGGTGACAGGTGAGGACGTTCTCCAGTTGGGCGAGGATCAGGCTCAGCACTTTTTCCTGTTCCAGCGTGCTACTGACGATGCGGGCGACCTCGCGCAGCGTATCGGAGAGCTGCCGGCGCTCCTGTTCGCTCTGGTACAGTTCTTCTAGCTGGTGCTGGGATTCGCGCAGGGCGTTCTCTGCCTGCACGCGCTGGGTAATGTCCCGGGCGAGGGAAGTGACCCCAATGACGTTCCCTTCTGGATCGACCAGGACCGTGTTGTACCATTCACAGATGATGCTCCGGCCATCCTGGGTCACGTTCTCGTTGGTGCTGCGCTCCCCTCCTTTTTTCGTCAGCAGGTCGTTCCAGACCCAGCGCACTTGCTCGTGGATGCTTGCCGGCACGATCAGCTCGAGGGCGGAGCGCCCGAGCGTTTCTTGGCGGCTGTAGCCAAAGATGCGCTCGGCGCTGGGATTCCACTCGACGACCTCAAAATTGACGTTCCATTCGATCACCGCCAGCGGGGTCTGCTGGACGTGCAGGGAGAGGCGCTGCTCCGACTTGCGCAGCGCTTCCTTCTGCGCTTCCAACTCTGTGGTCCGTTCGGCGACGCGCCGTTCGAGCAGCCGGTTCAGTTCCTGCAGCTCGCGGCGATAGTCGATAATCTGTTGGGCGGCGGTGTAAAAGTGTTCTGCCAGGGCAATCAGCTCCCGGTTGGTGCTGCCGGAGAAGAAACGCGCGGTTTGGGCAGTAATCAGGTGGGTCGCGGCTTTTTCGATCTCGTGCAGCGGACGGACGATGGAGTAGAGGATCAGGATCGCCATAAAGACGGCGGTGCCCAGGATGACCAGGGAGACGAGCAGCGCGTTTCCCGGCGACTGGATCAAATCTGGGCGAAGTATAAAGAGGGAGAATACCACGGCCAGGCTGATGGCGATGAGCAGGATAAAGAGCCCTAGCTTGACCGCCAGGGTCGTCTGTTGGGAGGGGCCAAACCAGGCATTGCGTGCGGCGAGCAATCTTCGTGCCTGGTTCAACGCGGGGCGGATCAAGATCTCGGCTACCAGGGTGGCAAAGATGACGTAGAGCACAATGGAAATTGCGCCGCCAAAAAAGATGCGGGCGGCGCCGCTTGGGGTCCCGGTGACGAGTTCCCCGCTCACCCCCGCCAGCACAACGGCGCCGCTCAACAGGCCGGAAAGCCGCAGGTTGAGCGTGGGAAGCTGTTCCAGCCGCCGCGCCAGCCGCTCCAGCTCGTCCGTGGGAATGTCGGCCGAGACCTTGAGGTCGACGATCCAGTCGTTGACCTGGCGCAATGCTGGCAGCTCCCAGCGCCGGCTCCAGGGGCGGAGCATGCCAAAGAGGGTGTAGTGAAGCAGGGTGGCGACCAGAACGCCGCCGCCGATGAGGCCTACCTGGAGCCACAGCCGCCGGGCGGGGAGCTGGGCGATCAGTATGACAAAGAGAAGCCCAATTGTCGCCGAGGCCTGTCCCCCGAGGACTGAGAAGACAGCCACCGCAAAGCCGTAGCTGAAACGGTTCGAGAGTTGGGCAAAGATGTGCTTCATTGTCCTATCCCTGGCGCCTTTGCCGCCCGCAACCCCCACATTTCTCCCTTTTCCTGGGCGGAGAGCTCCCAGGCGGGCAGCCTGAGCAGGCCCCCTTTTCCCATCGTGGACAGCCCGGCGAGCGGGTCATTGCGCCCGTATTATATCAGACTCTACTGAAAAGGCGACTGGTTTAGGGCAATTGCATTTGGCGTTCCAAGCCAATGTGCGCCTGCCGGATTCCCGTGTAGGCGGGAATCCGGCAGAGAAACAGGCCAAGTAATCGTTCTTTTTGGCCTGGATCTGGCAGCCTGTCCTGCGTAGGCGGGAATCCAGGCCGAGCAGCACGAGAATAGGTTCCAAATGCGATCACCCAGCTCCAGACCTCAGTTGCAAACTATGAGGTTTTCACTATACTATCTGTAACTCGACAATGGCACATTTCAACATTGGATGCTCTACCGCAGTGGGAGAAGGGGAAAAGGGAGGTTTCGCAGGCGGCGAAGCCGCCTGCGAAACCCCCCTTTTCCCCCTTCCCCGTGCTTGGCAGAGCAATCTACTGAAATGTACCATTGTCAAAGTAAGTATGCACTGTTGAAAGGAGGTCGAATGTCAGCACTTGTTAAACGGGTTTGGAACGCGCTCTTTTTGCGAGAAGAGCCCTACGTCGAGATGCGGGACGTGTCGCGCCCGGCGATCAAGGGGATCGGAATCATCGCCCTGGTTGCCGTTGTGGTCGCCCTGCTCGGGCTGGTGGGAACCACGCTGGAGTGGGCGACCTCGCCCAGCCTGGCGGATGTGCAACGGGTCGTGCTGGACGGCCTGCAGCGCATGGACTGGTACCACCAGATGGGCAGCGAAGCGGAAGAGATGTTTGCGCAGAACTGGGAGATGGCGTGGCAGTATCTTCCGATCTTGTTTGGCGCGCCGAACGTTGGCACTGCGGCCGCCCGGGTCCTGCTGCTGCCGCTTGGCTTGATCTTGATGTGGCTGCTGTACGGGATTCTGGCCCACCTCTCGGCGCGGATTCTGGGCGGTGAGGGGAGCTTGGGCCAGACGCTGGGCTGTACGGCGTTGGCGGTGGCGCCGCAGCTGTTCAACCTGGTGGCGTTCATCCCCCACGTTGCAATCGGGGGCATTGTGTCGACTTGGGTGCTGCTCTGTCGCTACGTGGCGGTCAAGTCGGGCCATCGCCTGACGACCGGGCGCGCGTTGGTGGCGACCTTGCTGCCGTACGTCGTCCTGGGCTTGCTCAGCGTCGGTTTCGGCATTATCGCCAGCGTCGTCGTCGGTTCGGTTATGGCAGGGAGGGTACAATGATCGCGTTGCTCCGTTTTACGTGGGATATCTTGTTGTTCAAGCACGAGGCCTACGTTCAACATGTCGCTCGTACTGATGCGCTCAAGCGCGGCCTGTTGTTGTTGGTCGTCGTGTCGCTGCTGGCGGGAAGCATCCCCTTCCTGATCGACTTTATCGGCGGCTTGCGTCCGCTGGACCCGGTGCAGCAGCGGCGAGAATTCGACCAGCAGATGGCGGAATTCTTTGCGACCATGCGCCAGTACGGCGATCTGCCACCCGATTTCGAGGAGCAGTTCATGCTGTACCTGCGCCCCAGCGTCGAGATTGGGTTTCGGGTCGCGGCGCTGCCGACCCCCTTACCCCGCCCGCTGGGGACGATTTTAGGCAACGTGTTCCAGGCCCTGGGGGCGTTCTTGTCCCTGCCGTTTCAGCGCCTGGGAGGCTGGCTTTCGTATGGAATCTGGGTCCTCCTGGTGGCCAAGTTGCTGGGCGGCAGAGGGACACTTTCCCAGTTGTTGGGGGCGACGGTGCTCTATGCCATCCCGCACGTCCTGGGCGTTTTTTCCTTTATTCCCTGCCTGGGAGGGCTGCTGGTTCTCATTGCGACGGTGTGGGGAATTGCCATCTACATCAAGGCGCTGGCCGTAGCTGGCGAGTTCGAGCTGTGGAAAGCCGTGCTGGCAGCCGTGCTGCCAGCTTGTATCGTCATCTTGTTACTGTTTTTCGGCCTCCTGGTGTTCGGCATCATCGCGGCGGCAGGTCAATAAGGCCCTCTCGCGGCGCGGGAAAAAGCGGGATATCTTGCCGGCGGAGCCGGCTGGATATCCCGCTGCTGTAACAATATGGCCCCCCGACCTTCCTGTGCGGGTTTTTGCGCCGCACGAGCCAGGGTTGCGCCCTGCTTTCCAGCCTATACAGGTAGTTGGGCTGCGAATGCCCGCGGCGGTTTATGAAAACCAAGAAAACCCCGCCCCTTGGGGCGGGGTAAGGCCCCAGGGGGTGCAGGGGGGCGGGAGCCACCCCCGCCCGAG
>JAFGEI010000180.1 GCA_016931695.1 Anaerolineae bacterium | reverse complement strand
GCGGCTTCGCCGCCTGCGAAACCCCCCTTTTCCCCCTTCCCCGTGCTTGGCAGGGCAATCTACTGAAATGTGCCATTGTCAAACTAACTCCACCCGTGGGCCCTGGCCGTTCCAGCGGGTGATCTGGCCGATGACGCGTGCTTCGGGTACCGCCGCCAGCGCCTGCGTCACCATCTCTGGGCCGACGACGATGACTAGCCCGATGCCCATGTTAAAGACGCGGTACATTTCCATCTCCTCCACGACGCCTTGCTCCTGGATGAGGCAAAAGATCTCTGGTACTTCCCAGGCGGCCCGGTCGATGCGCGCGCCGGTGCCCGCGGGCAGCACGCGCGGCAGGTTGTCGGGAAAGCCGCCGCCGGTGATGTGGGCCATGGCCCGGATCGTGACTCCGGCGGCCCAGAGCGATTCGACCTCCTGCAGGTAGGCGCGGTGAGGGGTGAGCAGCACCTCGCCGAGGGGCCGGCCCAGCTCGGGCAGCACTGTCTCCCACCCGATCCCCGCCAGGACGTGGCGGGCGAGGGAGTAGCCATTGGTATGCAGGCCGGAGGAGGACAGGCCCAGGCAGACGTCACCCGGCTGGACCTCCCGCCCGTCGATGATCGCTTCCCGTTCTACCCAGCCGATCATCGTACCGACCAGGTCAAAGGTGCCGGGCCGGTAGACGCCGGGCATCTCGGCCGTCTCGCCGCCGATCAGCGCGCAGCCGATGGCCCGGCAGGCCGCGGCGCAGCCGCCGACGACCGCCGCGACGTGCTCGGGGTTGAGGGTCCCGGCGGCGATATAGTCGAGGAAAAAGAGGGGGCGCGCTCCCTGCACCAGCGTGTCGTTGCAGCAGTGATTGACAATGTCGTGGCCGACGGTGTCGTAGCGACCCATTGCCGCGGCGATCATGGTCTTGGTGCCGACGCCGTCGGTGGAGGCGACCAGCACCGGGTCGCGAGCCTGGATCGCTTCCTTCATGCCAAACAGGCCGCCAAAGGGGCCGATGCCGGCCAGGACGGCCGGGGTGTAGGTGCTGCGCACCGCCGCCGTCATCAGCTCGACGGCGCGGTTGCCGGCCTGGATGTCCACCCCGGCGGCGGCGTAGGCGCTCGGCTGGGGCGCCGCGGGCGGCCCCGCTGCGGCAGTTGGCTGGGCGGCGATATCCCGCCGATAGTGGGCGCCGTCAAAGTGAATCCCCTCGACGGCGGCGTAAGCCCGCTGGCGGGCTTGGGACAGGGTCGGGGCGCGGGCGGCGACCGCCAGGACCCGCCCCCCGGCGGTGTATAATTTTCCCCCTTGCCGTTTCGTCCCTGCCTGAAAGACGACCACGTCGTCGCGTTGCTCGACCTCCGGCACGCCGTCGATCTGTTTTCCCCGCTCGTAGGCGCCGGGGTAACCTTCTGAGGCCAGCACCAGGCAGACGGTGCTGCCGGGATGCCAGTGTAGGTCGACTTGCTCCAGCCGCTCCTCCAGGCAGGCGAGCATGATCTCGACCAGGTCGCTCGCCAGCAGCGGCAGCAGCACCTGCGTCTCGGGGTCGCCAAAGCGGCAGTTGAACTCGAGCACGCGGGGGCCGTGCTCGGTGAGCATCAGCCCGGCGTAGAGGAGGCCGACGTAGGGCGTGCCGCGGCGGCGCATGCCGTCGATGGTCGGTTGGATCACGCGGGCAACGACCTCGTTCACCCGCCCAGGTGGCAGGTGAGGCGAAGGGGCGTAGCCGCCCATGCCGCCGGTATTGGGCCCCCGGTCGCCATCCCCGACCCGTTTATAGTCACGGGCGGGCAGCAGCGGCACTGCCGTCTGCCCGTCGCTGAAGGCAAGCAGGGAGGCCTCCTCGCCCTGCAGGCAGTCCTCGATCAGCACCTCGTCTCCCGCCGCGCCAAAAACCCGCTCGACCATCGCCCGCTGCAGCGCCGCTTCCGCTTCCGCCATCGTCTTGCAGATGGTGACCCCCTTGCCCGCTGCCAGGCCGCTGGCCTTGACGACGACGGGCAGCTCCTGCCGCTGCAGATACCCTTTTGCCGTGGCGTGGTCTCGAAAAACCGCCGCCACCGTGGTAGGGATGCCCTCCTCGACCATAAAGCGCCTGGCAAAGGCCTTGGAGCCCTCCAACTGGGCCGCTGCCGCAGTGGGCCCAAAGGCACGCAGTCCCGCGGCGGCAAAGGCGTCGACTAGGCCGGCGACCAGCGGCGCCTCCGGGCCGACCACTGTCAGGTCGATCTGCTGCTGGCGGGCAAAGGCGAGCAGGGCCGGGAGATCGGTGGCGGCGATGTCGACGTTCTCGGCGATTGCCGCCGTGCCGCCGTTGCCCGGGGCGGCCCACACCCGCTTGACGCGGGGAGATTGGGCCACTTTCCACGCCAGGGCGTGCTCTCGCCCGCCGGAACCGATGATCAATATGCGCATGGGTATTCTCCTTGTCGGTGGATGGCTCTGCCCGTGGCAGATCTCTTGTGATGGTCATTGAAAAGCCTCTGTGTTCTTGGCGTCTTTGGTGAAATCCCCTTCTTCTATGTTACTGCCAGCCGTTCCTCGGAGTACTGCAAATACCACTCTTCCTCCACTACCCGCTGGGCGCGGTCGACTGCCTCCCACACCTCGACGAAGGAGGTGTAGAGCGGCGCCAGGCCCAGCCGGATGTTGTCCGGCTCGCGAAAGTCGGGCAGGACGTGCGCCCGCTCGATCAGCGCCCGGTTGATGCGGTATGCCTCGGAGTGGCGGATGGTGACGTGAGAGCCGCGCCGGGCCGAATCACGCGGCGAGGCGAGCGAAAAGCCGAGCGGGGCCAGCCGCTCGTCCACCAGGTCGATCGTGTACTCGGCCAGCTGCACCGACTTGCGCCGGATGGCTTCTATGCCTGCTTCTAACAGCACGTCCAGCGCGGCCTCCATCGCCAGCATGGAGAGAACCGCCGGGCTGCTGACCAGAAAGTGGGCGATTCCTGCCTCGGGTTGGTACTCCAGCTTGAAATCAAATGGCGAATGCTGCCCGAACCAGCCCCAGATGGGAGAGAGGGCCTGCTCCTGCAGTTCTTTTCGCACGTAGAGAAAGGCTGGCGAGCCCGGGCCGCCGTTGAGGTACTTGTAGGTGCAGCCGACGGCCAGATCGGCCCCCCACTGGTCCAGTTTGATCGGCACCGCGCCGGCCGAGTGGCTCAGGTCCCACAACACCAACGCCCCTGCCTGGTGCGCCCGCTCCGTCACCGCCGCGGCGTCGTGGAGAAAGCCGCTCTTGAAGGCGACGTGGGAGAGGGTGACCAGCGCCGTCCGCTCGTCGATGGCATCGTAGAGAACCTGCGGCTCGACGGCGACGTCGTCGTCTGCGGGAACGAGATGCAGGTGGTGGCGGTCGCCCAGGAGGTGCATGCAGCCTTGCAGGATGTAGAGATCGGAGGGAAAGTTCAGCGCGTCGCTGACGATGCGCTCCCGCTGCGGTCGCAGGGAAAGGGCGGCCATGACCAGTTTGAAGAGGTTGATCGACGTGCTGTCGCTGACCAGGACCTGACCGGGCCCCGCCCCGACCAGTTGGGCGATCTTTTCGCCCACCCGCGCCGCGCCGTGGAACCAGTTGGTGTTCCAGCTGCGGATCAAACCCTGTCCCCATTCCACCTCCACCGCGCGGCGCACCCGTTCCACCGTGCGCTGGGTGAGGCGGCCCAGCGAGTTGCCGTCCAGGTAGATCAGCTCCGGCTCGGCAAAGACAAAGGCGTCACGGAAAGCGGCTAAATCGTCCGCTGCATCCATCTGCTGGGCAAAGGTCTTTTCTGATTTGATTCTTTTCATAATTCTACTCGACATGACAGGAGACAAAGAGGCAAGGAGACTGCATCAATCATTTATACCATTTCTCCTTGCCACCTTGTCACCTTGCCCCTAACGACAATTCATGGTAACTGCTCAGCAGGTCGCCCCTGGAAGCCCTCCCTCTTCCTGGGCGGGAGAGCTTTGACTGAGCAGTTACAAGTTATGACTCAAATATGCCCTTGCCCGCACGATGTTCCGTCGGCAACGGATACTCGCCGCTAAAACAGGCGCAGCAGTAGGCCGTGTTTCCCTGTCCTACCGTTTCCAACAGCGCTTCGACTGGGAGATAGTCCAGGCTGTCGACCTTCAGGTGGCGGGCGATGGCGCCCACGTCCATCCGTGCGGCGATCAACTCTTCCTGTGTCGCCATGTCGACGCCCATGAAGCAGGGATAGCGGAGCGGCGGCGAGGCGACGCGCATGTGCACCTCTGTCGCTCCCGCCTGCCGCAGCAGGGCGACGAGGGGGCCGCTGGTGTTGCCGCGCACGATCGAGTCGTCGACCACGACGATGCGCTTGCCCTGGACGTCGGGCAGCGGGTTGAACTTGAGCGCCACCCCCAGGCGGCGCAGGCGGTCGTCGGGCTGGATAAAGGTGCGGCCGATGTACCGGTTCTTGATCAACCCCTCGCCAAACGGGATGCCGGAGGCGTTCGAGTAGCCGATGGCGTGGGAGGTGGCCGAGTCGGGCACGCCGATGACCATGTCGCCGTCGACGGGGTGCTGCCGGTACAGCCGGGCGCCCAGCTCGCGGCGCACCCGGTGTACCGAGCGGCCCTCCAGCAGCGAGTCGGGCCGGGCAAAATAGATGTACTCAAAGATGCACAGGGCGCGGCGAGCGTGGTTGTTGCTGCCCGTCCAGCTGGCGAGCCCTTCTGGCCCCAGGCGGATGACTTCGCCGGGCTCGACCTCGCGCAAAAAGCCGGCCCCGATGGTCGCCAGGGCGCAGGACTCGGATGCCACGACCCAGCCCTGGCCGTTCAGCTTGCCCAGGCAGAGGGGGCGAAAGCCCCACGGATCGCGCACCGCATAGACCGCCTCGCGGGTGAGGATGACCAGCGAGTAGGCGCCCTCGGCTTGCTGCATCAAGGCAACGATGCGCTCCTCCCACGTCGGGCCCGGCGCCCCGGCCAGCATCTGGGTGATGACCTCGCTGTCAGACGACGAGATCAACCCCACCCCCCGCTGCAGCAGGTCCCGTCGCAAGGCCGGGGCGTTGGTCAGGTTGCCGTTGTGGGCCACGCCCAGCGGTCCCAGCGCCGTCTCGATCAGGTAGGGCTGGGCGTTGCGCAGCCGGGAGCCGCCGGTGGTCGAGTAGCGGTTGTGGCCGATGGCCCAATCGCCGCGCAGGTGCTGCAGGTTCTCCTCGTTAAAGACCTGCGAGACGAGGCCGAGTCCCTTGTGGACGTGGGCAGTGCCCCCGTCGCCGGTGACGATGCCAGCGCTTTCCTGCCCCCGGTGCTGCAGGGCGTAGAGGGCGAAAAAGGCCAGCCGCGCCGCCTGCTCGCCAGGAGCATAGATGCCGCAGACGCCGCAGGCCTCGCGGGGCTGGTCGTTGGGCAGGTTCATGGGCAATGGCTCTCCGCGTCGGCGGCGACGATGCGCCGCTGTTGGGCGGCCTGTGCCGCCTGGACCCGCGCGCGTAGGGCGGAATCGGCTGTGGCGAGGACCTTGGCCGCCAGCAGGGCGGCGTTCTCCGGCTCCAGCACCAGCGCCGGGGCAACGCCGGAGGGCGTGCGCAGCGACGAAAAGACGTCCGCCCCGCCAAACGCCTCGCTGTACGGCGGGCAGGCGATGACGGGGGCGGCGACCTGCGCGTCGACCATGCCGCTGAGGGCGTTGCTGCGCCCGGCGACGGTGATATAGACCTTGGGCCGCGGATCGGCTTCGTGCTGCGCCAGCATTTCCAGCAAGTGGCGCGGCGTCTTGTGCGCCGAGGCGATCCGCATCTGCCAGGGGATACCGAAACCGTCCAATGCCTGAGTGATCCGCTCGGCAAAAGAACGGTCACTGGGCGAACCGAGAATCAGGACGACCAATGTGCTACCTCCCTGTGTCTCTGTATTCCAAGAGCACCCGTTCAATCCGCTCCTCCGCGGGATAATCCGCCGGCTGGAAATCCTGCCCGGTCAGACCCTCGTAGAGAGCGATGTAGCGTCGCGCGGCCTCGACGACGACCTCCTGCGGCAGCGCCGGCGGCTCGCCCGCGCCGCGGTAGCCCTGTCGCCCGTACCAGAGGCGGATGAACTCTTTGTCCCAGTGCACCGGCTCCCCCTGCTGGAGGCTCTCCGCCGTCCAGTAGCGGCTGGAATCAGGGGTGTGGACCTCGTCGACGAGCAGGAGCGCGCCGCCGGGGGCGCGCCCGAACTCGTACTTGGTGTCGACCAGGGCAAACCCGGCCCTGTCGGCGACGGCCTGTCCGCGGCGGAAAATTGCCAGCGCTGCCGCCTGCACCTGCTCCCAGGTGGCTGCGTCGAGCAGGCCCCGCTCGACGACCTCGGCGCAGGTCAGGCGCTCGTCGTGCTGACCCGGCCCGCCCTTGGTCGTCGGGGTGACGATCGGCCCGGGCAGGCGGTCGTTCTTCCGCAGCCCGTCGGGGAAAGTGTAGCCATAGATCGTGCGCTCGCCGGCGGCGTAGAGCGTCCACAGCGCGGTGGCGGTCGAGCCGGTGATATAGCCGCGCACGATCACTTCCACCGGCAGTGTCGCGCACTCGCGCACCAGGCTGACGTTGGGATCGGGCGTCTCGACCAGGTGGTTGGCCACAACGTCGGCGGTCTGCGCAAACCAGAAAGCGCTCAGTTGGTTGAGCACTTGCCCCTTGAAGGGAATCGCGGCCAGCACGCGGTCGAACGCCGAGAGGCGGTCGGTGGTCACCAACAGCAGCCGTCCCTCCGGCAGTGCAAAGGCCTCGCGCACCTTGCCGCTTCGGTGGGGGTGGGGCCAGGGAAGGCTCAATTCCCGCAGTGCGTGCGGGATGGTTGTAAGTAGTGTGTTCTCGTCGATCACAACAGGCTCCTTATTATCTCCCGTTCGGGCAAAAGCTGCTCGACTGCCCGATGGCTCACAACCCTGCTGCATAGTGCGCGCCCGCTTCAAAGAGCGCCAGGCCCATGTTGCCGCGCTCCCCGCGGCTCCAGCGGGGATGCTGCCAGGGGATCACGTGGTCTTCTGGGTGGGGCATCAACCCCAGCACGTTGCCTTGCTCGTTGCAGATGCCGGCGATGTCGGCGACCGAACCGTTGGGGTTGGCGGGGTAGGCGGGCGGACCGCCGTCTGCGGCGGCGTAGGTGAGGGCGACGAGCTGCCGCGCCTGGAGCTGCGCCAGGGCTGCCGCGTCGCGGGGGACGAAGCGGCCCTCGCCGTGGGCCACCGGGCAGTGGATGCGCTCGCGCAGCTGGCGGGTAAAAACGCACGGGCTGGCCGGGTTCGGTTCCAGCCACACCCAACGGCATTCGAAGCGGTTGGATCCGTTGCGGGTCAGGGTCACCTGCGCCCCTGCCGCCGGTGGCCCGGGCAGCCAGCCGCTCTTGACCAGGGCCTGGAAGCCGTTGCAGATACCGAGGACCGGCTTGCCCGCTTCCACAAAGCGGGCCAGTTCGTCCTGAAAGAGCCAGCGCAGGTCGGTGGCCCAGAGCCGGCCCGCCCCCAGGTCGTCGCCGTAGGAAAAGCCGCCGGGCAGGACGAGCATGCGGTAGCCGTGCAGCCGGCGCGAATTCTCCCGCAGCGCGTTGACGTGGAGGGTGGTGGGGCGGCCGCCCGCCAGTTCGACCGCCCAGGCCGCCTCCCGGTCGCGGTTGGTGCCGGTGGCGTGGAGAATGAGGACGGGGGGTTGTTTTGATCGGTTCATCTCATTTTGTCAATCCGGTGCAGTAGGGGCGACCGGCCTGCCTGCCCCGCAGCGCAGCTGCGGGGGTCGCCGCTACATTTTCGGAATCGTGTGATTGCCATGCCCGACGCAGTGTCTCCACGGCGCACTTGACGATCTCGTCGCCGGCCAGGCCACGCACGTGGAACGTCCCGTCTCCGGTCACCCGGCCGATGCGGGCGCAGGGCCGCCCCGCCATCGTCTGCTCAAAGGCGGGGGCGTCGTCCGGGGCGACCTCGACCAGGAAGCGGCCGCTGCTCTCGGCAAAGAGCGCCCTGTCGTCCCGCTCCACGTCCGGCGCGCGGGGCAGGGCGGCCAGGTCGAATTCCAGCCCCAGCCGGCCCGCCAGGGCCATCTCCGCCGCCGCCACTCCCAGCCCGCCCTCGGACGGGTCGTGGCAGGCACGCACCAGGCCGCGCCGCATCGCCCGGTGCAGGGCGCGCATGGTCTCGATGGCGTCCGGCACCGGCGCGGGCGGGCAATTTCCCTGGGCGTCCTGCAGCCGGTAGTAGAGCGATCCCCCCAGTTCATCTCGCGTCTCGCCGACGGCATAGAGCCAATCGCCCGCCGCCTTCGAATCCATCGTCACCGCAGCACCCACGTCCGGGACGATGCTCAGCGAAGAGATCAACAGCGTGGGCGGGATGGCCCGCTTCTCCCCCCGCCGATCGACGTACTCGTTGTTCAGGCTGTCCTTGCCCGAGATGAACGGCGCGCCGTAGGCGAGGGCGGCGTCGTGGCAGCCCTGGGACGCCCGCACCAGGCCGCCCAGCCGGTCGGGCAGGCGGGGGTTGCCCCAGCAAAAATTGTCCAATATCGCCACCCGGTCCGGATCGGCGCCGACGCAGACGACGTTGCGCAGCGCCTCGTCGATCGCCGCCCAGGACATGGCGTAGGGATCGAGCCGGCCGTAGTGGGGGTTGATGCCGCAGCCGAGTGCCAGCCCCTGCTGCCCGCCGGTTACCAGCGGACGCAGCACGACGCCGTCGGCAGGGCCGTCGCTGGCGGCGCCCACCAGCGGCTTGAGCACCGTCGCTCCCTGGACCTCGTGGTCGTAGCGGCGGATGACGCTCTCCTTGCTGGCGACGTCGGGGTGGGCCAGCAGGCGCAGGAGGAGCGCGGTCAGGTCGGCAGGCGGGGTGGTCTCTGGCTCGGGATGGTTTGGCGGCTCCCAGACGGCGCGCATCGTCTCCCGCGTCCACCCGTCGTGCAGGAAATCCATCGCCAGTTCGGCCGCCAGCTGCCCGCCGTAGCGCACCCGCAGCATGCGGTCGCCGGTAAAGCGGCCGATGACCGTCAGCTCGACGTCCAGGCCATCGCAGATTGCCTGCAGGCGGGGCAGCTTTTCCGGCGGCACCGCCAGCACCATGCGCTCCTGAGCTTCGGAGAGCCAGATTTCCCACGGCTGCAGGCCCGGGTACTTGAGCGGCACGTCCTGCAGCTCGATCTCGACGCCGATCTCTTGTCCCATCTCGCCGGCGGCGGAGGAAAAGCCCCCCGCGCCGCAGTCGGTGATGGCGCTGTAGAGGCCCGCGTCGCGGGCCTGCAGCACCGCTTCCAGCACCGCCTTCTCGGTGATCGGGTCGCCGATCTGGACCACGCTGCCGACCGTCGCGCCGGTGTCGTGGGTCAGTGCGGTCGAAGAGAAGGTGGCGCCGTGCAGCCCGTCGCGGCCAGTGCGCCCGCCGAGGGCGACGCAGAGATCGCCCGGGCGGGGATCGCGGGGGTGGCAGCCCCTGGGGGCCAGGCCGACGCAGCCGCAATAGACGAGGGGATTGGCGACGTAATCCCGGTCGTAGAGGATCGCCCCGGAGACGGTGGGGATGCCCATCTTGTTGCCGTAATCCTCGATCCCGGCGACGACGCCGCGGATGATGCGCTGCGGGTGCAGGGCGCTGTCGGGCACCGCCGACGGCGGCAGGTCGGCCGGGCCGAAGCAAAGGACGTCGGTGTTGGCGATGGGCCGGGCAGAGACGCCGATGACGTCGCGGATCACCCCGCCGACGCCGGTGTTGGCCCCGCCGAATGGCTCCAGCGCCGAGGGGTGGTTGTGCGTCTCGACCTTGAACGAGACGTCGTACTGCTCATCAAAGGCGACGATGCCGGCGTTGTCGACAAAGGCGGAGCGCACCCAGGGCCGGGCCAGCCGCTCGGTGGCGGCGCGGATGTACGTGGCAAGCAGGCCGTCGATCGCCTCGGCGCCGGCCGCGGGAACGGCTCCCTCGGGCAGGTGGCGCGCCGTCCCCCCGCGGCAGGTATAGTCGATGCGCACCTTGAAGGCCTTGTGCTGGCAGTGCTCCGACCAGGTCTGGGCCAGGGTTTCCAGCTCGACGTCGCTGGGGTCGCGCCCCAGGCGGCAGAACTCGTCCCGGATGGACTGCATCTCAGCCAGCGAGAGAAAGAGCACCCGCTCGACGCTGAGGCGGGCCAGCGCCGCGTCGTCCAGGCGGCGGAGGGGGACGATTTCGACCGCGTCGCTGGGGGCGGCGCGGGGGACAAAGGTGGGCTGCAGCGGTCCCAGGGTATAGTGTTGGACGACGTCGTTGTAGAGCAGTTCGCGGGCGATGTGGTGCAGGTCGTCCGGCGTGAGCGCGCCGTCGAAGGTGTAGCGCATCCCGGTGGCAACGGCCTCCAGCCGCCCGATGGCCAGCAAGCGGGCGCGGCGCAGCAGGTTGTCGGCGACGGGGTCGGTGACGCCGGGATGGTAGCCCACTTCGACCACCAGCGCCGCCGGGTCGAACGGCGGGTCGGTGACCCGGCGCCAGCGATAGCCCTCGACGATGGGGTCGACCAGCAGCTCGCGCGCCAGGCGCTCCAGGTCGGCGGGCTTGAGGTCGCCCTGCAAGAAATAGAGATTGCTGACTTGCAGTCGATCGATGGTGGGCAGGAGGCGGGTGGCCTGGGTGAGCAAATCGACCGCCCGGCCATCGGGCAGTTCAGATCGCCAAAAGACTTGAATCCGGTACTCCACCCACTCTCCTTCGCTCAGACAGTGGCGCTGATTTCTCCTCCTACCGCCGCCACCATCTCTCTTCCCTCGCCGTACGTCTGGCCGAAAATTGCCGCGCCCACTAGCAGCATGTAGAAACCGGCAGGAAGTGCGATCAGCGGCACCAGGAAGCAAAGCACCATGGTATAGTAGGCAAGAATGATGGCGATATAGATCACGGTGAACAGGCCCGCCATAACAACCCAGGCGACGAAATAACCCATCCAGTTGCGGCGCAGGATTGGCCACCATTCCCGGATCTGGAACGCCGCACCGAACTCTTTTTTAACGGCAAAGTGGGCGATGACCGTCGGCAGGGGCACCGCGCCCAGGATCATCAGCAGCCAGCCGGCCGCCATCGAGAGGAACATGACGCCCATCAGGAAAAAGAGCAGCAGCGGGAAGACGACCATGAACTGTCCGCCTTCCTCCATCGTGGCCATGAGCAGGGGGAGGATCATGCTGCCCATAAAGTAGGCGCCCATGCCCGCAAAGAGGATCAGCATCCCCGGCAGCAGGTAAGCGATGCGCACGAGCATGACCTGCAGCCCATCCAGCGCCAACTGGCCCCAGTCGTCCCACTCGGGCAGCGCCGGCTCTTTGCCCTCGGCGGCCTGGCGCATCACCCGCAGCGTGTAGCCGACAACAAAGAGCGATGGCAGGATGGGAACGAGGAAATTGGCCAGCATGAGGCCGATTCCGATCAGAAAACGCTTTTGCCAGTCCGGCCCGTGGAATGGAAAGCGAAAGATGTCTTTCAACCTGGTGGTCGTGATCTCGGACATGGGTCCTCCTTAAAACTGCCTTGTTGGCCACGCTTTAAGAGTGGCTAACGCATCATTGGGCCAAAGCCCACTTTATCCTTTTACCCCCCCCACGGCCAGTCCGGAAACGATGTAGCGCTGCAGGATGTAGAACAGCACGACGATGGGGATCGACATCAAGATGGAGAAGGCGGAAAAGGTCGACCAGGGGGTGGCGAACTGGCCGCGCATCGACTGCAGGGCCATGGCCAGCGTGAACCGCTGCGGATTTTCCAGGAACAGCCAGGCCATGAGGAATTCCGACCAGCCGGTCATGAACGAAAAGAGCATCGTGATCGCCAGGGCTGGCGCGGAAAGCGGGATGACGACGCGCACAAACGCCTGCAGCGGCCCGGCGCCGTCGATCAAGGCCGCCTCTTCCAGGTCCTTGGAGATGGTGTCAAAGTATCCTTTCAAGTTCCAGATGGCGAAAGGGAGGGCGCCGGAAGCATAGGCGATGGCCAGGCCCAGCAGCGTGGTGCGCAGCGGTTCGCGGCCGATCTTGATCGCGTTCAGCAAGGTAAAGAGCGGAACCATCGTCGCCACGGCAGGCAGCATCAGCAGGATGATAAAGCCGAGCATGCCGGCCTGGCGACCGATGAAGCGGAAGCGAGAAAAGGCGTACGCGGCCGACGCGCCGGTCACGACCGAGAACAATGCCGTGCCCATCGAGACCTGCAGGCTGTTCCAAAAGAGGTGGATAAAGGTCATGCAAGTCGAATCGTCGCTGGGGTTGGTACAGAGCAGCCGGTAGGGGTCGAACAAGACGCGGCGAAAAGACTCCAGGCTGGCGCCCGGCGGAATGAGCCGCAGATCCTGTGGCTTGGAGATGTCGCGTGGATCGAGGGCCATCGAGAGGATCCACAGCACGGGAAAGAGGACCGCCAGCAGGACCGCCAGCAGGAACAACTGTGTCAGCACCTGGCGCAGCACCACCGACCAGCGCTTGGCCGGGCGCCACGATTCCCACTCGTCGACCATTGGGCCGAAAAACAGTCGCAGGATTTTACGCCACATCGTACGCCTCCGTCGCTTGCGTGACCCGGTTGTTGACCAGGGTAAAGACGAGCAAGATCAAAAAGACCACGATGCTGAACGCCGCCGCCATGCCGTATAGGCGGTGGTTCAGAACCAGCTTGTAGGCCTGGGTGACCAGGATCTCGGTCCGTCCCAAGGGTCCGCCCTGGGAGATAAAGTAGATGACGTTGAACTGGTTAAAGGTCCAGATCGAGCCGAGCATGATGGCGGGAACCATGGCCGGCCGGATGAGGGGCAGGGTAATCTTCCAGAACCGCTGCCACGGCGAGGCGCCGTCCACCTCGGCCGCCTCGTACATCTCGGAGGGGATCGCCTGCAGCGCGCCGGTGGCGACGACGCTCATAAAGGGCCAGCCCAGCCAGATGTTGGCCACCAGGGTGCAATAATAGGCGAGCGGGAGGAATTGTAACAAGCCGCCAATCGGCGGTGTCCCTTCCAGCATCCATCTGATATCCGTTGGCAGAGACGTACCCAGGACCTGGTTGAACTGGGCCAGCAACAGGTTCACCGCGCCAAAGCGGTAGTCGTACATGTTATGCCACGTGACCGCGGCGATGAGCGGCGGCATGGCCCAGGGGATCACGTAGAGGGCGCGGTAGAACCGTCGTCCCAAGACGTACTTGCCGTTCAGCACCATGGCGATGATCACCCCCAGCGTGACGTGAAAGGCGACGTTCGAGATCGTCCAAACAACGTTGAACAGCAGCAGCCGCCCAAAGTAATAGTTCTCGATCGGCATGTCGCTGGTGATGATGCGCACAAAGTTGTCGAACCAGATCCAGGGCGGGGCGTAATCTTGCCACGTCGCCGGGCTGAGGATGTTAAAGCGCAGGTTTTGGACGCGAAAGTCGGTAAAGGCCATCCAGATCTGGTAGCCCTGGGGCAGCAGGGTGATAAAGAGCATGATCAACCCCGCTGGAGCGATGTAGACCCAGGCCCGCAGGCTTTCTTGCCAGCGACGTTGTTGGGTCGTCTTGGCCCTGGTCGGGGGAGCAGGAGCTGTCATCTGGTACCTCCAAGATTGGTCACGGCTCAGCCCGCTGTCTCAGGATGCCCCGCCAGGCCCACGAGGCGGGAGGGTGGGGAGCTCGCAGAGCATACTGGGCGGGCGGCCCGAGTCGCTGCCGGGATTTACCGAGACCTCCGGGGCCGTGGCGGTTTTGGCTGCCATGGAACCCCGGAGGTCGTCATGTCTGTGGGCGGGATCAGACGACCCCGCGCCGCGCGCGACTGTTACTCGCCGCGAATGTCGGCGATGCCGGCCGTGACGCTCTCGTAAGCGGTCTCCAGGGCTGTCGCCGGGTCCGCCCCCTCGTAAAAGACGGACTGCAAGGCAGTGTCCATCGGGCCCCAGTAGGCGCCCATCTCGGCAATGACCGGGAAGGGGGTGCCCTGGGCGGCAAACGCGTCCAGCGCGCCTTGCATCAGCGGATCGGTGACCGCAACGCTGCTGACCACCGGGATGTGGGCGGCGCCGCTCGGGTTGGCCAGGATCGCCTGGGCCTCTTCGGAGACAAAGAACTCCATGAACGCCCAGGAGGCGTCCCGGTCGGCGTCCACGGCGTTGACCGAGAGGTAAATATTCTCGGTCTGCACGTAGCCGGAGAGGTGGCTGCCGTTGTAAGTGGGCCAGAGATCGATGGCCAGGTTTTCGGCGCCGATGGCCTCGGCCAGGCCGCTCGTGTTCCAGGTGCCGTCGATGACGTAACCCGCCTGGCCAGCCTTGAAGAGGTCGACGTCGTTGTCGGTATAGTACTCGGCCGGGCCGACATCCTCGAAGGACTGGAGCAGTTCGATCCAGCAGACGCCAGCTTCGTTGTTAAAGGCCGGGTCGCCGTTGGCGGTCATCAGCTCACCGCCGCAGGCGGTCAGGTGCGCGGCCGAGAAGAAAAAGCCATACTCCAGGTCGGCGCCGACGACGTCGCCCGCGGTGGCTGCCGCGGCCGCGGCTGCGAATTCGTCCCAGGTGGTCGCGGCCTCGGGGATGATCTGGGTGTTGCGGAAGAGCACCACGCCCTTGAGGGTCTGCGGCAGACCGACGATCGTGCCGTCACCAGCGGTGACGCCGCCCCACGCCGACTCGATGATGCTGTTTTGCAGCTCGTCGGTGATCATGTCGTCGAGACCGACGATCAAGTTGGCCTGGTACATCGGCTCGCCCCAGTCGGACGCGCCGATGAGGACGGTCGGGCCGCTGCCCGTCGCCGCTGAGGTCTCGAACTTGTTGCGCAGGTCGTCAAAGGGGGTGTAGAGCACCTCCACCGTCACGTCGGGATTTGCGGCCTGGAAAGCCGCAATGACCTCGTTCAAGCCCGCGATCTCGGACTCTTTCCAGGCGTGCCAGAGAACAACCGTCCCGCTCAGCGATTCTTCTCCCGGAGTGCATGCGGTGAGGGCCATGCCCAACATCAGCACTCCTATCATGGCTAGAGATACGTACCGGTTCATCTTTCTCCTCCTATAGTTTCTGGGGCCGTGTCGACACGCACCCCGCAATATGTGGTAGCGTTATAAATATACCACAAAAGCGGCATCGGTCAAGTGGCGCTGTGCTCTGGGTGCATTTCAGTCTGGGGGCGGCTTGGACAACAGGCTGTCATTGTTGTGGAGAATTTTTGGGGGCTCTCTCTTGGGTAGTTTAGCGCCCGGCGGGGTGGTCGAGCTCGAGCAACACTCAAGAGAGAGACCGCCGAGCTTTTCTTGGCCTGGTCCGCCATTAGCTCACCAATAGATCGTTCGTGCACCCGGGGCGCGCGCGCCCCTTGCGCAAGACTTGATTGGGGGTATAATGTTATTTGTTGCAAAGATTTCGTTTTTATCCCTGCAAATGACTGTATTCCAGAAAAAGGAGAAAAGTTGTGAAAAGAAACTGCGTTCAAACATCCCGTTTCGTCTACGTGGGGGGAGTGCTGGGCATGTCCTTGCTGTTCCTGGCCATCTTGCTGCTGGGGTTGGGGCCGCGGGCTGCTGCCCAGCCCCAGTCTATCGCCGTGGGCCTGGTCACCGACGAGGGCACCCTGGCCGATATGAGTTTCAACTGGCTCAGCTACCAGGGCTTGCTGCGGGCCGAGGCCGAGCTGGGGGTGACGGGCACGGTCTACACCTCGACCAACCCGGCCGACTATGCGCCCAATCTCCAGCAGTGTGCCGACGACGGCAACGAGCTCTGCCTCTCGGTCGGCTTTGCCACCGCCGAGGCAATCTGGAACGCGGCCCAGGCGAACCCCGGCACCCGCTTTGCCATCGTGGACGCTTCCTGGGACGAGGAATACCCCGCCAACCTGCGCGGCATGACCTTTGCTGCCGAAGAGGGCGCCTACCTGGCCGGCACGCTGGCCGGCCTGATGACGGACAGTGACGTGCTGGGCGTTATCGGCGGCATGCCGATCCCGCCGGTCGACGATTTTGTCTATGGCTACCGCAACGGCGCGCAGTGCGCCAACCTCACCACCACCGTGCTCATCAGCTATGCCTGGAACTTTGGCGACCCCGGCCTGGGGGCGCAGCTTGCCCAGGCGCTGATGGCACAAGGGGCCGACGTCATCTTTGCCCCGGCGGGAGGGACGGGCACGGGGGCCGTGCTGACCGCAACCCAATCGGGCGCCTGGGGCATCGGCGTCGACGTGGACTTTTATCGCACTGTTTTTATGAGTGGCACGGTGGAGGGCTCTGAGATGCTGCTCACCAGCGCCTTGAAGCGGCTGGACAACGCGGTCTATTCGACCATCGTCGACGTCATCTCGGATACGTTTAGCGCCGGGACGCTGCGCTATGACCTGGCGATGGAGGGGGTGGGGATCGCCCCCTTCCACGAGGCGGACCCGTCGGTGCCCCAGGAGGTCCGCGACGCGCTGGCTCAGGTGGAGCAGGGCATCCTCGATGGCAGCATCGACGTCAACATCTCCTGCCGCGGCGGCCCGCGGTACGTGGACGGGGCCTCCGGTCTTGACGATGGCGGCTGCATGGAATCGGCCGTCCCGTGTGGGACGATCGGCTATGCCCTGAGTCAGGCCGAGTACGGCGACACGATCCGCGTCGCCCAGGGCACCTACACCGAGAACCTGTGGGTGGACGATCGGATCACCCTGGAGGGCGGCTACGAGGCCATCTCCTGGACCCGCGACGTCGACCAGTACGAGACCATTATCGACGCCTCGGGTAGTGGGATCGTGCCCGGCGATTGGGATGGTGCGCGAGTGGCAAAGCCGGGGGTTATCTACGATGGCGCTGGGTACCTGATGTGGTACGATGGCCACAACCTGTGGGACGAGGTCCAGGTCGGTCTGGCGACGTCCAACGACGGCATCTCGTGGACCAAGTACCTGGACAACCCGGTGCTGACCAACACCGCCGGTATGTGGGATGAAGGTGGTGTGGAACGAGCGCCTTTTGTACTGTGGGAAGGCGGCGTCTACAAGATGTGGTACGAGGGAGAACGTGACGGCATCCGCCAGCTGGGATACGCCACCAGCACCAACGGCATCGACTGGAACAAGTATGCCAGCAACCCGGTGCTCGAGGCCGGGCCCGAGACCTACGATCAAGAGGCGGCAGCCCACGGCTGCGTTCTCAACGAGGGCGGCACCTACAAGCTCTGGTATCACGCCATGGGCGACCAGGGGGCGATCATCGCCTACGCCACGTCGCTGGACGGCGTGGACTGGACCAAGCAGGGGCCGGTGCTGCAGCCCGAGGGGTGGGAGGAAGCCCTGTGGGGCCCCAGCGTGCTCAAGTTGGGGGATATCTACTGGATGTGGTACGGCGTTTTGGGGTGGGACGGCATGCCGGCCATCGGCGTCGTCACCAGCACCGATGGGATCAACTGGAGCCGCTTTATGCCCACGCCTGTGCTCACCGACTCGGCCCCGATCGGGGATCCCCACGTCATCACCAGCGGTGGAACGCTGCGCATGTGGTATTCGGACTATGAGGGGGGCGCGATCCGCTACGCCGAGTCGGACGACGGCATTGTCTGGGTCCCAGTCCCGGAGAACCCGGTGCTGACCTCCGGCGAGCCGGGGCAGTGGGGACTGCCAGCGGTCCGGTTTGGGCCGGGATCCGAGGGTGCGGTGCTGGATGGGTTCACCGTCACTGGCGGCAGAGACGTCGAGATGGGCGGCGGCGTGCTTATTGGTGCGTGGGAGGAAGTGGGGGCGGCACGGTATGAGAAGCCCGCGGTGCGGGCCTTGGCGGCGTCGCCGACAATGTTGGACGGCCGCGTTGCCCAAGCTGATCCCGTCATCGTCCAAAACTGCACCATCAGCGGCAACCAGGCCCGCCGGGGTGGGGGGCTGGCTGTGACTGGCTGTTGGTATGCTGCCGTGGCTGACACCGCTATCCTTAGCAACACCGCCACGGACCACTATGGCGGTGGTGTGCGCGTCGAGGAGGGGGCGGTGCTCTCTATGACCGATTCCTTCGTCAGCGGCAACTGGGCACCCTCTGGCGGCGGGCTGGCGGCCGAGACTGGCGCCGATGTCACGCTGCTGCGCACCGACGTCCTGAGCAACACCGCTGGCGACGGTGGGGGGGGCATTGGGCTCTGGCGGCAGTCCCGCATGGTCGTGCACGACAGCGTGATCGCCGGCAATGAGGCTGGCTGGCTGGGCGGTGGCATCCACGTCTCGGATACTGATCCTGAAATCGAACTCTGTCTGACCAACTGCCTGGTCACCGGCAACCGGGCCGAGGGCGGCGGGGTGGGTATCGACAACTGGGGCCGAGCAATCTTGATGAACGTCACCCTGGCGGATAACGTCTGTATGGGCCAGGACTGTGTTGGTGGGCTGTTCAACCAGTGGGATTCCTCCGTCGCTACCGTGACCAACAGCATCCTGTGGGGCAACGACGTTGCCGACTTTGCCCAGGTCAGCTCGACCTTTGCCATTGACTATAGCGACGTCGGGACGGCGACGGCGCCGGTCTCGGGCACGGGCAACATCAGCGCCGATCCGCTCTTTGCCGGCGCGGGCGACTATCACCTGCAGGTGGGTTCACCCTGCATCGACGCCGGCACGCCGGAGGGCGCGCCGCTTGCCGACCTCGACGGCAATCCCCGCGACGCGACGCCGGACATGGGGGCCTATGAGGTACAGGTCGCGCCGGGATTCCGCATCCTGCTGCCCGTCGTCGTCCGTGACGCCTGAGCCAGGCGGATCAACCAACGTCGGTCACGCTCCAGCTTGACCGACAAACCAGGTCGACCAAGTTGTAGGGGCGCACGCCGGTGCGCCCCTACAGATGTGAAATCGTATCTATCGTCGCACCAGCCCGCGCAGCAGCAGCAGCGCGCCGGCGACGATGAGGGCGGCCGCCCAGATGACGCCCGAGGCGATCAGTCCATCCAGGCCGATGGCCAGGAAAACGGCGGCGAGGATCAACGTGCCCAGCACCGGCCGGCGATAGGAGGGAAAGAGCAGGCGGACGATGGCCTGGAAAAGCACGACCACGCCAGCGCCCAAAAAGATAAAGTCCCAGGGATCCATTCGCTCGGGATAGGGCAGCACGTCCAGGTTGTTCAGCAACAGCACAATCCCGGCCCAGATCAGAATCACTGCCCAACTGGCGGTGTAGAGCGGATCGCGGCGCCATTTTTCGTCCCAGCTTTTCTCGTCCTTTTCGTGCTCTTTTTCGTGCTTTTCGTGTCCCTTTTCTCCCCAGTCATTGCCGTTTCGATCGTCTTTTTCCCATTCATCCTGAAATGGCTGTTCGCCCATCTTGCCCTCCTGGTGGATTTTTGATAACGGCACGTAGCTGCTCGGATTGTATCATCATGCAGCCCGGATGACAAGCCTCGTTCCTGTATGTAACTGCTCAGCCAGTTGCCAGCGGATGCTCTCCCGCGCGGGAGAAGGAAGGGGCGGGGCCGGCCCCCGTTGGGGCTCGGCAACCCTTGACAAGCGGCGAGCGACGTGGTATACTATACCCCTGTAGGGTATATTGGCGGCGGCCTGAATCTTCCGTGCAGCCGTTTCCGCGGTAGCCCCACCGAACGACAGGAGGTGCTGAATGCCGATCTATGAATACTGCTGTGAGGCCTGCGGAGAAAAATTCGAAAAACTCGTCCGCTCGACCTCGAAGCAACAACCTCTCACCTGCCCCCACTGTGGCAGCGAGCGGGTGGAAAAAGCGATCTCTCTCTTTGGCGTCGGCAACGTCTCCCATTCGTCCGGTTCTGCCGGGTGCTCCCCCACCTCTTCGGTCTGAGGGATCTCGTAGGGGGCCGTTGGCTCCCATGTCGGAGGGGATGATGATGGCCGTGCAAGATCCAAAGGTCAAACAAGACCTGCTGCGCCGGTTGCGGCGGATCGAGGGCCAGGCGCGCGGCGTTGCGCGCATGATCGAAGATGAGCGCGACTGCCAGGAGGTTCTGCTGCAATTGTCGGCGATCCGCGCTGCCGTTCACCAGACGAGCTTGCGGCTGATGCACTCCTTTGCCTTCGAGTGCATCCAATCCTCGGGCGATTCGGCTGAGGATACGGTCGAGGCGTTGATCAAGGCCTTTTCCCATGTCTCGTAAAGTGTCCGTCGCAGCTTTTCTATAATTTGTAATTGGAGGTTACCTATGGCAATGTTAAATGACGCGGTTCGCGAGCAGGCGGCCCAGTTTTTGCAGGAACTGCCGCACCCCGTGCGCATCGCAATGTTTACGCAAGAGATCGAGTGCGAGTTCTGCCGCGAGACGCACCAGTTGGTCGAAGAGATCGCTGGACTCTCTGGGCAAATCTCGCTCGAGGTGTACGACTTTGTGGCGGATAAGGAAAAGGCAGATGAATGGGGTGTCGACAAGATCCCGGCCATCGCCATCGTGGGGGCGGACGATTTCGGCGTGCGCTTTTACGGCATCCCTTCCGGCTACGAGTTTACCTCGCTCCTCTATGCCATCCGCGCCGCATCGACGCAAGAGACCGATCTGAGCGAGGCAGGACACCAGTTCCTGTCCGAGCTGAGCAAGCCGGTCCACTTGCAGGTCTTTGTCACGCCGACCTGCCCCTACTGCCCCCAGTCGGTCGTCCTTGCCCACCAGCTGGCTATTGCCAGTCCCCTGGTGCGCGCCGACATGGTCGAGGCGACCGAGTTCCCGCATCTCTCGATCAAGTACCAGGTGATGGGCGTGCCGCGCACGGTGATCAACGAGACGGGCCATGTCGAAGGAGCCGCGCCGGAACCCATGATCCTGGACAAGATCGCGGAGGCGCTGGCTGGCGCCGAGGAGTAGCCGTGATGGATATCCAGCCGCTTATTGTGACGCCGGTAAAGGAGCACGCTCGCGTGCCCCTGTACGACCTGGTCATCATCGGCGGTGGGCCAGCCGGGATGACCGCCGCCATCTATGCCGGGCGCGCCGCCCTCAAGACGCTGCTGTTGTTGGGGGCCACTCCCGGCGGGCAGATGTCGAACACTGAGATGGTCGAAAACTTTCCCGGCTTTCCCGAGGGGGTGGGGGGGGCAAACCTGGCCCAACGGATGCAGCAGCAGGCCGGGCGTTTTGGCGCCGAGATGCTGGTGGACACCGCTACGGCGGTCGATTTCTCCGCCCGCCCGTTCACGATCAGGACCAATTCCCAAGCCTACCTGGCCAAGGCGGTGATCGTCGCCACCGGCGCGGTACCGCGTATGCTGGGCGTGCCTGGCGAGGGCGAGTTTTTTGGCCGCGGCGTTTCCACCTGCGCCACTTGTGACGGCTTTTTCTACCGCGGCAAAAAGGTCGTCGTGGTCGGCGGCGGCGACAGCGCGATCGACGAGGGCATCGTCCTGACCAAGTTTGCCGACCAGGTGACCATCGTCCACCGCCGCGACGAGCTGCGGGCGACCAAGATCTACCAGCAGCGGGCATTCGCCAACCCCAAGATCGACTTTGCCTGGAACAGCGTCGTCGAAGAGGTCCTGGGCAACGAGGTGGTGACTGGCGTGCGCGTGCGCAACGTCAAGACCGGCAAGCCCTCGGTCATCGATACCGACGGGGTGTTCGTCTATATCGGCATGGTCCCCAAGACCGATATCTTTCGGGGCCAGCTCGAGATGGACGAGTGGGGTTTTATCGTTTCTGACGAGCACAGGCGAACCAACGTGTCCGGGGTTTTTGTGGCTGGCGACGTGCAGGACTATCTCTACCAGCAGGTCGTCGTCGCCGCGGGCAGCGGCGCCATCGCCGCGATGGAGGCGGAAAAGTACCTGGGTGAGTATCCGCTGTCCGAGATTGAGACGGAAAAGCAAAAGAGCGAGCCGCCGGGGGTGTGCGAGGAGTAGGTGCGGCAATGCCCGAGCACCCGCCGCCGTCCAAGATTCCCCGCGTCGACCCGGCGCTGTGCCAGGCCTGCCGCAATTGCGTCGCTCGCCAGGCGTGCAAGGTCAAGGCGCTGCTCGTGATCGATCCGGGCGAGCCGCCCTTTGTCGATGGTAACTTGTGTTACGGCTGCATGGCCTGCGTGCCGGCGTGCCCGTACGGAGCGATTATCAGCTAATTTACTGGAGGCGTAGCGTAATAATGTTGAGCAAAGATTTTCACAATGTCCAGCTGGAACCCGTTGCCGAGGATAAGGGCATCCGCTGGGTAATCGGCAGGCCCGAGGGGGCGCCCAACTTTGCCATGCGGGTGATCGAGTTTCAACCGGGCGCCGTTTTCGAAACCCACCAACACCCCTATGAACACGAGATCATGGTCATCGAGGGACAGGGAGTGGCCCACGGGGCAGAGGGAGAGGTCGAAATGCGGCCCGGCATTGCCCTCTACATTCCCCCTAACGAACCCCACGGCTATCGGAACACTGGGGATGGGCTGCTACGCTTCATCTGCGTCATTCCCCATCAGGAGTAACCGGTGGATAGATATAAGGAGCGTGTTTCATGACCTCGACAGCCCAGGTAACGTGGATCGGCCCCGGCCTGCGCGTGGTCGGCGAGGCGAACGACGGCCCGGCGATTGTGGTGGATCACGCCATGCCGCCCAAAGACCGCCCGGACACCGGCCCCGCCCCAATGGAACTGATGCTCATCAGCCTGGCGGGCTGCACGGCAATGGACGTCGTTTCGATCTTGAAGAAAAAGCGGCAGCTGTTTTCCGGCCTGCAGGTCAAGGCAAGCGCCGAGCAAGCGGAGGAGCATCCGCGTGTCTACACCCAAATTCACCTGGAGTACGTCGTGACCGGCGCCGACGTCAAGCCGGAAGCGGTGGAACGGTCGATCGAGCTTTCCGTGACCACCTATTGCCCCGCTTCGGCGATGTTGAGCCGGACAGCCGAGATCACGACCTCGTACCGGATTGTTGTGGAGTAGGCAGGAATGGGCGAGGGCTTTTTCCCCTTGTCCATCAAATGGGAGAGAAGGATGAACGAGGATATCCAAATCGCCGAACTCGAGCGCCGCATCGCCGAGCTCCGGGCGCGGCTGCCCAAGCACTCGGTCCCGGCGTCGATGCTCATCGAGCTGGAGGAGCTGGAAGAAGCATTGGTGCAGGCGCGGGCCGAGGCGGAGGACTGAGATGACCATCGCCTCCTTTGAAGGGAAGCGGCCCCGCATCGGTGAGGGAACCTACGTCCATCCCTCGGCCGACGTCTTGGGCGACGTGACCATCGGCAAAAACTGCTGGATCGGACCGGGTGCGCGCATCCGCGGCGATTATGGCGCCATTCTCGTCGGCGATTGCTGCAGCGTCGAGGATAACGTCGTCATCCACGTCCGGCCCGGCGAGCAAACGACCATTGGCGATTGGGTCACTATCGGCCACGGAGCCGTCGTCCACAACGTCAAGATGGTTCACGACTATGTCGTCATCGGCATGGGGGCGGTGGTCTCTGATTGGGCTGTCGTCGGCGAGTGGGCCGTCGTCGGCGAGGGGGCCGTGGTGCGGCAGGGGCAAGAGATCCCGGCCGAGCACATCGCCGTCGGCGTGCCCGCGCGGCTGTTGGAGAAGCGGGTCGGCGAGGAATACAAATCCCAGTGGACCCACTTTAAGAAGGTCTATGTCGACTTGGCCCGGCGGTATCCCGCCGGCTGGAAGGCAGTCGAGTAGATGCGCCTGGGAGCGCACGAATCGATCGTGGGCGGAATGTACAAGGCGTTCGAGCGCGCTCAATCGGTGGGCTGCGACGCGCTGCAGGTCTTTGTCAAACCCAACCGTGTGTGGGCGGTCAAGCCGCTGACGGAGGACGATGTCCGCCGCTTTCAGGAGCAGGCGGCCGAGACGGGCATCCATCCGGTGCTCGGGCACGCTTCCTACTTGCTCAACCTGGCCTCTCCCGACGACGAGTTGTGGCAGCTCTCGCGCGACACCCTGGTCGTCGAGGTGGAACGCTGCCAGGCGCTGGGGATTTCTTGCCTGGTGCTGCACCCCGGCGCCCACGTCGGCTTGGGCGAGGAGGCCGGGCTGGAGCGGGTAGCCCGGGCGCTGGGCCAGGTCCACGCCGCGACGCCCGGTTTTCAGACGCGAATTCTCCTCGAGACCACCGCCGGGCAGGGCAGCAGCCTGGGCTATCGCTTCGAACAACTGGCCTGGCTGCTCGAGCACACCCCCGAGGGAAAACGGCTGGGAATTTGCTTCGACACGGCCCACGTCTTTGCCTCTGGCTATGAGCTGCGCACGCCGGCGGGATACGCGGCGACGGTGGCCGAGTTTGACCGGGTCATTGGGCTGGAACGGCTCCAGGCGCTGCACCTGAACGATTCCAAGGTTGACCTGGGCAGCCGCAAGGACCGGCACGAACACATCGGCGAGGGCTTTCTTGGCCTGGAGGTGTTTCGCTGCCTGCTGAACGACCCGCGCTTGCAGCACCTGCCTGCTCTGCTAGAGACGCCCAAAAGCGATGATCTGCACGAGGACCGGGAGAACCTGGACAAGTTGAGGGCGCTCATTGGCTGAGATGACCGTTTTCGATGGCCTGGCGACGGGATATGATTTAGGGATGCTGCCCCTGGAGCTGGCAGTGCTGCGGGGCTTGCGGCGGCGGGCTTTTCCCTTTGTCGCCGGGCGAGTTCTGGAGCTGGGCGTCGGCACCGGGGTCAACCTGCCGCTCTATGGCTCCCAGGCCACGGTGGTCGCGCTCGAGCTGAGTGGTTCGATGTTGCAGCAGGCAAGGCACCGTTCAACTCGCGCGGTCGTCGAGCCGCTCCAGGCGGATGCGCAGCGCCTGCCCTTCGCCGGCGGCAGCTTTGACGCCGTGACCGGCTCGCTGCTCTTTTGCTCGGTGGCGGACCCGGCCCGCTCGCTGGCCGAGGTGCGGCGCGTGCTGCGGCCCGGTGGGCGGCTGGTGCTGGTCGAGCACACCCGCGGCGACGGCGTGGGCGGATGGCTGACTGACGTGTTCCATCCGGCCTGGTATGCCCTGAACGGGGCCTGTCACCTCAACCGCCAGACGGCGCGGGTGGTGCAGGAAGCTGGTTTTCGCCTCTTGCAGGTGGAGAGCCGGATGATGGGTATCTTTCGCCTCATTGCTGGGGAAAAAGACGGGGGATGAGTGTGGCAATGCAGTTCCTGCGCGATAACTGGTTGTTCTTGTTGATCGTCGGGGGCATGGTGCTGGTCTGGCTACTGCTGCGCACGCCGGGCAGCCAGCTCGAGAGTACCGCCAGCTTTGACCAGCAGGTTGGCGCCGGTCAGCCGGTGGTGGTCGAGTTCTACTCCAATACCTGAGCGCCTTGCCTGGTGGCCAAGCCTGTCGTCGACAGGCTGGAAAGTGAACTGGACGGGCAAGTGGAGCTGATACGGGTGAACGTGCTGGGCGGGGTGGGGGCCACGCTGGCGGCGCGCTATGGCGTCCGTGGGGTGCCGACAATGTTGGTCCTGGACGGCGCTGGCCAGGTGATCTATGCGCGGGCCGGTATGCCGGATCGGGAGGCGATCCGCGCTGCGGTCGCAGCTGCCAGCTCGCCCTGACCCTTTAGCGCGCGGCAGTCAGCTCGATTGCCACGACCTCGGGGCGGCAGAGGAACCGCGCCCGCGGCATCCCGCCGCCCTCGAACCCCAGCCCGCGGCTGATGTACATTGTCGTTTCCCCTTTCTGGAACAGGCCCGATTCGTACTGCTTGCCATAGATTGATGCCGTGACCAGGGCGCCGTAGAAGGGCAGGCAAATCTGCCCGCCGTGTGTGTGACCGCCCAGGTAGAGGTCTACCTGCTGTGCGGACGCCTCGTGAATCAAATCGGGCGAGTGGTAGAGTAGCAGCGTGAAGGCGTCGGCGGGCACGCCCTCCAGCGCTTGCTCCAGGCGTGCCGTGTCCAGCTCCAGGTTGTGGCTGCAGTCGACCCCGACCAGCGTCACCGCCTGCCCGCGCACGTTCAGCGTCACCGCTTCCTGCTCCAGCCAGACGATGTCGGTCCCTTCGATCAAGGAGGCCATCGACTCTCGCATCGGCTCTACCGAGCCCCGCACGGCATAGATGCCGTATGGGGCCTGGAGTTGGGCGATGAACTGGCGAAAGTGCGCGGCGGAGGTGGGATCGTCCAGGCAACTGAGGTTCAAATAGTCGCCGGTGAGGAGGATGATGTCGGGCTGCAGCGCGTTGACTTGCCGGACGACTGTCGCCTCGCGATGGCCGCTCCGCTCGATGTGGGTGTCGGTAATCTGGACCACGCGGAGCGGTGGGGCGGCCGGGTCCAGGTCGTCAAAGGCCAACGAGAGCTCGGTCGTCTCTACCAGCAGCGGCTCCACCGCGTAGGCATCGACCTGCACGGCGCTGAAGCCCAGGTTGGCGGCGAAAAAGAGGATCATCGTCGCGCGGCCGGGTGTCCAGCGGCATTTTTCCCGCTGCTGGGCCAGCAGCATCGCGCCCAGTAATCCCCAGAATACGAGCAGGCGCACGAAAAAACTGGCGACGAGCGGCAGCATGATCTCGGTGGAAAAAGAGATGCGCAGGTGGGGCAGTGCCCACAGCAGTGCCCAGTCTCCCAGGCAGAACGCGAGCAGGGCCGCGCTCAGCGGCAGGCCTGCTGCCAGCAGCCGTCGTATTTCCTGCTGCCGATTCTGCAGGGACAAGATTCCCGCTCCGGCGGCGACACCGCCCAGGCTGACCAGGGCGACGCTCAGCACCAACTCGCCTGGGCAGAGGGAGAAAAGAGAGTGAACGAACCGGTGTGCATAAACTGGCATAGCAAGCTCCTTATTTTGCCCCTGCGTTTCCCGGTCCGGCTCTGTCGCCCTGGCCGCCGGGTGGACGGCGCGAGCGGACTTGAATGAGGGCCAGGATCGCCGGCAGCGAGCTCAAGACAAAGAGCAGCAAGAACGGCAGGCCGTAAATGACGGCATAAGGCAGCGTGTAATGAATCAGGTGCTGCCAGGTAAAAGGGTAGGGGACAGGATGGGTGGGCCACAGCCGGGCGGCAATCACGGCCAGGCCGTGCAGCAGCAGGATCAGGCCCTGTCCCTGCAGCACGCGGGCAATGCGCCGCTGGCCGGGGGGACTACGCAGCGTCCAGGTCAGCAGCGCTGCCCACACCATGGCAGCGCTCAGCCCCAGTAAGCCCAAGGTCGCAGCACTCCACCCGACGTTGCGGATCTCCCCCGAGGTGAGGATGGCGCGGTAAAAGGCCCAGGCAGTCGGCAGTGGATAGATCGCCAGGGTTGCTTCCAGCCAGTCGCGGCGGCTGACGAGCATCAGGATGATCGCGTAGGCCACCGTGCCCCAAAGCAGTCCTTCCGGCACGCCGGGAATGGCAAAGGGCAGCCAGCCCAACCATGCCCACCACCAAAGGGGCCAGCCGACTCGCCACCCTACCGCTGTCACGCCGGCGAGGGCCAGCAGCCCGATCCAGGTGGGGCTGTGGGGCAGCGCAGCCAGGAAGCTGAACAGGAAAATGGGGCATACCGCCGCGCCCGCTTCCTGCCACGTGGCCCGGCCGTGAACCTGTCGCAAGTCCCGCCCGATCTGTTCCGCCGCTCCAAAGCACTCCACCACCTGCTCCATGCAGGATGCCGGATCGCTGCTGCCGCGCCTGGCGTCGCGCAGCGCCAGCTCCAGGTGCGTGCGCAGCTCTTGCAGCACTTTTTCCGCCTCTTCCGGCGGGGCTTGGAGCTCGCGTCTCAGGCGCTCCAGGTAGTCGTCCAGCGCCGGCATTAGCTCTTGGCTCCCTCCAGAACCTGCAGCAAGGCGCGGGCAAACTCGCCCCAGTTGTTGGCCTTGAGGGTCAGGGCCTGCCGTCCCCGGTCAGTGATCTCGTAATACTTGCGTGACGGTCCTTCTTCCACCACCTGCCAGTAGCTGGTCAGCAGGCCATCTTTTTCCATCCGGTGCAAGGCCGGGTAGAGGGTGCCCTCTTTGAACTCGAACACCCCGCCGCTGCGGGCTGCCAGCTCCTTGGCCAGCTGGTAGCCGTACATCGCCTCCTCCGCCAGCAGACTGAGGATCAGCACCGTGGTGCTCCCTTTTCGCATGTCGAGTTTTTTACCCATTTCGTGTCCCTGCCCTTTTTCTATGTATTTTGACAATGGCACATTTCAGTAGATTGCTCTGCCAGGCACGGGGAAGGGGGAAAAGGGG
>JAFGEI010000179.1 GCA_016931695.1 Anaerolineae bacterium | reverse complement strand
TAGCGAGCGAAGAATCCCGTTCCGGAGAAGCGAAATCTCGTTCTGCAAGGAACGAGACCCTTCGCTCCGCCCTCTGGGCGTCGCTCAAGGTGACAAATTTGGATCTACTGAGATTGCGCTTGTGAGCAATAGGAGTGACACATTGGCTACCCTGGATTTGACGACGAACCCGATAGCGGATTGGCAGCAGGCAATCCTCGATGGCTATGCCTTTCCCCCGTACAGTTGGATCCGGCAGGTTACGAAGGAGAGCCGCCAGGCGCTGATGCGCCACGAGCTGGAGCAAGCAACAGGCGGTAACGGTCAAACGCTGCTCGGCCACGTAGCGGACGAACGCCTGACCGGGTTTGCCCAGGCCCGCCGGCTGGAGTGGGACAGCAGGCACTTTGGGATCGAGATGTGGCGCCTGGAGCACCTGGGAGCGTGGGGGGGGCCAGCCCGACAGCGGGAGACAGCGGAAGCACTGGCCCAGGCAGTCGTCCAAGCCGTGGGACAGCGGGGCGGGCACAGCATCCAGGCCCGGGCGCCCATCGACAACCTGCCGGCGGTCCACGCCCTGGAGGGCACCGGTTTTCGCACCGTCGAAGTCACGACAACCTGGCTGTTCGACCTCAACCGCTCGCCCATCCCCGCCAAACAGCATCCGGCCCTCGTTCGGGACGTTCGGCCTGACGACGCAGACGCGTTGATCGCGTTGGCCCACACCGCGTATGCCCCCACACCGGATCGTTTTCACTCCGACCCGCACCTCTCGTCCAGGGCCAGCAGTGAGCTGTACGCCGAGTGGATGCGCAACTCGCTCTCGGGCGCGCTGGCCGATCACATCGCCGTTGCTCTCGGCGACGGGCAGCCGGTGGGCTATTCGACGCTGCGCGACCTGGGGGACATGGGCGGGCGCTGCAACGTCCGCATCGCCCAGATGGGGCTGGGGGCGATGATGCCCGCCTACCGCGAACGGGGTCTGGTCACCGACGTCGTCATCCACCACCTGGAATGGCTGCGGCGGCGCGGCGGGGAGCTATGCATTGTCGGCACCCAGGGCAACAACATCCCCGCCCAGCGGGTCTTTCTCAAGGCCGGGTTCAAGCCCGCCGCGACCAGCCTGTCGCTGCACTTTTGGCCGGAGACGACCGTTGTTGATACGTAAATGACAAAAAAGACCGCCTCGCAGTTCATGTTGCCCTTGTGGATCGCCCTGGCCCTGACAGCAGTGGGCGGGCCGGCACAGGCTGTCTGCGCCCCGTCCGACCTGGGCCGTTCGTGGTACGGCGTCCGCCAGGTGACAGTGAGCGACCTGCCGTACATGAGAAGCGCCGTCGGCGGCTCGGTCACCACGCTGTCGGTCAACGAGGAGATGAGTCTGGACGAGGTGATCACGCGGCTGGAGCAGATCGCATCCCTCGACTATGTCGCCGTCGTAAACCTAAAAGATGCCAGCAACTGCTCCGGGCGGCCCTGGGAATGGAACGGCAGCGAGTGGGTGTTCCCCAACCGTGCCGTGGCCATCCTGCAGGGAACCGCCGACCACCCCGCCGTCCTGGCCATCTATGCCCTGCACGAGCCGTTCAACCAGAACGCCGAATGCCACTGGACGGTGGAGGAGCAGCAGCTCCTCTACCAGGAACTGCATGGGTACACCGGCGGCCTGCCGGTCTGGTCCGACATCGGCGGGGTGGCGCCGCTGGAGGAGGGAGGAATCAGCTGGGCCGGCGGAATCTGTGATTACTGCGGCACATTTCACCATTCCTTCCGCAGCGATTGGAGCTCAGAACAATGCCTGCAAGAGACCCTGGCCTGGATCGACGCCGACCTGGATGCCCAGGGTCGGTTGATGCCGCAGGCCCAAGTTGTGTTCCAGGCGCAGACCTTTTCCCAACCCGGCTATCCCTACTACCCGCTGCGCCTGCCGACGGCGCAGGAACTGGCTGTGGTGCGGGACCACCTGTGCCAACTGCACGAGCCCGTCATGTACTACCCCTGGTCACACGGGCTGTACGAAGAAACCCTGAGAGATGCGCCCGACCTCTGGCCCGTGGTTGCAGCGGGGTGCGGCCGGACGAGCTACCTTCCCTTGATCAGAACGGAGTGAGCAAGAATGAACCGATCCCGGCTCTTTAAGGAAGTGATCCCGCGCATGCTTTTTGACGCCTTGATGGTCAACATCGCCCTGGCTGCGGCCTTTAGCTCCTGGTTCTTTTTCCGCTTCTGGCTCTGGCGGGTATTTTCGGCCGGTCCCGAGTTTTCCGACCTCACGGCGCTGTTCGACACCATCCTGGTGTCGTGGTGGATTTCCGCCCTCTGCGCCACCGTCCTGGGCCTGCTGATTTTTTGGTTCAGCGGATTCTACACCTACCGCCGTGTCTACCAGGGAAAGTACAAGCTGTTGGCAATTCTTCAGGCCGTCTCTCTGCTCTACCTCGTCCTGGGACTGATCGACTATCTCGTCCCGGCGATCCCCACCCTGCCGCGGGTCACTTATGTATTGGGCTGGCTCTACACGCTGGCCGCAATTGGGGGACCGCGCCTGCTCCGTAGAATTCACCCCAGCCACGCAGGCAGCCCGGTCGCCAGGCCGCTGGCAGAGAAACGAGATCGCGAGATCGAGCGCATCCTGGTCATCGGCGGGGCCGGGTACATCGGCTCCGCCCTGACCGAACGGCTGCTGGAACTGGGATACCGGGTCCGGCTGTTGGACCTCATGGTGTACGGCGAAGAGTCCATTGCCGCCTTCCGCGACCACCCGAACCTGGAGCTAGTGCGGGAGGATTTTCGCAACATCCATTCCGTCGTCCGCAACGTCCAGGGCATGGACGCAATCGTCCATCTCGGCGCAATCGTGGGGGACTCGGCCAGCGCCCTGGACGAGGAGCTGACCGTCGAGGTCAACTTTCGGGCCACCCGCATCATCGCCGAAGTCGGCAAAGGGATGGGGGTCAAACGGTTTGTCTTTGCCTCCACGTGCAGCGTCTATGGCGCCAGCGACCAAATCCTGGACGAAAAATCGGCCCTCAATCCCATCTCTCTCTACGCGCGGACCAAGATGGAATCGGAAAAGGTGCTGCTGGAACTGACCGATGCAGACTTTGCCCCCACCATCCTCCGCTTCGGCACGATCTATGGGCTCTCCGGTCGCCCGCGCTTCGACCTGGTCGTGAATCTGCTCGCGGCAAAGGCGATCCAGGAAGGAAAGGCCGGCATTTTTGGCGGCAGCCAATGGCGGCCGCTGGTCCACGTGCGGGACGTGGCGGAGGCGATCATCCTGGCGCTGCAGGCGCCCCTCTCCAGCGTGCGGGGCCAGATCTTTAACGTCGGGTCCAACGAGCAAAACTATCAAATCGTCGAGCTGGGACACGTGATCAAAGAAATGGTGCCCTCCGCCGACGTCGTCACCCAGCCCCAGGAAGACAACCGCAACTATCGCGTCCGGTTCGACAAGATCGAGACGATGCTGAACTTTCAGCCCCAGTACACGGTCCGCGACGGGGTGCAAGAGATCATCGACGCCTTTGCCAGCGGCAGGATCACCGACTACCGGGAGCCTCATTACAGTAATTTAGGCTACCTGACAACGGGCAGGCACCTGCGTCCAATCTTTACCGACGACATGGGATACTGGGACGTATCCCACATCTCGGCCGAGGAGATGACAAGGGCAGCCAAGGCAGTGATGGCTATCGTCGAGTCGCAATCCCCCGAGATGCTGAGCCGCCTGCGCGAGGCCTTGACCCAGGTCATCCTGGGCGACCTGGAGGGATTCGCTGCGATACTAGACAGCATCGAGATGGCTCAGCTGCAGCAGGCGGGGGCATCGGCAGATAGCCAGCCGAGCCCACCCTGACCAGGGGCGATCTGACTGCCCACCTTTCTCCGCCATGTCACTGCACTGGCCCCTTTACGGGCTTTCTACTGCCTGCCCCGGCGCTCCCTCTGCTCATTCTTCCCGCACGGCCAGCGGCAGAAAAATGGCGTGGCCAGACGGCACACATTCCACCGTCACGGCAAAAGGCTGTTCGTCGTAGCCTTCGCCGCCGCAGTTTCCCACTGCCAGCGTCCCGCTGTAGGTGCCCGATGCCCCGTAATTGTGGGCCGGCATGGCCGCCGTGCTGGTCATCCCGTCGCCAAAGGCCCACAGGTAGGCAAAGGGCGGGTCGCCCCAGAGCTGGGCCGTAAAGGCGGCCTGGCAGCCCGAGATCACGGTCGTCACGGCGAGGATCTCGACCGGGGTACAGGTCGGCGTCAGGACGACCGTCACCGTGTGGCTGACGACCGCTGGCCCACAGGAATTGGTCGCCGTCATCACCACCGGGTAGGTCCCCGTGGCGGCGTAACTGTGAGTAATGACCCGGCCAGCCAACAGGGCGCCGTCGCCGAGGTTCCAGGTATAGGTGATCGGCTCAAGACCGACCGCGCTCCCGGTCAGGGTGAGCACCTGGCCCACGGCCGGATTCACGGGAACCCAGGTAAAGTCGGTCATACCGGGCGGGCCGCTGATCTCGACGGCCCGGCTGACCGCGTCCACGCCACAAGTGCCGGTGGCGACCAGGGTGACGGTGTAAAAACCGGCAGCAGCGTAGACGTGAGTGGGATGCTCCTGGGTCGAGGTGGCGCCATCGCCAAAGGCCCACAGGTAGGTAAACGGCCCGATCCCGCCGGTGGTGTTGGTAAAGACGGCCGTCTCGCCGGGACAGACCGGCGTGTTGTCGACAAAGCCGGCCGCCGTCCCCGCGCTGACGGTCAGGGCGACGGTGGCCGTTGTTGCCGCGCCGTAGGCATCGACGGCGGCATAGACCAGGCTGTCGGAGCCGTTGTAGCCGAGGGTTGGGGTGTAGGTCAGGGCGCCGTCCAGTTGGAGGGCGGCGCTGCCGTGGGCCGGCGAGACGACCATGGTGGCGCTGATTGGATCACCCTCAGGGTCGCTGTCGTTGGCCAGCACCCCGGGAGCAGGGACAGCCAGGCTGGTGTCGGCGCAGAGGCCATAGCCGTCGTCCACAGCCAGGGGCGGCTCGTTGTACCAATGGC
>JAFGEI010000178.1 GCA_016931695.1 Anaerolineae bacterium | reverse complement strand
CTCTTAATCAATGGGTTCGAGGTTCGACTCCTCGGCGGCTCACAGCACTTTGCATGAAGAAACCCTGCGAGCGTTGTACGACACTCGCAGGGTTCTTTGTTGGGTTGGCCACCGGGTATCCGTAGCTCAAGAAGGTTCGGCTAGTGGGACAAGGTCCGGACCGTCAGGAATGGGAAACGTCCGAGAGCTGGAGGACCCTGGCCTGTACCGAATCGAGAATGGAATCCCGGACAAACGAACTGGCCGCGAGGATCTCGATCCCGATCAGTTCGCCTTTGTCGTTCATCTCCACGGTGATATGAGGGCCCAGATCGAGGCTTTCCGCCTCCGGCTCGTCCGAGATCGACCAGTGGAGAATGTCTTCCGCTTCGAAATAGACCATACGGGCCTTGTTCATTTTGACCACGCCGAGCAATCTCGTCAAGCACAGTCAAGATTGTGCGCGGCTCGTCGGGAAAGACTTGATCCTCGCGGCCATCGTGCCGGTGACACGGAAAGCCCGCCAGTTGGGGGAAGTGTGGGGTATTGTCCCAACGACAGAGCAGGCTATGGTCCACGGCCATCCACTGGAAAGCATAGGTGATAACCTGGATCTCGGCGCTGCTCACACGCTGCACGTATTCAGCAAACTCCAGCCGCTGCCCGTTGACAAAGGAAAGCCGTGCCCGCAAGTAGCCGTTGACGTCCGTCTGCCAGCGGTCCAGAAAATCTACCGCGGCAATGAGTGGGTCAGCCACCAGCCGCTCCTCGATGGAATCAAAATAGGCAGCGGGGTCCATGCGCGTCAATCCTCCAACAGCCGGAGACGCGCTTGCAAAAACTGCCGCGCCTGCGCCAGCGAGGCCCATTCAGTAAAGTCGAAACTGTCCTCAATCTGGCCAGCCTGCCAACGGCGCCAAAAGTCCTCCGTGCATTCGCCGTATTGCCGCTCAAAGACGGCCAGGCGCGCTTCCAGCTGGGTGATTTGGTGCCGACACGCGAGGGCTTCACGTTGGAGCAGTTTATCCAGTTGCTGACCAAGAAAGCGGCTGTCCAGTCCTTGCCGGTAAAGCTCGGCCAGATTGACAAGTTTTTCCGCGACAGTCATGGCGCTTTTCCTCACTGGATCATCCCGTAAGCCGTATCGCAATTCGAGTTCACAGACATTATACTGCAATCATCGCCCGATTTCAAACTCGCGGAGGAGACCGGATGCATGTCCGTGGATGGGCAACAGACGCGTCCGGTTCCTGAGCGGAGGCGGCAAAGCCGCCGTAGTCGAAGGACCGGCCGCGCCCTGGGGCAAGCGGCCCTTCGACTGCGCCGCTCAGGGACCGCTTGCTTGCCCATCTAGGAACATGCATCCGTAACCCGGCCTCGCGTGGTCGCCCTCGTATTTTGTGGTATAATAGGACTATGGATCGTTAGCAAGGGAGTGCCCCTGCGCTCGGGGAGGAAGCGCAGGCCTGGGTATCACGCACGCGGCAGGAATCCGACGAGCAGCGTGAACGGGCCCGGCAAGGCCGGCCATGAGCGATCTGACCCAGCGTCTGCAGGCGGTAACCCGGCTTCTTCTGGACACCGCGCCGGTGGTCTACTACGTGGAGGAGAATGCCCGTTATCTGCCCCTTGTGGCCGGCCTCTTTGATCGTTTGGATGACGGCGCGTTTGTCGGTGTGATCTCTCCTGTCACGCTGGCCGAGTGCCTGGTGATGCCATACTGCCTGGATCGGCCGGCCGTGCGACAGATTCTTGTCGAGGTGCTGTCCGGGGGCAACACGCTGTTCGTCCCGATTGACGAAGCGATAGCCGACCGGGCGGCCGAACTCCGGGCGCACTACAACCTCACCCTTACCGATGCGTTCCAGATCGCCGCAGCCCTGGCTGCCGGATGCGAAGCCTTTTTGACCAACGACGCGACCCTCGAGCGCGTTGTAGAACTGGATGTGATCGTGTTGGACCAGATTGCCGGCGACGAATAGAGCACGAATACACCAATGGGCCCGCCCGCCGGCATTCGTGTATTCATGTCCCCATTCGTGACCGGCCCACCTCTCCCCTACCTCCACCCTCAACCTGCTTCACTACGGGCCTCGGCCCTTCCTCTGGTTCTCACATGTCACGAGTCACTCGTCACATGTCGATTCGCTCTCCCATCCCAACCCTGCCTCCTACCTTTCCACGCGTAACGGACACGTCGCCCCCTCCCCCACCCCCTACTGCGCCCGCTCGTCATCCGTCAGGTCCCGCAGCAGCCGGCTGCAGAGGGAGGCGATCGAGTCGTTGATGTCGGTATGCCACAGCCGGAATGGCCCACCCCAGGTGACTGTGCCGATGACCCGCCCATCGGGGGAAAAAGTCACGTCGGACACAAAGTTACTGTGGTCGGAGAAGCGGCGCAGTTCCCTACCTGTGGCCACGTCCCACAGCCGGGCGGTGGTATCAATGCCGGCCGTGGCGATGGTCTTGCCGTCGGGCGAGAAGGCCACGTCCCAGACGCAGCCTATGTGCCCCGTGATCCGGCGGACCACTTCCCTGGTGGCGGCGTCCCACAGCCACACGGAGCCGGAGGCCCAATCCCCCGTGGCCGCGTAGCGCCCGTCGGGGGAAAAGGCGATGCCCCCGATGGCGCCGTAGAGCTCCCGGTCGATGGAGAAGGACCCGACCTGTTCCCCCGTCTGCGCGTCCCACAGCCGGGCCACGCTCTCGTTCTGGCCGCTGGTCAGAAAGGTGGCGCCGTCGGGGGCGAAGACGACATGGTCGGCATAGTAGGGCAGGTCGATGGTCAGACGCCGTTCTCCGGTAGCCACGTCCCACACGATAACCTGGGGATAGTCGCCGACAGTGGCCACGGACTTGCCGTCCGGGGAGAAGGTCCCCCACAAGTCCTCTCCCGGACCCGCGGTCAGAACGTGCAGTTTGGTGCCCGTTTGCACGTCCCAGAGCCAGGCGGTGCCCCCGTAGACGGTGGCGAGCAGGGTGCGGCCGTCAGGCGAAAAGGCCACGCTATCGATGTACACCGCGCCCTCGGGCGCGAACACCTGCAGCGCAGCGCCGGTGTGGGCGTCCCAGAGTTGCACGACGTCAGCCGGGGCTGAGGCGAGGATGCGGCCATCGGGCGAGAAAGCGAGGTTGGTCCATGTCTTGTGGTCGGCCTGGATGGGAAAGCGGGGCAGGCCGCTCGACGGAGTGACCTCCCAGAGGCGGGGTGTGCCGGCCGCCGAGGAAGTGACAAAGTAACGTCCATCGGAAGAGAAAGCCGTCCCGCCCAGGCTTTGCGGAACCGCGTAACGGCCGACCTCCGCGCCACTGGCGAGTTCCCACAGAGAAACGACCTGTCCGTGGCCGGCGAGCAGGTAGCGGCCGTTGGGGGAGATACTGATGCCGTTGTAGGCAATGGTGTCGGGCGTCGTAAAGCGCTGCACCTCCTGGCCGCTCTCGATGTCCCAGCGTTGGATCATCTTCATATCACTGCCGGCAAATAATGTCCGGCCGTCGGGGGCAAAAGCCACGGCCGCTACGATGGCAGCACCGAGGTCCCATGTCCGCAGGAGCTGGCCCGTGGCCGCCTCCCACAGCCGGCACGTCCCGACCGAGTCGCTGCTGGCGATAGTCTGGCCGTCGGGGGAGAAGGCCAGACTATATATACTGGACGTGTGGCCAGTAAAGGTGCGCACCTCGGTCCCCGTGGCGACCTCCCACAACTGCAGGGTCCCCATAAGATCGCCAGTAACCATATACTGGCCGTCGGGGGAGAATTCCCCGCCGCCCCCAAGCTGCGGAACAATCATCCGGCAGACTTCCTGGCCGGTAGCAGCATCCCACAGCCGGAGCGTCTCATCGTCGCTGGCGCTGGAGATATAGCGCCCGTCAGGGGAAAAGGCCACATTGTACACAATCTCGGTATGGCCGAGCAACTGGCGAACCACTTGGCCGGTGGCAGCATCCCACTCCCACAGCGGGCCCTCGAGTGTAGGGGCGACGATGGTGCGGCCGTCGGGAGAAATGGCCACGTCGATGGCCACGCCGTTGTAACCGGTAAAAACGCGCACGGGGTAGTTGAACTGGAGCGCACCCTCCAGGGCCTTGTCGCCCTGCGGAGTGTACTCCAGGCGCAGCGACTGCAGCGCCAGTGGGGCGGCCACCTCAGGGTTGTTTTCCTTGAGGATGAGCTGGTTGGCCTCGCCGGCCAGCCGCAGGGCCTCGGAGTGGTTCAGGCTGGCCAGGGCGGACTCGCGCTCGGTCACGGACACGGCCTCGGCGGTTGCGCGGGCACCGGCCTCGGCCACGGCCCGGGCCTGCTGGGTCTCGGCCACGGCCTGGGCGGTGGCGCGGACATCGGCCTCGGCCAGGGCAGCGGCCTGCGCCGTCTGCGCAGCGTTCAGATTGCAGCCGGCCTCCTGGGCGCTGTTGTTGGCGGCTTGGCCGAAGAAAAGGGCCAATGCGGCCAGTACCGCGGCCACCACGAGCGCCGTGCCCAGCCACACCGCCCGCTGCCGCAGCCGCCGGGCGTGACGGCCCTGCTCCTCGGCCTTTTCCCTCTCCGTCGCCGCCAGCTGCTGCGCCGTCTCGGCCCGCTGTTTCTCGGCCTCGGCTCTCCTGCTCTGCTCCTCGGCGCGCTCCCTCTCCGTCTCGGCCAACTGTCGCGCCGTCTGCAGCTCGTGCTCCCGCCGCGCCTCGTCCGCCGTCTCGGCGTCCTCCCGGCCTGCAACGCTGGCTACCAGGTACGCGCGCTCGCCAGCCGTCAGCGCCAGCGTCGTGCTCTCCGCCCAGCCCTCGAACTGAGCCAGGCGCGCCCCCTGCAAGAGATAGCTCGGCTCCCTTCCCGCGCCTTCCCACTCCGCCGCCGCGGCGGCCAGCAGCCGCTCCAGCCGCACGTCGGCCCGGCTGCTCTCCAGCCAGCCCCGCAGTCGGCCCCACTCCCGCAAGAGCGCCTCGTGCGCCACCTCCACCGTCGGGCCGCGCGTCAGGGGGTCATGGTCGAAGGTGAGGAGGCGGTGCCGGCCGAAGAGGGCGAGGACGGGGGCGACTGTTTCCGCCCCTCCTCTCCCCCCTGCCCCCCTCCCCTCCCCGCGAAGCGGGGAGGGGAGGGGCCAGTCTACTCCCACCCCCTCCACCTCCGCCTGCAGCCCCCGCCTGCGGGTATCGGCGCTGCCTTCGCCCAGGGTAACCAGCCGCAGGAAGAGCTGGCGGGCGGCCTCTTTCCCGGCGTCATCCAGCTGCGTGTACAACTCTTCCGCCCGCCGGCCGAGGGCGCCGGCCACGCCGCCGCTCGCGCGGTAGGCGGCCAGCGTCAGGGCGCGGCCCTGGCGGCGTTCAAAGACCTCGGTCAGGGCGTACTGCAAGAGCGGCAGCATCCCCGGCTGGTCGCCCACGTCCTGGACGACGGCGGCCAGCAGCCCGGGCTCGACGGCGGCGCCCACCCGGCCGGCCGGCCCGACGATGGCCTGCTCCAACTCCTCGGGCGTCAGCGGCAGCACGTAGACGGCGCGCTGGCGCAGGAGCTCCCCGAAATCGACATACTCGAGCGCCCGCCCGACGAAATCGGCGCGCATGGTGACGACGATCCGCATGCGGCTGTGCGCGTCCAACGTGGCGGCCACCAGACCGGCCAGGAACGCGGACCGTACTTCCTCGTCCGCCACCTGGGTGAAGAGCTCCTCGAACTGGTCGATGACCAACACGAGCTCTACCGCCGGGTCCGCGGGGAGCACCCGGCGCACGGCACGGAGGAGCCCCCGCGGCCCTTCCTGGAGCTGCACGAGCCGGCTCTCGGGCGGATTCACAGCGATACGCAGGAGGGCGGCCTCCAGCTCTTCCCACGGGTGCGTCCCCGGCTGCATGTCCACGATGAACCATTTCTCCGAACCCACCAGCCCGCCCTGGCGGAACGCCGGGAGCAGGCCGGCCTGGACCACGCTGGACTTGCCGCTGCCGGAGGGCCCGACGACGGCCAGGAAGCGGGCCAGCTCCTGGCGCGGGCCGGCCTCCTCGTCCTGGGCCTCGCCCAGCGCTCCCAGCAGTTCCTGCACCAGCGTGTCGCGCCCGAAAAAGTCGGCCGCGTCGGCCTCGCCGAAGGGGCGCAGGCCCTTGTAGGGGTTCGCCAGCGCTACGGGGCCCACCTCCACCGCGTGGGGGACGGGGGCGAGGACGCCCACGCCGGGCTGTAGCGCTTGACGAAAGTCGAAGAGCAACGCCGGGATGTCGGGGTAGCGCTCCGCGGGGATGCGGGCCGTGGCCCGGCGGACGACCGAATCGAGGGCCGGGTAGGCGGCCAGCGGCGGGGGCGACTCCTCCAGGTGCTGCCGGACGTACTCTAGCGGCGTGGGGCCGCGGAAGGGCAGCTCCCCGGCGAGCAGCTCGTAGAGGAGGATACCGAGGGCGTAGATGTCGGTCTGGGGCCGGACCGGCTCGCAGAGGATCTGTTCGGGGGAGACGTAGGCCGGGGAACCGATGATCGCGCCGGCTTGCGTCACATCGGCCATCTGGGGGTCGCTCAGGTTCTTGGCGATGCCAAAGTCGGCGAGATAGCCGTTGCCCTCCTCGTCGAGCAGGACGTTGGCGGGCTTGAGGTCGCGGTGGACGACGCCGACGCGATGGGCGGCGTGGAGGGCAGCGCCCACCTGCTCCAGCAGGCGGCCGGCTGTGGGCAGGTCCAGGGGGCCGTCCTCGAGGCGGTCCTTGAGGG
>JAFGEI010000177.1 GCA_016931695.1 Anaerolineae bacterium | reverse complement strand
GCCTTTGCCGGCACGGACGAGTACCTCTTCAAGCACGCCCTGCTGCGCGACGTGGCCTACGAAACGGTGCTCCTGAAACTGCGCCGCCGCTATCACGCCCTCGTCGCGCGCTGGTTGGAAGCGCACGCCGGGGAACGCATCGGCGAATACGCCGGGCTGATCGCCGGGCACCTGGAGCGCGCCGGGCAGGCCGAGCAAGCAGTAGTCTACCTGCGCCAGGCCGCAGAAAACGCGCGGCACGCTGGCGCCCTTCGCGAAGCCTGGGGGTTTTCCCAGCGCGCGTTGGCCCTGCTGCCAAAAGAAAGCCAGGGGCGGGCAGAGCTTTTGGTCCAGGCCAGCAAAGCATTGAGCTTATTGGGCGACTATGAAACGGCGCGCCAGCAGTTGGAAGCGGGACTGGCTTTGGCCGAAAAGATCGGCGACCTGGGAACCTGCGCCGACGCGCTGGAAGGGTTGGGAGGAATTGCCTGTGACCAGAAAGGCGATTGGTCCGAAGCCAGAGCGCGCCTGGAAAGGAGCCTGGCTTTGGCCCGCCAGCTTGCCGATCAGGCCAGAACGGCTTCTGCGCTGTGGAACCTTGGGTGGGTGGATCTCCGACAGGGCCATTACCCCCAGGCCCGAGCCTGTTTTTCCGAGAGCCAGGGATTGTACCAGGAAATGGGGAGTCGCTTTGGCGTACTCCTGGCTCTCATTGGGTTGGGCGGCGCAGTACTGTATATGGAAGAATACGCCGAGGCGCAAGCGCTCTACCAGCAAAGCCTGGCCCTCGCCCGCCAGAGCGGCGCCCGCCAGAGCGAGGCAGCCACGCTCAATTGCCTGGGAGAGACTGCCCGGCTGCGGCAGGATTACGAAACGGCCCAGCAGTATTATCGCGACGCGCTGGACATTTTCCGCGAGATTGACAACAAAGTGAACGTTGCCACGACTCTTGCCAACCTGGGCCACGCTGCGTCTGCTGCCGGAGACCATGCCACTGCGATCCCTCACTACCGCGAGGCACTGCGGATCACAACAGACATTGGCTCTCTGCCGACTGCTCTGGACTGCCTGGTCGGATTGGCCGGGGCGTTGGCTCGCGGCGGACAGCCAGGGCGCGCCCTGACCTGCCTGGGGATGGCCCTGAACCACGCCGCCACCCAAAACGACAGCCGTGCCCTGGGCGAGCAGAGCCTTGCCGAGCTGCGCACTCAACTCTCGCCGGAAGAGGTCGAGGCCGGGTTGGAACGGGGCAAGGCGCTGCAACTGGAAGCCGTCGTGGCCAAGGCCTTGGCCGGCACAGAATAGAGGCGGCGAACGATGCCCCCCACCGATTACATCCGCTGGCTGCGCGCCCACGTCGGCCCCGCCAAGATCATCCTGGTCTATACCTCGGCCGTCATCCCCGACGAGCAGGGGCACATCTTGCTGCAACGCCGTTCGGACTTTCCCTGGTGGGGTCTCCCCGGCGGCATCCTTGAACCGGGCGAATCGCTGGAAGCGTGCCTGAAGCGCGAGGCGCTGGAAGAGACCGCCCTCCACGTCACCCCGCAGCGGCTGGTCGGCGTCTACTCCTCGCCCGATTTCGACGTCACCTACCCCAACGGCGACCAGGTGCAGCAGTTCACCGCCTGCTTTGCCTGCCAACCGACCGCTCATGCCCCCCACCCCGACGGCAGCGAGATTCTCGACCTGGCCTATTTCCCGCCCGACCAACTGCCCGACGTCCCCTGCTGGTACCGCGCCATGATCCAAGATTTCAGCGCAGGGCAGACCGAGGCCTCCTTTCGCCGCGGGCGGCCCGGCGCGCCGGCTGCGCCCAGCCACATCCCCTGGCTGCGCCAGCGCGTGGGCCCCGCGCCGCTCATCCTGGCCGGCGGTGGGGCCTGCGTGCAGGACGAGCAGGGCCACGTGCTGCTCATCCGCCGCTCCGACGACGGCACGTGGGGCATCCCCGCTGGCGCGGTCGAAATCGGCGAGCGCGCCGACCGCGCCGCAGCGCGCGAGGTGGAAGAAGAAACCGGCCTGCAGGTGGGAATCCAGCGGCTGACCGGCGTCTATGCCGGCCCCGGCTTTTTGCACACCTTTCCCCACGGCGACCAGGTGCACGTCGTCGCCGCGTTTTTCGCTGCCCACATCACCGGCGGCACCCTCCGGCCCGACGGCCAGGAGACGTTGGAAGCGCGCTTCTTCCCGCCCAACCGGCTGCCGCCCCTGCCCCTCCGCCACCGCATCCTCATCCAGGATGCCCTCGCCGGCCGCGCAGCGGCCGCATGGAGATAGTCTATGGCTGATTTGCTCAAACTCGGCATCGTCCTGGCCCTGATCCTGCTGCTCATTGCGCGGCGCTGGAACCTGGGGCTGGTGCTCGTCCTGGCCTCGCTGCTGCTGGGGCTGCTCTTTCGCCGCCCGCTGCTCGACCTGGGCGGCGACGCTCTCACCGCCCTCTTCGACCCGCTCACCCTGCGCCTGGCAGCCATCGTCGTGCTGATCCTGACCCTGGGCGAGATGCTGCGGCGGACGGCGCAGCTCGACGGCATGATTCACTCCCTGGAGCAACTGATCCCCGACACGCGCATCGTCCTCGCCGTCATCCCGGCCCTGATCGGACTGCTGCCGATGATCGGCGGGGCCATGTTCTCGGCGCCGATGGTCGACCGCATCGGCAAGGAATTGAACGCCAGCGCCGAGCGCAAGATGTTTGTCAATTACTGGTTCCGCCACATCTGGGAGTACATCTTTCCGCTCTACCCCTCCTTTCTCCTGGGAGCGGCCATGTTGGGCATCTCGCCGCAACGAGCAACCGCCGTGCTGTGGCCGCTGGCAATTGCCAGCATCGCCGGCGGGGTAATCTTTGGCCTGCTGGGCATCCGGCGGCAGCGCCAGGCCGGCACCGCAACCGACACGCGGGCCAGCCTGCGCGAGCTGGCCTCGAGCGTCTGGCCGATTGCCCTGGTGCTGCTGCTTTCCATCGCCATCGGCATCGACCTGATCGTCAGCTTGCTGGTGACCATCCTCCTGCTGGCGCTGCTCAAGCGCATCGGCCCGCGGCAGTTCTGGGACATTGGGCGCCGCCACATCCGCTGGGACACGGTGGTCGTCATTGCCGGGGCGATGATCTTTCGACAGGTGCTGGAGACGACCGGCTCGATCGCCGCCGCTTCCCAGGCACTGGCGCGGGCCAACGTCCCGGTCTCGGTTGCCGTATTCGTCATCCCCTTTGCTGCCGGGCTGCTGAGCGGGCTGGGGACGGCGGCCTTTGCCATCGGCTTTCCGATCGTCCTGCCGCTGATCGGCAACAGCCCGGTTGATCCGGGCTGGGCGGCGTGGGCCTGGACCGGGGGATTCATGGGCGTGATGATGTCGCCGCTGCACCTCTGCCTGGCGCTGACGCGGGTTTATTTTCAGGCCGACTGGGGTTTGCTCTACCGCCGCGTGACCCCGGCCGTGCTGCTCTCGGTGGCAGCGGCCGGGCTGATGGTGCTGGTGCTGTAGATGGTCAAGCCGTGCGATTTCGGCGGCCGCGGCCCGGTAATCCACCTGGCCCACGCCAACGGCTTTCCGCCCGGCGCTTACCGGCTGCTGGCAGCAGCGCTCACGGACCAGTACCACGTCGTCGCGCTGCCGGCGCGCCCGCTGTGGCCGGGCAGCCAGCCGGAGAGCGCGCCGGCCTGGCGCCCGCTGGCCGACGACCTGATCGCCGGGCTGGACGCGCTGGGTCTGCGTGGCATCGTCGGCGTGGGCCACTCGATCGGCGGGGTGCTGACGATGTGGGCCGCCGTCCGCCGCCCTGACCTCTTCCGCGCCGTGGTGCTGATCGACCCGGTCATCCTGCCCCCCACCCTGCTCTTTGTCCTGCGCTGGATGCGCCGGCTGGGGCTGGGCAAGCGCCAGCCGCTGGTGCGAGGGGCGCTGCGCCGGCGGCGGACGTGGCCCAGCCGCCAGGCGTGTTTCGATCAATACCGGGCCAAGCCCGTTTTCGCCCGCTGGAGCGACGAGAGCCTGTGGGCCTACGTCGAGGCCGCGACGGAGCAGTCCGAGGCGGGCGTTGCCCTGGCCTACCCGCCGGAGTGGGAGGCACACATCTTTGCCACCACCCCCCTCGACGCCTGGCGCGACGTGCCCCGCCTGCGCCCGCCGCTGTTGGTGATTCGCGGCGCAGAGACAAATACGTTCCGGGCAGCCAGCCAGGCGCGGATGGCCCGCCTCGTCCCACAGGCCCGCTTTGTCGTCATCCAGAACGCCGGTCACCTGGTGCCGCTGGAGCGGCCTGCGGCGACCGGCGCGGCGATTCGCAACTTTCTCGCGTCGACGAGTAACGGCCAGGCAGACGGCAGGGAAGCCCCCCCAGATCGCTCTCCGCCGCCGCGTGCGCGAGGTGCTCGACCGCGTGCGCCTCAAGCGCGAAGCGGTGATTGTACAGAGCTATGACACCCCTCAGGCTGTGCTCATCCCCTACGAGGACTTTTGCTTACCGCGAATGGCAGGCCAGCCGCGCCAAGCGGCAGGCCTGACTGGCAGAACTGCAAGCCATCGCCGAGGAGGTCAGCGCTCGCGCCGGCCTTGCCGAAGATGAGGCCGCCGCGCTGATCGCCGAGGCCCGCCACGCATGACGGGGCCAGCGATGCGCGCCGAGCTGCGCGCCGTCTTTGACACGAACCTGCTGGTCAGTTACCTCCTCGTCCACCGCCCGCCCATCGCCACGTTGATCGACGAGCACCTGGCGCATGAACGCTTCACCCTGGTCAGCGCGCCGGAGCTGTTGGAAGAACTGGCACGCGTGCTGCGTTACCCGCGCCTGCAGCGCTACTATGACGTTGCCACCCGCGACCGCTTTGTGGCGCTCGTTGCCGCGTTGAGCGAGTTGGTCGAGCTGCCGGCCGAGATTCCGCCCATCAGCCGCGACCCCGACGACAACCGCGTCATTGCCTGCGCCGTAGCCGGTCGTGCCGATGTCATCGTCAGCGGCGGCAACGATTTGTTGGACCTGGAACAGATCGGCAGCATCCCCATCCTCACCGCGG
>JAFGEI010000176.1 GCA_016931695.1 Anaerolineae bacterium | reverse complement strand
GCTTTGTGACTTTGCCAAACTGCCCGTCGAGACCCCCTACCTCGAATTCTGCAACACGCTCCTCACAGATGGGCGATCCCTTCAGACAAGGAACCGGGTGATGGTTGGCACCCAAGGTATTTAGCAACACGCTCCTCACAGATGGGCGATCCCTTCAGACCGGTCAAGACCATCTGATCGTGATACTACCCACCTGCTGCAACACGCTCCTCACAGATGGGCGATCCCTTCAGACGTGAGAGTGAATCTCGCTGAAAAAGAGCAACAGGTATGGCAACACGCTCCTCACAGATGGGCGATCCCTTCAGACAGCCATTGCGGGATGTGGGCACGGCACCTCCTGGAAAGAGGGGCGTCCCATTGGGAGCGGTGGTTTCGCCCCACGAGGACCCGCAGGAGGCACTTAAAAGGCTTCTTTTGAACCACCTGCCTGGCCTGGTTACCGTTTTTTCTAAAAACGACCCCCGGCGGGAAAAAACGGTCGCCAGGCTGGCTTTCGTTACCAGAGATGGGATGATGTGCCGTCCTGTCTATCATTATAACTCACATCTGGGCTCGCGTCAATAGCCTGATGAACGATCGCGGAGGGAATATGGCGTATCCAGCCTGGTATGCCCAAGCGATGGCCTTGTTGCACGACGCCGCGCGGTGCCTGGCCCTGGCGCAGCAGGGGCGGCTAGGGCTGGGGCCACGCGGCTACCTGCGCCGGGCCAGCCTGCAAACGCTGGCGGGTTACACGTGCTGCCAGCCTGCGGGTTGGCTGGCGTCCGGGGAGCCGGCGTTTCCCGCGCACCGCTTTCTGCTCGGTCTGCTGCAAGAGGCGGGGCAGGTCGAGGCCGCGGGCAAGGCGCTTCGGGTCGCGGACGATGTGCGCCAGTGGCTGAGCAGGCCGGCGATCGAGCAGATCGGCGATCTGCGCCAGGCCTGGTTTCGATCGCTGTCGCTGGGCTGGCGCTGGTTGGCGGCGGATCGCGCCTATCGCGCCTTTGACCGGCACTGGCAGGCGATCACGCTGGAGGCGGTAGCGGCAGTGGCGGGTTTGCCGGTCGCTGCCTGGACACCTGCGGCACAGATCATCGCTGACCTGGATGCCCACGGCGTGCTGGCCCTGGACGAGGTCGCCCACCATTTGCCCGATGTGCGCCGGGCGCACCAGCAGCAGACGACGGGGATCCTGTCGCTGTTGTTCGAAACGATCCTGCCTGGCCTGGGCCTGGTGGAAAGGTCAGGCGAGGACGACGGGCAACGTGGGGCTGTTCCTGACCTGCCGGCATGGCGAGCCGCTGCCGGCCAAGGCTCAGGCGCAGCTGGATTGCTGGCGCGATGAGCTGTCGTGCATCCATTACGAGCCGGGGTACCGGCTGCATCTGCCCGCACCGGCGGTGGCCGAAACGCTGTTGAGACGCGATCCGGTTCGCCGCCGGGTGAGGCGTTTTGTCGACCGGCAGGAGGCCTGGGTGAGCCTGGATCGCTGCAAGGGGCTGTTTCGGGCCCTGCGGCGCATGGGGTATACGCTGGCTGCGCTGCCGACGGACGAGGCGCTGGTCCCCGCTTTCGCGGGGATGACGGCTGGGGGGTCAGTAAGTGGGGATGGCGTTTTCTATTGGGACCTGGGCGCGCTGGCCCGGCATGTGCCGCTGCCCAGGCTGCTGGCGCTGCTGCGCACCTATGAGGAGCTGCGCCGCCTGGTCGCGGGCCTGGCCGATCTGGGGCTGGAGAGGTTGGGGCGGCAGATCGAGGCTCAACTGGGCGCCGATGAGCTGGTCGCGGCCGGGCAGATCGCCCAATCGAATGCGGGGTTGTTGGAAGGGGAAGCGCTGAAGCGGTTACTACCAACAGAAGCGCCGAAGCAGTCAGCGCAAAGGGAACGGGGCGAGATAGAGGGCTTGATCGCCGCGGCGGTGGACCGCGGGGAGACGGTGCGCCTGTGTTATGCCGACGCGCAGGCGCGGATCACGCGGCGGGTGGTGCGGCCGCTGCGCATCGAGGCGGCTCCCCGCAGCGGGGAGTACGGCGAGCGCCGCCTGCTGGTGGCTTTTTGCGAGCTGCGCCGAGAGGAGCGGCATTTCCGCATGGACCGGGTGGTGGACGTCGAGCCCGTTGCGGGTGGTGAAGCAGAAGAGGAGGCGCTGCCGCCATTTTGATCGGGTGTGTCGCGCCGGGTGTGGGCTGTTTGCAGGGACAGAACAACGAATGGGGAAAGGAACGAAGGCTGGGCGGGCGACGGTGCGTTCCATTGGCAGCGAATGGGGAAAGGAACGAAGGCTGGGCGGGTGACGGTGCGTTCCATTGGCAGCGAATGGGGAAAGGAACGAAGGCTGGGCGGGCGACGGTTGGTTTTGTTGGGCATGCGGTGTTGGGTCTTATACGACCTGGAAGGCCTGGGCCAGCTGGAGGGTGCGGGGGATGCCGATCTGCTCGATGCGCTGCACACCGGCGGTGGAGTTCACCGCGAAACCGGGTTTTGCGGGCGGGGCGCGGCTAAGAAGCCGGGGCGAAAAACCCGGTTTCGTCGGGGAGATACCCGATCCGCGTCTTTACTCGCCGGAGCAGCGCTCAAAGCTGAGTTCGGGCAGGCTGGAAGGCGTGCAGAGCCGCTCGGTGAGCCACAGGTCGCTGATCCAACCGCCGTCCTCCAGTTGGTACCACAAGCCGCCGGGGCGGTCGTAAAGCTGCGCCAGGGCCACCACCCGCACCAGGTCGCCGTGGGACAATTCGCCGACGATGTCGCCCCGGTCAGGCTCGGGATTTTCCCAGATGCTGATCCCGGTCTCAAAGGAGAGCGTGCCGTATTCTTGGGAATCCAGGCAGCGGTCATAGCCGCAGACGAACATGACCGTCGCCGGGATCTCGGTGACGGCCAGCTGGAGCGCCGCCAGCGGCACGGGCAGCGGGGATTGGCCCGGCCGGGGCGCGGGGAGCGGCGACGTCGCGTAGCCGGGAGCGTCCGGCTGGGGCGCGGACGATTCGGCGGTAGGGGTCGCTGCCGCTCCGGCGATGGGCGTCGCCGTGGGTTGGAGGGGTGTCGCCGTGGGCTGGATGGGCGTCACCGTGGGCTGGACGGGCGTCGCCGTGGGCTGGACGGGCGTCGCCGTGGGCTGGACGGGCGTCGCCGTGGGCTGGACGGGCGTCGCCG
>JAFGEI010000175.1 GCA_016931695.1 Anaerolineae bacterium | reverse complement strand
TGCCTGGTAGTATTATACGGCATCAGAGAGAGGTTGTCAATGAGGGTCAAGCAACCTGGAACTTGCGAACTCCTTGTGCTATAATATCCTCAACACAAGGAGGACTCCGATGCCCCATTACGCCGTCTACCTCGAATCTGACCCCGCTGGGACGACCATGGCCCACGTTCTCGACCTGCCCGGCTGCACGGTCCGCGCCAACTCCCGCGCCGCTGCCCTGGAGCAAGTGCCGGCCGCCATCCGCGCGTATCACGCCTGGCTCGGCCGGCACGGGGAAACGGTCCCCGAGGATGAAGCGATCGAACTCGCCATCGCCGGGGAACATACCGCCTACGGTCCCTTTACCCCCGGCGACGCCGCGGCCCTCTTTCCCCCCGACGAAGCGCCCCTGACCGACGCCGACCTGGAACGGTACGCCCGCCTCCTCACCTACAGCCGCGCCGATCTCCTGGCCCTGGCCGGCGCATTCCCCGACGACCTGCTCGACTGGCAGCCGGCCCCCGACGCCTGGTGCCTCCGCCGCATCCTCCGCCACATCGGCAACGCCGAGGAGTGGTACGTCTCCCGCCTGGTCCCGCCCGAGACGCTGCCTCCCGAATGGGAGCACGACGAGGAACTGCCGCTCTACGAATTCCTGGAAATGGAGCGGCGCACCGCCCTGGCCCGTCTCGCGCAGCTCACCGCCGAGGAGCGCCGTGCCGTCGTCTACCCCACCCACTGGACCACCCACCCCGACGAAGCCTGGACGGCGCGCAAGGCCCTCCGCCGCTTTCTGGAGCACGCGCTTGAGCACACCGGGCAGGTCCGCCAGGTCCTGGCCGCCCGCCGGCGGCACCTCCTCGCCCACCTGGCCCCCGCCCGCGGGGAGCTGCTCGAGCCGCTGCTCAACCTGGCCGCACCCGACCTGGTGGAGACGCTCGTCAACGAGGGTTGGACCGCCCAGGACGCGCTGGCGCACCTTGCCGCCTGGGACCGCTGGGTGCCGCGGGAGATCGGCAAGCTGGTCGCCGGCGAGGAACCCGATACCGCCGCCGTGCGCGATATCGACGCCTACAACGCCCGGAATGTAGCCGCCTGGAAGGAGCGTTCGCTGGACGAGGTCGTGGCCGAGCTGCGGGCGGCTCGCACCGATTGGGTCGACTGGATGCAAGCGTTGAGCGAGGAGGACTTTTTCCGGCCGCGCCCGTGGGGACGAGGGGACTGGAGTGTACCGACCTGGATCGAGATCATGCGCGAACACGACCTGGAGGAGCACGCCCGCCAACTGGCCACGTGGAAAAGGGAGCGGCCCTCAGCCCCGGCCGGCCCCAAGGCGATCCTGGCCGCGGCGCTGGAGTCCCGGCGGCAAGAGCTGCTCGCCGCCGCCGAGCTGGTCCCACCGGAGGAGCGCGCGTCCCGTCCGGTGTGCGGGACGTGGACGCTGCACGACGTAATGGGCCACGTGGCCGACTGGGAGGCGTGGACAGTGGCCGGTCTGCGCGACATGGCGGCCGGCCGCCAGCCCGACATCCCCATGGTGCCCTCCGAAGAGGCCTGGAACCAGGCACACGCCTCAGCCCGGCGGGGGCAGGACTGGGCAACGGTATGGGCCGATTTCACCAACACGCGCGGGGAACTCCTCGCCCTGCTGGACGGAATGGATCAAGAGAACCTGGGGCGCGCCTACCCCGGCGTCTGGGACGAGGAGACGACGCCTTACGCCTGGTTCCTGGTCTCCTACGCGCACGACCGCGAGCACGCGCGGGACGTGCGCGCGACGATGGTTGCCCTGGCCGGGCCGGCCGAGCCGGGGCCGGCCAAATCCCATCGATCAAAGTAAGGGTCCGTAGTGCACGGAGTAGAAAAGATTGAACCGCAGAGGTCGCCGAGAACGCAGAGATTTTCTAGTTGTCTTGCCGTAGAGGTGACCTAATCATGACCCCAACCCGCCGCGAATTCATCAAGAGCGTTGGCCTTGCCCTGGCCGGCCTGGTCCTGGCCCGCTGCGTGCCCTCACCCTCGCCACAGGGAGGTGACACGTCCGCCCGCAGCCGGCTGCGCGACTGCTGGCTGCGATTCGACTGGCTGGCCGCGGAGACGCGCAAAACATGGGATAGTAACGACTATGACGGCCCACGCGAGCAGCTCCTGCAAGAGCACCAGTCTGCCCTCGAGGAGCTCGTCAACACCGGCGAGCTCACACGCGCCGTCGCCGACGAACTCTTGGCCGGTTTCAACGCTGCCGCCTACCACGTCTGGCGCTCCAACGTGCCCATCACCTGCTACGAGCCGGTGATGATCGACTACCAACCCACCAGCGCGGCGCAGTTGGTCCGGCAGGCCGAGGTGCTCGAGGAGCTGGCCCGCGGCGGCAGCATCGACGCCGACACCGTGGCGACAGCGCAGGAGACCATCACCCGCGATATCGCCTTTCTCACTCTCTCCAACGAACAGCAGCAAGCACTCTACGAGGAAATTCTGGCCGGCGGTTCCCCGTACCCCGACTTTTCAGAGATCCCGCTCGACATCGCGCCAGAAGAGGCCGAGGCGGCACAGTACCTGGTAGAGTTGCTGCTGGGGGAGCGGTGATTGGTGATCGATTACTTGTAATTGGGAAAATCGGCCTGGAAGACAGCCCTCTTGTGTGCTATAATGCCGGCGAGGAGGCCCATGACCCCCACCCGACGCGAGTTCATCAAACGGCTGGGCATCACCCTGATCGGCTTTGCGGCCGGGCAACACCTGTTTGCCTGTCGCTACGCGGACCCCGACTGGGAGACGCTGCGCCGCTGCTGGGCCGAGCTGAACGATCACCAGTACCTGATTCCCTACGAAGGCGACCAGGAGAGATTGGGAAGCTGGGGCAAGGCATACCGGGCCGCTCTGGATAACCTGGTGCAGCGCGGGCGTATCACCCAAAAGGTGGCCGACCACCTCGAGGCAGCCTTCCGTGCCGCCGCCGGCCACATCAACCGGACCTGGATCGGTGGGACATGCTACATGATGGATCCCGTTACGCTGACCTCACTTAAGACCGGCGCGGACTTGCTGCAGCAGACTACCTTGCTCGAGGAGATGTCCGCCAGTGGGGCCCTGGATACCTCGACGGTAGCGCTTGCCCGCACAGCCATCGAGCGCGACATCGCCTTCCTGGAAGGGAACTATGATTGGACGGCCCTCCAGGACGATTCCATCGAACCGGACCCCGACGAGATCGAGGCTGCACGCATCCTGGTCAGATTGATGTTGGGGGCAAGACCATGACCCGTCCTCGTCTTCAAACGCTCATCTTTGAGGTCACGCAACGCTGCAACCACGCCTGCTGGCACTGCTACAACGTCTGGCACCCGGCCGGCGACTATCCCGAGGGCGAGCTCCCTACCGTCGACACACTGGCACTGCTGAACAAGGCCCTGGACGAGGCCGACTGCCGCCACGTTACCCTCACCGGGGGGGAACCGCTGCTGCGTGCCGACCTGCCACAGATCCTGGACCTGCTGCACGAACGCGGCGTCGCGACGACGATCATCTCCAACGGCCGGCTTCTCGAGGAGGCCACCGTCGTCGACCTGCTGGCGCGCGGCGTGGGGCTGTTCGAGCTGCCGCTTCTCAGCAGCAAGCGCGAGGTGCACGACTACCTCTCCGGCGCACCAGGCGCCTTTGACGCCGTCCTGGCCGGGATGGCCCGCCTGCGCTACCACCACGGCCGGTTCGTGGCCGTCTTTGTGGCCACGCGGGTGAACCTGCCGACCCTGTACGACACGATCAAGCTGGCCTTTGCCTTTGGCGCGCGCGGGCTCATGCTGAACCGGTTCAACCCCGGCGGCCGGGGGCGAGCGAATCTGGCCGAACTGCTGCCGACGGTGGAGGAGATGCGCCAGGGATTGGAGATTGCCGACGCGGCGTCGGCCGAGTTCAACCTGCCCATCTCCTGTTCCATCCCCATCCAGCCCTGCCTGATCGACCACAAGGCGTACAAGAAGCTCGGCTTTGGCTTCTGCGCGGCCGGGACCGATCGGGCCTATTACACCCTCGATCCCATGGGCAACGTCCGGCTGTGCAACCACACCACAACCATCCTGGGCAACCTGTGCGAAGAGACCTTTGCCGAGATCATCGCTGCAGAGCGGATGGCGGACTTTTGCGCTGCGCGGCCGGCCTACTGCGCCGGCTGCGAGCTGGAGCTCACCTGCCAGGGCGGCTGCAAGGCGTCGGCGCAGGTGTGCTACGGTGACCTTGCAGGGGAAGACCCGTTCCTGCGCAGCAGATTTGAGCAGAGGCACGCTTGACTCGAAAAACCTCCCGTGCTATACTACCATCGTGGGAGGTATCATTCCACCGCAATACCCGCCGGCCATACCGGAGGTAACCATGGACAAAATGCTGCGACTCACCGCCGGCATCGAACCCGAAGGGGATGGCTACGTGGCGACGTGTCAGGAACTGGGGGTCGTCAGCCAGGGCAGAACCGTCGAGGAAACCCGGCTGAATCTTGTCGAAGCAGTCGAAGGCTTTCTGGAGACCGCGTCGCCATCCGAGATCCAACGACGAATGACCCGATGACCATCGAAGCCATCCTCCTCGGCACGGCCCAGGATGGGGGGCTACCCCAGGCCGGGTGCGGCTGCCCCAACTGCGCCGCGGCGCACCGCGATCCGACCCGGCGGCAACTGGTCGCCTGCCTGGGGCTGGTCGACCGCGGCGCCGGCCGATCCTGGTTGATCGACGCCACTCCTGATCTGCCGGAGCAAGTACACACCCTGCAAGAACTGGTACCCGACTGTGCCCTGGCCGGCATCCTCCTGACCCACGCCCACGTGGGCCACTATGCCGGACTGATTCACCTGGGGCGCGAGGCCTGGAACACGGCCGGCCTGCCGCTCTACGCTTCGGCGCGCATGGCCGCCTTTCTGCGGCAGAACGCGCCGTGGTCGCAGCTCGTCGCGCTGGGGAACGTGGAGATCCGTCCGCTCACGCCCAGGGAGGCGGTGTACCTCACTCCTCACCTGCAGGTCACGCCCCTCTTCGTCCCCCACCGCGCCGAGTTCAGTGATACACTGGCCTTTGTCGTGCACGGCCCACAAAGAAGGCTTTTCTACTGTCCCGATACGGACAACTGGGAACGCTGGGAACACGACATAAAGGAATTTGTCAACGATATGGATGTCGCTCTCCTGGGCGGCACCTTCTTCAGCGCCGACGAGCTGCCCGGCCGCGACTTGACCCAGATCCCCCACCCCCTGGCGACAGACACCGCC
>JAFGEI010000174.1 GCA_016931695.1 Anaerolineae bacterium | reverse complement strand
CGGCTTTCGGTGCGTCTCCCCCGTCTGTTCTGGTTGCTGAGATCCTGGTTGCTGGTTTCTGTAACGGGGGAGTCCAGAGGGGGCAAAGCCCCCTCTGGCCGCGCAGCGGCCAATTTTGTGAGGGTACGGCGCGCCGTGCCCCTATACCGACGATGAAAACGTTCAAGAACCTCTATCCCACAATCTGCACCTGGGAGAACCTGCGCGCCGCCTGGCGCAAGGCCAGCAGGGGCAAGCGCGGCAAAGAGCCCGCCGCGGCCTTTGAGTTCGACCTGGAATCCAACCTGCTCCAACTCGAGCTGGAGCTGGAGGCCAGGGCCTACTGCCCCGGCCCTTACCACTCTTTTTTCATCCACGATCCCAAGCGCCGCCTGATCTCTGCCGCCCCTTTTGGCGACCGGGTGGTCCATCACGCCCTGTGCAACGTCATCGAGCCGCTCTTTGAACGGGGTTTTATCTACGATTCCTACGCCAACCGCAAGGGCAAGGGCAACCACCGCGCCCTCGACCGCTGCCAGGCGTTCGCCCGCCGCTACCGCTACGTACTCCAGTGCGACCTGCGCCAGTTCTTTCCCTCGGTCGACCACGCGGTGCTGCGCGCCATCCTGGCGCGCAAGATCGCCGACCCGGGCGCGATGTGGCTGGTCGACCAAATCCTCGCCAGCGGCGTCGGCGTGCTCAGCGAGCAGTACACCATGGTCTACTTTCCCGGCGACGACCTGCTCGCCGCCGCCCGGCCCAGGGGACTGCCGATCGGCAACCTCACGTCGCAGTTTTGGGCAAACTGCCTGATGAACCCTTTCGACCATTTCGTCAAGCGCGAGCTGGGCTGCAAGGGCTACCTGCGCTTTGTCGACGACTTTTTGCTCTTTGCCGACGACAGAGCGACGCTGTGGACCTGGCGGGCAGCGGCGGTCGAATACCTGGCCCAACTGCGGCTGACCATCCACCCCGGCGCCCACCCCCGGCCGGTGACCGAGGGCATTCCCTTCCTGGGCTTTGTCATCTATCCCACCCACCGCCGCTTGAAGCGGCGCAACGTGGTCAATTACCGCCGCCGGCTGCGGGCTTTGTTGCAAGCGTACCGCGACCACGCCATCCCCCTCGACCGGGTCGATGCCTCGATCCAGGGCTGGATCAACCACGCCCGCTACGGCGACACGTGGGGCCTGCGGCGGGCAGTGCTCCAATCCGTGGTGCTTTAGGAGGCTGAAGGATGCAACAATCTCCCATCTTTACCCGTACTTACGACCTGCTGGTCTGGCTGATCCCGCAGACGACCAAGTTCCCGCGCGAGCAGCGCTTTGTCCTGGGCAAAGCGGTGCAAGAGACGGGGCTGCGCTTTCAGGAAGCGCTGATCGAGGCGGCGTTGTCGGGGGAGCGAAACCGGCAGCGGGCGCTGGCCCGCGCCGACGTCGACCTGGCCAAGCTGCGTTTCTACCTCCGGCTGTGCCACGACCTGAAGCTGATCACCCTGCGCCAGCACCGCCACGTTTCCGAGATGGTCGCCGAGGTCGGGCGGCTGTTGGGCGGCTGGCGCAAAAAAGAGGCGGTCTAGGGCAGCGCGAGCGCTGTCTGTACCGGGGGGCAGGCCGTGGAGATGCGCGGTGCGCCGTTCGCGACAACAGGAACAACCCGAACAACTCGAACGACAACAACGGCTTTCGGTGCGTCTCCCACGACTTTTCGGCACTGCCGGCAATGCCACGGGTCGAGCGGCGGCAAAGCGCCCGCCGCGCCGACGCGGGCCGAGGCGATAAAAGACGGCGCGGCCTGTCCCTGGCCGGCGTTTGCACAAAACGCCGGGCGAATATAGAATGGCCCTGCCGCCGGTGGTAGCCGTGGGCGACGCCCGCGGCAGGGCCGCCCTTTTGAGCGAGGGGGTGCGATGCGCAAAATCCTGCTGCTTTCGGCTTTGATCTGCGTCCTGCTCTTGAGCCTGGGTGGGATGGCCGCGGCGCAGACGCCGCCGCCCACCTACACGCCCTATCCAACCTACACGCCTTACCCGACAGCCGCCGCGCCGTCGGTCGTCGAGCGCACGCAGAGCCAACTGCCGTGGTGGCTGGCCGGGTTCGCCGGGCTGCTCTTTGGCGGCGTCCTGGTCTGGCTGCTCAAGCCGGCCTTTGAACGGCTCGGCAACGCCCTGGCCGACGCGCTGAGCCGCCTCGGCTCCGGCTGGGGCTTTCGCCGCCGCTACCTGGCCCACCTGGTGGATGAATACCGCGGCCTCAACATCCGCGGCCTCAAGACGCGGGCCCCGGTCACGGTCGAGCTGGAACAGGTCTACGTCTCGCTCAGCGCCCAGGTGCCGGACGTGGCACTGGGCCGCCCTGCCCCGCCGCCCAAGTCCATCGGCCAGGCGATGGCCCAGCACGACCGGCTGGTCATCCTCGGCGGCCCCGGCACCGGCAAGACGACGCTGCTGGCTTACCTGACCCTGACCTACGCCCGCGGACAGGCGCAGGAGCGGCTGGGGCTCAAGGAGAAGCGGCTGCCGATCCTGGTTCCCCTGCGCCAGCTACGGCAGGTGCTGACCGGCAGGGGTTCGACCCTGCCCGACTTTCTCACCCATTGGTACACCGAGTTGGGCCTTCCCCCCCCGGCGCCGTTCTTTGAGCAAGCGCTGCGCGACGGCCACTGCCTGGTGCTGCTGGACGGGCTGGACGAGGTCGCCGACGAGGCTGAACGACGGAAAATGGTCGAGTGGGTCGATCGCCTGGTCACTGTCTATCCCCAGAACCGCTACGTCGTCACCTCCCGCCCGCCGGGCTACGAGGGCACGCCGCTGGAGAACGGCTTTACCGTGCTGCGCATCCGCGATTTCACCGCCGACGAGGTGCGCCAGTTTGCAGCGAACTGGTGCCTGGCGGTCGAGATTGCCGCCCAGGGGGAGGATAACTCCACTGCCCGCCGCCGGGCGCGGGATGCCGCGCAGGACCTGGTAGGGGCGATCGAGGGCAACGCCGACATCCGCCGCCTGGCAGTCAACCCGTTGCTGCTCTCGATCATCGCCCTGGTGCACCGCTACCGGGCCACGCTGCCCCGGCGGCGGGCCGAACTCTACACCGAGTGCGTCGACGTGCTGCTGGGCCACTGGGACACGGCCAAGGGATTGGAGCGACAGCTCTCGCCGGGGAAGAAGCGGGCCGTGCTGCAGCCGCTGGCCCTCTCCCTGCACCGGGAAGAGCGGCGCGACATCGCCAGGCCGGAACTGGAGCAGCGGGTCTCTGCGCTGTTGCCGCGAGTAGGCGGAGAGGCGGGGGACGCGGCTGGCTTCCTCGACGAGGTGCGCGAGCGCAGCGGGCTGTTGGTCGAGACCGGGGTGGGCAGTTACGCCTTTTCCCACCTCACCTTCCAGGAATACCTGGCGGCGCGCGAGGTGGTGGAACGGACAGAGGAGCTGCGCGACCTGCTGATCGCGTGCGCCGACGACGAATGGTGGCAGGAAGTGATGCTGCTCTACGCCGGGCTGACCGACGCCACGCCCATCATCGACGCGCTGTTGTTGGTAAAAGACGACGAGCAGTGCGGCCGGCTGCTGCTGGCCGGCCGCTGCGTGGCCGAGGCGGTGCAGGTAGACGAGCGGGCGCGCCGCCAGGTGATCGGGACGCTGGAAGAGACCTTTGCCGCCTGCACGGGAGAGCTCTTTTTGCGCACGGGGCAGGTGCTGGCCGAGATCGCCGGGGAGGACGGCGTCGAGTACTTTCTGCGGCTGGCCCGCGACGACCCCGAGCGGCGACAGGCGGCGGTGTGGGCGCTGGGCGAGATGGCCCGCCAGCCCAACGAGGCGCTCAGGGAGCGGGTGGTGGCGCGGCTGCAAATTGCGCTCGATGCCCTGGATGACGTGCTGTTGTCGGCTTTCCTGCAGATGGAGTGGAACCCGGCGCTATCGCCGATGCTGGCGGCAGCGCTGGACAGGCGGATGGTCCAGGTGCCGGGCGGCGATTTTCTGATGGGCGACGAAAGGAAGAGGCGCACCGTCGGCGAGTTTTGCATCGACCGGTACCCGGTGACCAACGCCCAGTACCGGCGCTTCGTCGAGGCGACGGGGCGCAAGCCGCCGGGATACTGGAAAGAGGGCAGCTATCCGCTGGAAAAGGCGCTGCACCCGGTGGTCAACGTCACCTGGCACGACGCAGCGGCCTACGCCGCGTGGGCCGGCAAGCGGCTGCCGACGGAGGAAGAGTGGGAAAAGGCCGCGCGGGGGACCGACGGGCGCGAGTATCCCTGGGGCGACGAGTTCGACCCGGCCAGGTGCAATACGAAGGAGTCGGGCATCGGCGGCACGACGCCGGTGGGCAAGTACAGCCCGGAAGGCGACAGCCCCTACGGCTGTGCCGATATGGCCGGCAACGTCTGGGAGTGGACGGATTCCTGGTGGGACCGCCGGCGTGTGTATCGCGTGGCGCGCGGGAGCGCGTGGTATTCGGACCGACGAGGTGCGCGGTGCGCCGTTCGCGTCTGCAGGGGCCCCCCGTACTTCTCGTACGTCAGCATCGGCTTTCGGTGCGTCTCCCCCGTCTGTTCTGGATCCTGAGATCCTGGTTGCTGGTTTCTGTAACGGGGGAGTCCAGAGGGGGCAAAGCCCCCTCTGGTCGCGGCGAATTTTCCGCTGCCGGTGGCTGCTTCGAGCGCCTACCCCAGCCGCTCCGCCGCCTGCTCCAAGCCTGTCCGCCGATCTTGCGCCGGGCGACGACGTCGCCGAGAAAGTGCTCGACGATGATCTCGGCCTTTTGCCGCACGGCGTACTGGTGCGATTCGACGTAGCGGCGCAGTTTCTTCTGCGCTTTTTTGACGTCGAACTCGGGGTCGTCGGCCACGGTTTTCATCAGGCGGTAGTAGCTCGCTACCGGCGTATAGTGCGCCAGCACGTCGACGATGAAACCCTCCTGGATGGCCTGCTTCATCGTATAGCTGTGGAAGGGGCGGTGCTTGACCTCGCCCTCCGCTTTGTAGGCCTCGCCGAATATCTCCAGCGTCTTGTTCTTGGGCGTGGCGGTAAAGGCAAAGTAGCTGGCGTTGGGCAGCATCTTGCGCGCTTCCATGATGCGGTTGATCTGGTCCTCAAAGGTCTCTTCCGCCACCTCTTCACCGTGCTCGGAAAGGGCCATGTGCATCTTGGCCGTCGTGCGCCCGCCCTGGCCCGAGTGGGCCTCGTCGATAATGATGGCAAAGCTGCGCCCGCGGTGCTCGTCGCCGATCTCGTCGAGGACAAAGGGGAACTTTTGCGCCGTGGTGATGATGATCTTTTTGCCCGCTTCCAGGAAGCGGCGCAGGTCGCCCGATTTCGCGGCGTGCCCGACCACCGACGAGACCTGGGCAAACTGCTTGATCGTGTCGCGAATCTGCCGGTCGAGCAGCACGCGGTCGGTGACGACGATGACCGAGTCGAAAACGACCCCGGCCGGGCTGTTCAGCCCGACGAGCTGGTGGGCCAGCCAGGTGATCGAGTTGCTCTTGCCGCTGCCGGCCGAGTGCTCGACCAGGTAGCGCCGGCCGGCACCGTGCCGGCGGACGTCGGCCAGCAGCTTGCGCACGACGTCAAGCTGGTGGTAGCGCGGAAAGATCTGCTTGCGCTTTTTCTTGCCCGTCCGCTTGTCCTCCTCCTCGACGATCTGGGCGTAATTCTCCAGGATGTCGGTGAGGCCCTCGCGGGTCAGCGTCTCTTGCCACAGGTAGGCGGTCTTGAGACCGTGCGGGTTGGGCGGGTTGCCGGCGCCGTCGTTCCAACCCTTGTTGAAGGGCAGGAACCAGGAGGCCTTGCCCTGCAGGTGGGTGCACATCTGCACCTCCTGGTCGTCCACGGCCAAGTGCACCGCGCAGCGGCCAAATTGGAAGAGCAGCTCGCGCGGGTCGCGGTCGCGCTGGTACTGCTGCACCGCGTCGGCAAGGAAGGATCGTTTCTCGGTCTATGTGAAAACCTCCCTCGGAGAATATCTACCGAATGCCTTATTTTCTTGACCTCCCAATGTGCCGGAATCTCCCCCAACCACTCGATGCCCGAATCCTTGAGCGGCACGTCGGGGTCGAGGCCGCGGGTGACGGCCTGCTGGATGAGCGCCTGCTTCTGCTCGGTGAGCAGCTTGATCAGCCGTCGCTGCGCGCGGATGTAGCGGCGGGTGAGGCGGTCGATGTGGTCGAGGAAGCGGGCAATGGCGGCTTGTTCGCCTGGTGGTGGAACGAGGCAAGGCAGGTATTTAAAGTCGCGCCAGCTGAGATTCTGCCGAAGCCCCGAACCAAGCCCGTAGAACACCTTCATCAAGTCGTAGGCATGCAACAGCAAGCGACCATACTCTGGAACAAGCGGCTGTTTCGTCTGCAAACACATATAGGCCGAGGTGATGATGCCTCTCGTTTTGGCTAACCCGGTTCGCAGGCTAACCCAATCGTTCTGGAGGTCGGTCGGTCGAACGACGATGTCAAGCGGTTCAATGATCTGGTAGGTTTCAAAGGAAGCAGGAACAAGTCCAGGCAGTTTCTCCGGCGGTTTGACGACGATCTGCCCGTAGCTGAGTGAAAGGACCGTTGTCTCTTGCATCCCGATATTCGGCGTCTTCTTTTCGGTGAAACAAGCTCGCCCTGGCCATTGTTGCCAGTGTGCCGGAACCTTTCCCAGCCACGGCACGCCGGAGTCCTTGTATTCGGAGTAGGGTTTCACGCCATCAATCATACACTGCCTCTGTTGTCATAAAAAACCTTCATAAAGAACCTGTCATTCCCGCGTAAGCGGGAATCTATCTTCCGTCGCTCTGGATGCCCGCTTGCGCGGGCATGACGGCCGGTTGTTGTCATCCTCGCTGTCATTCCCGCGCATCCCCGCTCCCCGCTTTCGCGGGGACATGCTCCGCGGGGACATGCTTGCGCGGGCATGACGGTCGGTTGGCGCCATTCCCACGCATCCCTGCTTTCGCAGAAAGCCCGTCATTCCCGCGTAAGCGGGAATCCATCTCCCGTCGCTCTGGATGCCCGTCCCCGCTTTCCTGGATGCCCGCTTGCGCGGGCATGACGATTGGTCACTGTCATTCCACCAACTCTGGCCACAGATCAAGCCACTGTGGGTTCTCCCTCTCAATCAGCTCGATCTTCCAGGCGCGGTTCCACTTTTTCAACTGCTTCTCGCGGCGGATGGCCTCGGCCATATCGCCGTGTAGCTCGTAATAGACCAGCGTATGCACGCCGTACCTGGTCGTAAACCCTTCAACAACGTTGTTCTTGTGCTGCCAGACACGTTTCACCAAGTCGCTGGTGACACCAATGTAAAGCGTGCCGTTGCGTCTGCTCGCCAGGATGTAGACAGCAGGCTGTTTCGTCACGGCTCTTTCAGCCATTTGAAGCTTGTGGAGAGGGGTCGGCAAAAAGCGCGACGTACCCCTCGTAGCGAAAACGGCGGTGGCGGCTCTGGCCGGTGAACTCGTGCAGGATGCCGCACGCCAACTTGTTCTGCTTGTGGCATGATAGGCTGCCTATCACATGGACGAGAAATCCTGCCATATTATAGTCTGGCTATAGTACAGACGCCATCCGCCGCCATACGATAGGCTGCCTTGAACGTGGCCTATGCCACGTCCACCAGAATCTGCTCCAGCAGCCCATCCGTCTCCCGCTCCAGCGCCTCGATGTCGGCGCGGATTTCAGCCAGCGTGCGCAATGGCTCGGGCTTGTAGAAATAGCGGTTGAACGAAATCTCGTAACCCACCCGCGTCTTGCCCTCGTCGATCCAGGCATCGGGGACGTAGGGCATCACCTCGCGTCGGAAAAAGGCGGCGATGCCGCCCTCCTCCAGCAGCGGGATCTGCTCCGTGTCGCGCAGCTCCGTGTTGGCCTCGTACTCGACCACGCGCGGCTTGCCGCCGATCTCGACGGCGTAGCGCCCGGCCAGCGGGTCGGCCTCGACCTTGCCGGGCTTGTGTACTTTGGCGATAACTGGCTCTGCTGCCTCGTCCTTCTCGGCCAAAGCCTCCCGGAGCAGCTTTTGCCGCTTCTTGGTGAGGTTGAAATCGGCAGCCTTTTCCACCGCCGCCAAAAAGGCGTTGAAATCGAGGTGCGGGCCGGGGCCAAGGTCTGTAGCCAGCCGGTCGACCAGGTCGGCCAAATCCCCCTCGCCGGCCTCCTGGCAGGCCTGGCGAAAGCGCACGCGGGCGGCGGCGGAGAGATCGACGCGCAAGCGCAGCGGCCGCTCGACGGTGATCTTCCAATAGCCAAAGGCCCGGTTGGGGAATATCCTCGACTGCTCAGTCTCTTCAAAGGCCAGGAACGCCTCGACGATGCGCTGGATGTCCGCCTCCGAAAGCTCGCAGTTCTTTTGTCCCAGGTTCTTGCGCAGCGGCGTCGACCAGCCGGTGGCGTCGATGAGCTGCACCTGGCCCTGGCGCTGCGCCGGCTTGCGGTTGGAGAGCACCCAGATGTAGGTGGCGATGCCGGTGTTGTAGAACATGTTGAGCGGCAGGGCGATGATCGCCTCCAACCAGTCGTTCTCGATGATCCAGCGGCGGATGTTGCTCTCGCCCTGGCCAGCGTCGCCGGTAAAGAGCGAGGAGCCGTTATGCACCTCGGCGATGCGACTGCCCAGCGCCGTCCCGCGCTTCATCTTGCTGAGCTTGTTGACCAGGAACATCAGCTGGCCGTCGGAGGAGCGGGTGATCAGGCTGTACTCTGGGTCGCCGCCGTGCTCGATGATAAAGCGCGGGTCAAAGAGGTCGCCCCGCCCGCCCATGCGCTCCATATCCGTCTTCCAGCTCTTGCCGTAGGGCGGATTGGAGAGCATAAAGTCGAACTTGCGGGCCGGGAAAGCGTCGGCGGAGAGCGTCGAGCCAAAGACAATGTTCTCTGCCTCCAGTCCCTCGCCCTTGAGCAGCAGGTCGGCCTTGGCGATGGCGTAGGTCTCGGGGTTGACCTCCTGGCCGAACAGGTGGATGGAGACGTCTTTGCCGACCTGCACCGCCAGGTCGGCCAGCGTTTCCTCGGCCACGGTCAGCATCCCACCAGTGTCGCAGGTGCCGTCATAGACCAGGTAGGTGCCGGACTCGATCTGGTTGGCGACCGGCAGAAAGACGAGCTGGGCCATCAGCCGCACCACGTCGCGCGGGGTAAAGTGCTCGCCCGCTTCCTCGTTGTTCTCCTCGTTATTTTCCCTCCAGCCGCTCCTCGATCACAGCCAGGCTGCGCCGCGAGCCTTGCGCATGGGGATGCGCAGGGCCGAGCCTCGCCTCGAAAATCGCCAGGGCGCGGCGCATCAGGCGGGCGGCTTCTGCCAGCTTACCCTCATAGTAACAGAGGATCGCCAGATTGTTGAGGCCTTGGGCGGTGTCGGGGTGGTCGGGGCCCAGCGCCTTTTCCCAGATGGCCAGCGCTCCGTCTTTACCCACTACCTGCTGGAGGGCCTCGCCGGCGCGGCCGACCGCGACGGGAAGGGCTTTGTGACGGTGCAGGACGCCAGCCGCCACGTGGTCGATGGGGTCAAGCTGTGGGCCAGCCAGCGCAACGTCAGCCAGACACCGACGCTCGAATCGAAGGTTGCCGGAGATATCATCTTGGTGCGAGTTGGCAGGGAGCAGTCCAGGTCGAGGGGCAAAGAACAGAAATAACCGTCTTCTGTACCCCTCCGGGTACCTTTCTCTTCCCCCCAGGCCGGCCGATAAGCCGGGGTATGGGCTGGTCTGGTTGCCATTTTCCAGTCACCAGTTGGTGACATATCCTACACTGTTTATCACTCATACGCTAGAGGCAAAGCACCGTCACGTACAGAGACGGTGCTTTGTCTTTTGCTGCCTATCGTGACAAGGAGGACAAATGACTTTTCAGACAACCACCCCGACTGTTGACAAGGATCGCATCAAAGGGCTTCGAGTTGGCCGTGCAATGCGCGCTGAGGAGGTCGCTCGCCGCGCTGGGATCAGCACGGCCCAAGTGTATCGGCTGGAAAACGGCGAGCGACCCAATGCCACAGCGGTGACAATGGCGCGGATTGCGCAGGCTCTGGGAACCTCGGTTGAATACTTGCTGGGCATGACCGACGATGTGCGAAGCGTCAAGATATTGACCCGCTCGTGTCATGGAGAACAAGAGGAGCCAAGTAGATCGCCAGATCACTGGAAACCAGCGATGCCTTGACCCGTTGTAGCTTGGCCTCCAACAGTGCGCATAACACTGCTGGAGGCCTGGCCTCAACGCCGGGTTCGACGGCGCGGAGGTTGCTATCAGGATAGCACAGACTGACAACCCCCGCAAGCCCGGCGGGGGTTTGTTGTGAGAGGTAGCAATGATGGTTACAGCCGTCAAGCAGTACAAGGTCTACCGCAACGGTCAGCACGCCGACCTGCAGACCCACCTCCAGGCCGCTCTGGGCGATTTCTACCAGCGCCAGCGACGGCTCCCTGCCGAGGTCGTCGTCCACCCCTCGATGATGGACAAGGCACTGGCGGCTCTGGCAGCTCTCGACTTGCCCCGTCTGCCCATAGTTCCCTGTGGCGGCTGTCTGGCGAATGAGGTTTGGCTTGGCATACCTGGCGAAAGGCTGGCCGGTCGCGCGGTAAAGGATTGACATGGACTTGGGGCAGATCGAGCAACTGCTGGACTGGCTGCGGTTCCTTGCCGACAACTGGTGGCTCGTGGCCGTCGCTGGCGGGCTGGTCTTGCTGGTCGTCCTGATCAAGAACGCCAAGGCGATCCTGCACACGCTGGCCGTGGCCATCGGCATCGGCATCGTCCTGGTGGTAGTAGTCGCAATCATCGGGACGCCCGGCGCAGCCACTGCACCCACCCCGGTGCTTGCTTCCTCTCCCGCCCCGGCTTCCAGTCCCCTGGCGTTCCTGGGTGCGGGGGCGTGCCTGGGGGCGGTGCTGCTGGCCGCCGCTGCCGTTGCCGGGGCGGTCCTGTATCGCCGCTTTTTCGGCGCCAAGCAAGGCGGGAAGTGGCTGCCGGGGCCGAACGCCCTCTGGGGGCGCTCCCCGTACAGCCAGGACACTCTGCCCTTCTACGTGATCAACGACGAGGGCGACGAGATCGCCAATTTGATTCTGTCCGACCCAGACCTGTGGGGGTTGAGCGCGCCTCCGCAGGAATACCGCGAGGTCGATTGGGGGTAGCATGAAACGCCGGTTTGTCTTTGTCGCTTTGGCCGCTTTGGTGCTGGTCGCCCTGGCCTGCGGCGACGACTACTATTCCAGCAGCACCCCGGCCACCCCGCGCCCCACCGCCACGCCGACGCTGGCGGGTCTGGCCGGTGCGTTTCTCGAAGCGGAGCTTGCCGCAGCCGAGGCCGAGCAAGCCTGGGCCAATGCAACGGTGCAGGCTGAACACCAGATGGCGACGGCGAACGCGGCTTCGACGCTTGCCGCCGATGCCGAGGCCGATGTGCAGGCAGGCATCGAGGCAACGCGCTGGGCGATTGACTCGCAGAGCACGATCCAGGCGCGGGACATTGAGTGTACCGCGCAGGCGATGGCGCTGGAGGCGGCGCGGGTTGAGGCGACGATGACCGCGCAGGCAATCTACGACGGGGCAACGGCGACGATGGAGGCCAGCCGGCTCACTGCCACCGCAGCGGCAGGGTACGACCAGATGACCCGCCAGGCGATTGCCATTGCCACGACCGGCACGGCGCAGGCCAACCAGGTCACGGCCACGTGCCAGGCAATTCAAAGCGCTGCTGAAGCGACGTCCGTTCAGGCGACCTCGGCGGCCATTGAGCGGCAGGACGAGGCTGACGAGGCGACGCAGGTCTTGACGACGTTCGCTGGCTGGGCGCTCCTGGGGCTGGCGATCTTGGCGGTGGGGGCGGTTGGCTACCGGCTGGGGCCTTTGCTCATCCCGGTGCTGGTCAACCGCTGGCGGGGGATTCGCCGCAAGCGCGACGAGGGCGAGATCGTCTTTGTCGAGGACGACGGCAGGTACACCTTGCCCTTGCGCTCGGCCAACCCGCTGCTGGAACCGGGCGGCCCACAGCCTGACCCACACTGGCAGGACCGGGCCACGGCGCGGCAGCAGATCGGCAACCTGGCCCTGGCCCAGCACGCGCACCAGGCTCCCCAGCGGCGCGGGGAGATTGTAGTGCGCCCTTGGCAGCCCGCTCAGCCCCGACCGCAGGCTCGGCAGCCGGTTCCCGGCCTGGTGCGGGTGGTGACCGTGGGCAGTTTGAGCGACGCCGCGCGGCAGGGGATTCTCCCGCCCAGGCTGGCCCAGGCGGTCGAGGGCGAGTGGGTGCAGGGGGAGGACGAGGAGGAATGACGTGGAGCCAACGATGCACACCGAAGTCGTGACGTATTGGCGCGGGATCATCGGCACGCTCGTCCAGCGCGGCGAGCTGAGGCAGCGCACGGACGGCCAGAAGGTCTTGCCGCAGGCCGTCGCCGTGGTCGAGCCGCAGCGGGTGACGTTTGTGCTCGACATGCTGCGCTTGGGCGGCGTGGCGCGGGAGACGTGGCTGGACCCGGCCCTGCACCGCCAGATTCGCGCCGCCTTGCAGGGGCGGCGCACCTTCGTCGCCGATAGCGCCGGCCTGGCGCTGGTGGTGGCACGAGAGCCGGGCGCGGGCAATCGCAGGCTGCCGGCAAAGGTCACGATTGCGCCGGATGACCTGGTAGCCGAGGGCGAGTACACGGTGCTGCTCGGTGACGCCAAGACTGGCAGGCTCCCCCTCGACCTGGCCGGGAATGAGCGGGCGATGCTGGTCGCCGGCACGTCCGGCAGCGGCAAGAGCGGCACGATCCGCTCGATTGTCTTGCAGGCGACGGCCAAGTGTCAACCGTCGAGATTGCAGCTGGCGCTCGTCGATCTCAAGCGGCTGGACTTTGTGGCGCTGAACGCGCTCCCTCACCTGGTGCGCTCGGTGGCAACCGAAGTGGCTGACGCCGAGGCGCTGATCGGCTGGTGTGTGCAGGAGATGGAGCGCCGCCAGGTGGTGATGGCGGCGGCGCGAGTGACGCGTTGGGACTCGATGCCACAAGAGACGCGCTTCCCGCTGCTGCTCCTGGTCGTGGACGAGTGCGCAGATTTCGCCGGCAGCCGGGCGGTGGGCGACCTGGTGCAGCTGGCGCGCAAGGGGCGGGCCAGTGGGATCAGCCTGATCCTGGCGACGCAGCGCCCGGATTCGGAGGTGCTGAGCCGCCAGATCAAGGCGAATGTGCCGACGCGGATCGCCTTTCGCTGCACCGACGCGACCGAGAGCCGCATCATCCTCGACCGCTCCGGGGCTGAGAAGCTCACCCGCCCCGGCCTGGCGCTGACCAACGTCGATGGGACGTGGCGCAAGGTGCAATGCGCTTTCATCCCCGACGAGGCATTGGGCGAGTGGGTGGCGCTGGGCGGTGTGATCGGCCCGGCGCTGGGCAAGGTTGAGGTCTCCCTGGTGCGCCACGCCCTTGAGCACCTCGATGGGGCGTTCACGATCAACCCGTTGTACGAGGCGTTTCAGGGTCGCATCAGCCGCCGGCAGATTGTGAACCTGGCCCAGAGGTGGGAAATGCGCGGCTGGCTGACCGCGCCGGCTCACGCGACCGACCCCCGGCGCGTTACGCCCGAACTGGAGGCCCTGGCCCTGGGCGCAAAAAATGGTAACGCGGTAACAGGGGGCACAGGCGATCACAGGGAAGCCGGAGTGGTAACAGAGTGGTAACAGGCAGAGTGAAGATGACCAAGACCATCGTCACTGCGCACCGCAAGGGTGGGGTGGGCAAGACCACGACCGTTGCAAACCTTGCAACGGGCATAGCCAGCGTCGGTCTGCCGGTCGTCGCCATCGATCTCGACCCGCAAGGGAATCTGGGCACTTTCCTGGGCATCGGCACGGCCCCCGACGTGTACGACCTCTTGCTGGCCCGCCGCCCGGAAACCGTCCTGGCTGGCGCATTGACACCCGTGGGTGCCAAATACCCGACCCTGCGCATCATCCGTGGCGACAACGAAACCAAAATGGCGGAACTGGCGCTG
>JAFGEI010000173.1 GCA_016931695.1 Anaerolineae bacterium | reverse complement strand
GCCACCATTGGAAACGTCCACCTCGACCTGGACGAGGGCCCCCTCCAACCCGACGACGGCGCACGAAGTGACTTGAGCCAGCATGGTACACCTCCTTTCCTGGAGGATATTATAGCACATGTTGGCGCAAGTTGCAATAAGTAGTTTCTTGTGGTGTCAGGCGATGGGACGTCGATCGACAATCAGCTGGTTTCCTTTTGGTTGAGCTCTGCACTGCAAGTGCCACGCGCTCCCCGGCGCAGCTAGACCAGGCTGACAAGCAGTCCGGCGAAAAGCACCACGGCACTGCCCAGATACGGGTAGTTTGCATGCAGGTCGAACGCGAAGCCTGCCCACAGCGGCCCGGCAACGCGACCCAGGCTCATGCTGGCGTTGCTCAACCCCATCGCCGTGCCCTGCCCCAGCGTGGAGCGCTTGGAGGCCAGGGCCGTCACCGCCGGGTTCAACACGGCATTGGCCAGGATAAGGAAGCCGGCGGCGAGCGCAAGAGACCGGTACGTGCCGGCCAGCGTCAGGAGAACAAACCCGACTGCGTTGGCGAGCAGCGCAGCTTGAATCACGGGCACTTCCCCCCAGCGCCGGATGAACAAGCCCGCTAAGACTCCCTGCGCAATCGCGGACACTCCCCCGATCCCCGTCAGGATCGTTCCTACACGGTCTGGACCACAGGCGAACTTTTCCAGCGCGTACAGTCCGAATATTGCGTAGAACGCGGTCATGCCAAAGTAGGTCACAAAGGCCATGAACAGCGGCGCCCCCAGGGGGCCGCGGAGCACACGCGCCCATTCACGGAGGAGGCCGGGCGGCGGCCGCCGTCCGGCCCGCGGCCGCGCCGCAGCTGGCAGCGATTCCGGGAGAAGAGCCAGCGGCACCAGCGCCACCAGGGACAGGCCGGCCGTGACAAAGAACGGGGTCGAGAGCGCATCCCCGGCCAGCCACCCGCCCAGGATGGGCCCAAAGACCATACCCACCCCCAAGGCCGCGCCCAGGAGACCCATCCCGCTGCCCCGTCCTCTCTCGGAGGTGCTGTCGCCAACATAGGCCATCGCAGTGGGCAACAGGGCCGACGACAATATCCCCGCCAGCGACCGGATGAGAAAGAGCATCCACAGTTCATTCGCCAGGCCGAACAGCAACGCGGTCAGGCCGTTTCCTACCATACCGATGAGCAGGATCGGTTTGCGGCCGACCCGGTCGGATACGCTGCCCCAGATGGGCACGCAGACGAGCTGCATCACGGCGTAGGCAGCGATGAGCAGTCCCAGGGAGCTGCCGCTGGCTCCCAGTCGCTCCACATAGAAAGGCAAGATCGGGATGACCATGCCGTACCCCAGCATCACCACGGCCAGGGCCATGGACAGGACGGCGACATGGCTCCGGCCGCCGACAGCAAGTGTGGACACCGTACCCTCCTGATCAATCCAGGCAGACGACCTCGCCCGATTCCCCGTTCACGCGCAGGCGCTGGCCGGTCCGCAGGCGGGTGGTGGCTGCTTCCACGCTGGCGACAGCGGGGATGCCATACTCCCGGGCCACGATGGCGCCATGCGAGATCGGCCCGCCGGACTCCATGACCACGGCGCCGGCGTGCAGGAACAGTGGCGTCCAGCCCGGGTCGGTGCTGTGCGTGACCAGGATCTCTCCCGGCTGCAGTTGGCTGCCTTGCGGACGATGGACGATGCGTGCCTGGCCCTCGTACACCCCCGGCGAGACCGGTACGCCGGCGAGGACGCTCTCTCCGGCGGCTTCTTGGGCGCCGTAGAGGCATGCCCCGGTACTGGCAATGATCCGGGGCACGGCCGTCCGCGCCAATTCACGCTCGTGCTGAGCCCGGTTCGCGGCGGCGATAGCGCGTAAATCGTCCTCGGCCTCGATGTCGGCAAAGGTGACAAAGAAAACGTCGGCCGCGCGTTGCAGCCGACCCTGGGCCGCCAGTTCCCGGCCCACATCATGGAGCACGCACCGCAAGACGGCCAGGGCCCGCACCAGGTCGAACTTGGGCCGCTCGCGCAGGCCGGCCAGCACCCGCACACGCCGCAGCAGCCGGCCGAGCAGCCAGGCGTGGGCCGGCCCCTTGCCGCGCCGCACCCGTGCTACGACGTCGGCCACGCTCGCCTCTGCCCGGGCCGCCGCGTCGCGGAACTCGCGGACCTTGTCGCCCGGGTGTCCTTGGGCCATGTAGGCTGCGAGCACCTCTAGCAGATAGGTGGGGTCCTCGCGCCAGCGCGGCACGCCCATGTCGATCTCTTGCACCGCGCGGTGGCCGAACCGCTGCAAGATATCCTGCACTGCCGGGTCGTCGGGCCCGGGGGCGGTCTTTTCCTGCAGCGCCTGCGCCGCCTCCAGCAGGGCCAGGCCCATCTCCGTGGTGGGGTTGTCCGGCAGCGCTTGCAGCGCCGGGTGCAGGACTGTCCCGTCCCCCAACCATCGCTCCACCAACGCCACGGCTATTTCGGTGCCGCGGAGACCCGCTCCGCAATAGGCCACCTGGTGAATGGCCGTCCAGAACGACCGGCCCGCTTCTTCTTCGACAAAGCGCAGCCGGCTTGCCATATCCGTCAGCCCGGCGGCGTGCCGCTCCAGCCGCGCGATGGCCCGGTCTCCCAGGGTAATCAGCCGGCTGCGGGCACCCGTGGGGGACAGCACACCGTAGCCGACCCGGCAGATCAGTCCGGGCAGGATGTGCAGCACCAGCCTCCAGGGCAGCCGGGCCGGCCGGCCCCCTCCGATGGCGGCGGCGTTAGCTTCCAGGAACCGGTGGAGCGCCTGGCCCGCGATGGGGTCCTTTCGGGAAATCGCCCCCACCAGCGCCGGCCACCGCCGCGCGTCGCGCAGCAAGCTGGTCACGTCCAGGTACATCCGGCCGGCCGCCCGCCGGGCCCAGGCCGGGTACGGGGTACGCCGTCCCGTCGCTGCGGCGGCCAAGCCAGCGTACAGCAGCCGAAAGAACTCGAGCCCCATGGGTGTCAGAGGCTCGGTGATGGACTGGAATACCATGTTGAGGCAAAGATGGATGCGCAGGCCCGCAGACGGGTCCGGCAGCGGCTCCGGCAGAGGAAACAGGGAAGTGATGGGCCGAGACTGCACCAGGTAACATTGCCCGGCGCGCCACACCCATTCCACGTCCTGGGGCGCGCCGGCGTGCGACTCTACCTGCCGCGCCAGCACAACGACCTGCGCCAACTCGTCGTCGTTCAGGACCGGCGTCTGCTGCAGGTCCTCCGGCACCGCCATCGTCTGCGTACCGGTTTCCCGGAGCACAGTCATCACCGATTTTCGGGCGATGCGGCTCTCTACGGTCCGGCCCGACGCCTTGTCCACCACCCACTGGTCGGGCGATACCTCGCCGCCGACAATAGCTTCGCCCAACCCCCAGGAAGCATTGATGAGCAGTTGGTCACGGCGGCCGTTCAGGGGATTGGCCGTGAACAGGATGCCGGCTTTGTCGCCGGCCACCAGTTGCTGTACGATTACGGCCAGGGCCAGGCCATCCGGGGTAACGTCATGCTGCATCCGGTAAGAAATGGCGCGGGCATTCCAGAGGGAGGCCCAGCAGGAGCGCACGGCCTGGCACAGCGCCACGGCGCCGGTTACATTCAGGGTAGTCGTATACTGGCCGGCGAACGAGAGCCCGGGCAAGTCCTCCGCCGTAGCCGACGAGCGCACCGCCACAGGGCCGCCGCCCAGCTGCCGGTACATGGCCGCCATCTCGGCCGCCACGGCATCCGAGATAGATGCCTGGGCGAACAGCCGGCCGATCTGCCGGGCGGCCTCTTCCAGGGCCTCCGTTGCGTCTGGGGTCAGGTGCGCGATACGCCGGGCGATTGCGCCCTGCAGTCCGTTGGCGGCGACGAACTCGTGATAGGCCGACGTCAAGACCACAAATCCAGGGGGCACCGGCAGGCCGGCCTGGAGCAGCGCGCCCAGGCTCGCTCCCTTGCCGCCAGCCGTGGCCAGGTCGGCGGCGCCGATTTCAGTGAACCATCGGGTAAACATCGTTATCCTCCTCAAGTTGCCACACGGAACGCAGCGTCACGTTCAGATTCCCCAACTTGCACAGGATACCCAGCAGAGCGGACTGATCGGCGATGGGGCCCACCAGCGTCGTAAAGCCGTGCTCATACACTAGGGCCATTCCTTCGAACCAGTCGGACCAACCCGGGTCGAGCCGGCCCTCCACCCTGATCTGGTATAGCGGCGGCCGTTCCATCGGCTAGCCTCCTCGGCCCCGCTCAGCGGGCCTCTATCACGCCTCGCTGCCGGTCCAATAGACCCGGCCGGCCGTACCGTCTACCGTCACAACCTGGCCGTCCTGGATCTGCCGCGTGGCGGAACCGGTGCCCATCACTGCCGGGATGCCATACTCGCGGGCCACGATGCTGCCGTGAGCCAGCACTCCCCCCAGGTCGGTGACGAGGGCAGCGGCGTAGGCAAAGAGCGGCGTCCACGCCGGCGTGGTCGTATGGGCTACCAGGACCTCGCCCTGCTTCAAGCGCGCCATCTCCTGGGGTGTCTCGATCACGCGGGCGACGGCGGTGACCCGGCCCGGGCTCACCCCCAGCCCGGCCAGACCATGGTCTGTGGACTGCTCCTCTACCTCCGGCACGGGGAAAACATACTTCCACCACCACCGGCGCCCGCTGCCGGCCGGCAGTACAGGGGGTGGCTGAAGCGCCTGCCAGCGGTGCCAATCGGCCCGCCGCGCGCGGATTGCCGGCTCCAGCGGCGTGAGCGTCCGGCCGGCATCCAGGTCGGCGGCCGCTGTTCGAAGCTCGCTGTCGTTCAGCCAAAAGACGTCGCCCACTTCAGCCAGCGCGCCGGCCGCCGCCATGCGCCGGCCGATCTCCAGGAGCTGACGGCGGAGGGGGCGCCAGGCCAGCCCCATTTCCAACAGGGCTTCCTCCCGCAGGCGGGCGGCTTCTCGGGCCTCCGCCAGCAGCCGCTGCAATCGGCGGCGCTGCCGGCCGCTGAGCCGGGCGTCGATGGCCGCCCGGGTGGCGGCTCGCTCCCCCGCCATCCGGCGCAGGCGTTCGTCCGGCGATTCCTGGCCGTCCAGGTAGGCCCGCACGGCCAGCAGCACGGGCTGCGGATCGTCGGCCAGGCTTGGCAGGAGCGGGTCCAGGGAAAAGATCTGGTAGCCGTACTCGTCCAGGTGGGCCTGGAGGCGCTGCAGAAACTGCCGTCCTGCGGCGGTACCGGCGTTGTTGATGATGGCCAGGAGCCGCGTTCCTCGATCTGCAAGGCTGTCCGCCACCGCCCTGATCTCGGCCCGACAGGTCACATCCAGGCGGAGGCCGGTGGTGTTCGGGAGTGCGCTCAGGACCTCGACGTCGCTTGCTTTCCGCGCACACGCCAGCACCCGCGCGCCGTTGGCAGCCAGGGATTCGCTGATTGCGCGCCCGATCCCGGTACTCGCACCTGTGACCAGGACGACCTTGCCCGTGAGATTGATTCTGCTTATCTGGCTCCTCCGAAAAAGGTATATCACGATCCTATGCCCCCAGGATACCACACCCCGGGTACAGTTGGGACCGGACCAAAGTACAGGTTGGGGTACAGGAAAAGAAACCAGGTGGGGGCACCCATGCGGGTGAAAATAGGCGATCGGGGCACACGGACGTGCGTCCCGATCGCGCCGATCTGCTTCTTCTAGAGAGCTTCGTGTTGCCAAAGTAACACCCCACGCACGAAGCTCTGGGGGTGTGACTTTGAATACACAAAGGTCAACAGGCGAGGGGGAGGAGGCCCAGCGCCCTGGCCCTGGCGACAGCCTCGGTTCGACTCTGGACGCCGAGTTTGCTGTACACGTTGCCGGTGTGCCACTTGACCGTGCGCAGCGAGACGAACAGCCGGCGGGCGATTTCCTGGTTGGACAACCCCTCGGCAACGAGGCGAAGCACTTCTCGTTCGCGTTCGCTCAAGGGTTCGACGATCTCGGCGGCCGACCCCGGGCATGGCGGTACCGGCTCTGGGATGGGGAAGGCAGCCAGCAGCCGGCCGGTGTAGGCCGGAGCGATCCCGTGCGCGGCGGCATCGTGGAGCAGGCGGGCCATCGCGGGGCCTTCGTCCAAAAAGATGCGCACGTATCCTTCCGGTTCGGCCAGCGCCAAGGCCTGTTGCAGCACCGCCCGGGCCGCGGGTCCGTCGCCCTGGGCCTGGAGCGCGAGAGCCCGCAGAACCTGGACTTCGATCAGGTCCCTGTCCAGCCTCCACCGCTCCACGACTCGCAACAACGGGTCCAGCAGGGCCAACGCTTCGTCGGGATGACCCTGGGCAAGGCGCAGGCGGGCCAGCGCCCCCAGGATGCAGCGGCGCTGTTGATAGTCGAGATACGAATCGATTCTCCCCCCTGGTGCCGCAATGGGGCTTTCCAGCTGCTGCCACCTGGCGACCAGGCGCGCCGCCTGCTCCAGGCGGCCCTGGGTAACCCAGAGCTGCACCTGGTAGGCGGCGGCGACGACATCGTCTACCTGGGTGGTGTCAAAACGGGCGGCGGCCTGTTGCGCCTGCTGCATAGATTCCTGGGCGCTCTCCCCATCTCCCTGGGCCTGGCGGACGCGTGCCAGGGAGATGTATCCGTCGAGGGCCACGATCTCGCCCCACAGGCGGGTCTGTTCAAGGCCGAGAGAGAGATAACGTGCGGCGTCCGCCAACTCGTTCCGCTCGCGGGAGAGCTCACCCAGGCCGAGCAGGGCCATGCCGGCAATCGGGAGTGGCTGCCCTCGCTCGTCGGCCGCCAGGCGCAGCGCTTGCTGATAAATATCCCACGCCTCGCCGAGCCGCCCCTGGACGGCGCACAGTTCGGCCCGGTGGCACAGGCTGGCTGCAGCAATCAAGATGTTGCCGGCCTTTTGGCCCAACTGGGCGGCCTCGGCCAGCACCCGGCCGGCTGCTACGAGGTCTCCGCCGACGAGGTGCGACATCCCCAGGTTCCAGGTGGCGATGCTGCGCGAGAACCAGTCGTCCGCGGGCAGCCGCTCCAGCGCCTGGCGCGCCAGTTCGGCGGCCTGCTGTGAATGGTCCTGGAACGCGGCAAGAAAAGCGCGCAGCAAGGCGGCCTGACCAACTACCTCGACGGCCTCGCCGTCCGCGTCCTGCAGCCGTGACTCGACGGCATTCAACGGGCGGCCGCTCAGCAAAAAGGCCCAGGCTTGAAAAAGACAGAGAAGCGGCCGCGCGCGCACCAGTTCGTCGGGCAGCGCCTCCACCCAACGCAAAAAGGTGGCCATCTCGCTGCGCATCAGCGTGGACTGGGCTTCTCGCGCGATCAGGTCCGCCGCCCGTTCGTGCTCCCGGGCGGAGAGCGCGTGCTCGATCGCCGCCGCCGTGAACCCCTGCTGCTCGTGCCAGGCGCTGGCCCGCCCGTGAAGCACCGGCCCCAGGTCCGGGCATTCTTGCTGCAGGCGCCTGCGCAGCAGGTCGGCAAAGAGCTGGTGATAGCGGTACCACTCCCGGCGATTGTCGAGCGGCACGACAAACAGGTTCATGCGTTCGAGGTATTCCAACACCTGCTGGGAGGAGCAATGGGGCGGTGAAGCTTCCGCGGCCAGCGACTGGGCGAGCGGCTCCGCCAGCACGACATCGCACAGTGAGCCAGTAAGGCGGTCCAGTATGGCGGTCCGCAGGAGGAATGCCTGGATGGGGGCCGGCTGGCGCTGCAGGACCTCGGCGAGCAAGTAATCCCCAATGTAGCGGTCGCTGCCGGTGATGGCCCAGATAAAATCGGACATGTTCTCTCGCCCTTGCAGCGAAACCGCCGCCATCTGCAGGCCGGCGATCCATCCCTCACACCGGGCTTCCAGGGCGGCAACGTCGCCGGGTGTGAGTCCCAGCTCCATCACCCGGTTCAGAAACTCGGCAGCCTCGCGGGGAGTGAAGCGTAGGTCCGCCTGGCGCAGCTCCATTAACAGCCCGCGGCCGCGCAGCCGGGCCAGGGGCCAAGGGGGATCCACCCGTGTGATGACGATCAGGTGCATATTCGCCGGCAGGTGTTCGAGCAGGAAAGCCATGGCTCCGTGGATCGGCTGGGCCGTAATCACGTGATAGTCGTCGAGCACGAACAGGAGGGGGGTGGGATCGGTCTGGACCCGGTTGAGCAGCCCGGTCAGCAGCTCTTTTGGCGAACCGGGCAGCAGAGCATTTGTCGGGGCCTGCTCGACGTCTTCCTGGTCGGGCCCCAGTGCAGCGCTCAGGTAGGTGAGGAAACGCGCTGGATCGTTATCGTCCTCGTCCAGGGAAAGCCAGGCGACACGCGCGGACTGACCACAGGATGCCGCCCACTCGCCGAGCAAGGTGGTCTTGCCGTAGCCGGCCGGTGCCGAGACAAGGATCAGGCCCGGTCGGGCCAGTCCCGCGTTCAACCGCGCGAGCAGGCGCGGGCGCGAGATGAGGCTCTGCGCCGGACGAACCGGCGGAACATAGAGCTTGGTGGTCAGAAGAGGGGAGGGCATGTTACCTCCCAGCGAACTGGCTATGCGTTTCCGACAACTCCCATCTTTTCACACCTGAACCTCCTATGCAAAACGACTTGGGCTGGCCAAGGGTAGAATGGCGGCTGGCGGGACATAGACACCTCATGCCGTACGTGCGGCCGTGATCGGCACAACATGGATTCCGCACGCTGCGCGCGACACAGATACACGGAGACAAGCAGTGAGACACCCGACGTAACTCGAAGCTGCCTAGGAGGTACAACTACACGGAGGTCATCGCGGGACCTCCCGCTCTGCCGATCTGCCGTCACGGCCGGCCTTGCCCCTGTCAGGAAGAAACCGATTCGCTCCACGGACCGCCGGCCGGCCACGTCCTGCGAAATTCGCCCCCTTCTCCGATCGCGGCCTCCCCCCGCCGATGGCCCAGGTGCAGCAGCCGCTGGCGGACGGAAGCTGGCAAGTTGGGGGTTGGGGCCTCGCTCATTGTACTGCCTCCAGGTAGGGGCGCATCACCGCAACCACGCGGCAGATCGGGGCGAAGCGCAGCAGGTCGTCGTTCGTGCACTTGCGCTGGCGGCGGCTGCCGCGCAGCGCCTCGACCGCCACGTCCAGTTCCACCTTGTTGCGGCACTTGAAACAATCGGCCACTATACAGCGGACTTGCAGGGCTGGATCTCGGCCAATATCGCGGTCTCTTCCTGCTGTGCAAAGTAGAGATCCCAGCGCAGTTGTAGGTTCATCCAAAAGTCCGGCGACATGCGGAAGAAGCGGGCCAGGCGCAGGGCCGTGCTGGGCGTGATGCCCCGCCGGCCGTTGACGATGTCGTTCACCCGCTGATAGGGCACGTGGATCGCCGTGGCCAGCTCGCGCTGCGTCAGGCCCATGGGCGCCAGAAATTCCTCCAGGAGCATCTCTCCCGGATGCGTGGGCGCGCGGTGGGTCGGTATACGAACCATGGTCATTTCTCCATACTCAATGATAGTCGACGATCTCGACCTGTTCAGGCCCGACCTCGGTCCAAATAAAGCAGATCCGGTAGCGGTCGTTGATGCGGATGCTGTATTGGCCTTGGCGATCTCCGCCAAGAGCCTCCAACCTGTTGCCGGGAGGTACCTTCAGCTCGTGAAGCGACGTGACGGAATCGAGCAGATCGAGCTTGCGGGCGGCGGTTTTCCACAGCTGTTCCGGGCAGGTCTGGCGTGCCGCCCGCGTATTGGCGCCGTTAAAGATATTTTCTGTGCCGCCGTTTCGAAAAGACTGTATCATAATCATATGATAACACAGATAGTGTGCTATTGCAAGTGCCTTTGGCAGTGTCTGGTGTCCCCAGTCGCAGCCAACTCCACCCGCAGCACAAACGGCCATTCTGGTTTTTGGACACAATCCCAGGACGTTGTGACAACCGGCCGCGGCCACTTCCACGGCCCGCTTCACGTGCTCCTGCCCCTTCACGTCAGCCATGTCCACGGGGTAGGAGGCCACCTCTTCGTCCGTGGGCATCGGCGGCATCTCGAAGCGCTTTAGCGCGCTCACCCCGTTCAGATGGTCGATCATCGCCCCCAGGTTGGGCACCGGGTAGACCTCCAGCCCCTCCACCAGCGCCGCCTCGGCGGCGTCGTGCGCCGGGACGTAGATGCACTTCAGCCCGCGCTGCCGGGCGACCGAGACCATCGGCAGAATGCCGTTGGTGTGGCGGACGGAGCCGTCCAGGGAAAGCTCCCCTACTACCATCGCGCCCTCCAGGTCGGCGTCCGCCCCGCCGGAGGCCATCACCAGGGCCAGGGCCATCGGCAGGTCGTAGGCCGGCCCCTCCTTGCGCAGGTCCGCCGGGGCCAGGTTCACGGTGAGGCGCTGGTTGTAGGGGAAATGGGCCCCCGAGTTGCGGATGGCCGAGCGGACGCGCTCGCGGGCCTCCTGGACGGCGGCGTCCGGCAGGCCG
>JAFGEI010000172.1 GCA_016931695.1 Anaerolineae bacterium | reverse complement strand
CAGCGCCCGGACGCGCTGGCTCTCTTCGAAGGTGGCCGGATCGACGATCGGCTCGTGCCGCCCCGGATACAAGGCCTCGGCGTCCTCACGCTTGCGCTTGTGGCTCTTGCCGTCGAGGCCGTAGTAGGGAACCAGGCCGATGTAGAAGGGGTGCTGAAGCATGTCGCGCACGGTGTCCTTGCCAAAGGGGCCCGGCGCGCCGCGCCCCATCCTGCCCCGCGTGCGGAAATGGATCTCGCTCCCATCGGGCAGGAAATGGACATAGCCGTTGAGCCGCGCTGCGATCTCACCGTCCGAACACTCCCCGCTGGCGTGCCACTGAAAGGCCAGGCGCACTGCTTCGCAGTCAACCGGGTGAGGGAGCAACGGGAGCGACGGGGTGTAATCCTGCCGGTTCGGGCCGCCGTGCAGCGGGCAGTACCCCGCGCCATTGGGATCGCCGCAGGCCGCGCAGTTGCCGTAGCAGTAGCCCAGCGGCGGCGTGCCGTTGTGCAGGCCCTTGGCGGCGCGAGCGACCTTGCCCTTGCGCGTCTCCTGCCGCAGCCGGTCGATATAGATCTCGGCCAAGGTACCCAGCACCGCCAGGGTCAGCTTGCCCCAGGGCGTGGAAAAATCCAGGTTCTCGGTGATGGAGATGAAGGTGACGTCGTGCTGCCGCAGGTGGTTGAGCGTCTTGAGCAGCCCCTGCAGGTCGCGGTAGAAACGGTCGATGGCGTGGACGATGACGATGTCAAAGCGGCCCAGCGTCGCCTCGTGGAGCAGTTCCTGGAACGCTGGCCGCTCGCTGAGCGTGCCGGAGATGCCAGCGTCGACCTTGACCTCGACCAACTCCCAGCCCCGGCTCGCACAGTATTGCTCGATGGCCATCCGCTGGGCATCGAGGGAGTGGCCCTTTTCCGCCTGGTCCAGCAGGGAAACGCGGGTGTATCCAACAACTTGTGTTTTCATCGTGTGACCTCCGGTAAGATTTTCCCTACTGTACCCGCTGCACCCCGCCCCGTCAATAGCTTTGCCGATAGAATGGCGATTCGACTGTTAAGGAACGGCGACTGATGTCACGACCAACCCGTGGTGGTAAGGAATACGACCGCGCTGCTTTCGCGGCATATCTACAGGCACTGCTGGACGCCCACAACGAGAGCATGCGCGAGGCGTCGCTGGCCGCTGGCCTGGATCACGGCTCGCTCAGTCGCTTTGTCAGCAAACACCAGCGCCCAACCCGCGAGAGCTGCATCGCCATCGCCGACCACTTTGGCCTGAACCCCAACGAGGTGCTGACGCGAGCCGGATACCAGCCAATGCACTTTTTCGACAAGTCGCTGGTCGACCCCGACGCACTGCCGCCCGACGTCTCTGAACTGGCCAGGTACTTGCGGCGAGTCCACCCGCCGTCACGCCGCCGTCAGCTCTGTCACTCGATCCGCGAGCTGCTCGACCTGGCCGGGTTGGCCGATAGCCATCGCTGATCCAGCCTCGCCCAACGGCTCGATGAAAGGCTCCCGCACTTCGTAGCTGACGATCTTGCCATCCTCGACCCAGATGACGGTAAAGATGCACTGCAGCAGCCCTTTGCGCTCTTCATCTGTCGCGGCATCCCAGACCTGAGAAAAGTTGCGCAGAAACCGCTTGTAACAGGCATCCTCGACGCGCGTGCGCCGCTCCAGCTCCACCAGCCGCCGCTGGCACTCCCGCTTCAGATCCCTGTACTCCCCACTGCTGAACACCCCCTCCAAGGCCAGCTTGCGCCCGTTCTTCAACTCGCTGTGGATCGAGCGGCGCTGCCGCCGCAGTTCTTCCCACTTTGCCCCCTCTCGCATGTGGACCAGGATACCATTATCCCAGGCTTCCGGGACGCGGATCGGCTGGGCGCAGGCAAAGACCTGCCGCTCGACCTCTGCAGCGCAGACGGAACGGACGGGGCAGTCGGAGACGCCGTTGGCGCGGTTGGCATCCTCATAGTAGCGGACCGTCCCGTTGCCGGCGTTGCCGCGGAAGCGGCCCAGGCAGTGAGTGCAGTGCAGAAGGCCGCTGAGCGGGTAGACGTGGCGCTTCATGCGGGCGTTCCGGGGATTGTGCCCGCGCAAGGCGCGGGCCCGCTGGCAGCGGTCGTAAAGCTCCTCGCCGATCAGGGGAATGTGCTGGCCGGGGAAAAGAAGCGTCCGGTCCCGCTGCTTGCTGCCGTTTTCCCGCTGGCGGGTAAGCATCTCCCCCAGAGCACACTTGTGGCGCTTGTGGACCTGGCGGCGCGCTCCCTTCCTCTTCTCCTGCTTGCGGTAGATGACGAAACCGGCGTAGAACGGGTTCTGCAGGATGTCGCGGATCGAGTCGCGGCTGAAGCGACGCCGGGAGCCTGGTTGCCCGGGGCGGCCCTTGGGCTGGAAGAACTGCAGATCGCCGGAAGCACGCTGGATGGCGTAGGTGCCGTCTTGGAGGAGGACGATGCGTCGTCCTCCCTCGATCTCCGCCACCGGCTCGCGGGGGGCCTGGAGAAGAGCCTCCAGCCCGTCAGGAGACGGGGGGTTGAGCCGGCGGGCGATGTCGGTGTCGGAATGGTCGCCGCTGCTGCCCAGGTCGGCGATGATGACCAGCCCGTGCTGCTCGATGGGATGAGGCACAAAGACGCTGGGATCATCCCCCAGCTCTTTCCAGAGATCCTCCCGGGAGCCAAAGCGGGGGCAGTATCCCTCCCCGTTGGGATCGGTACACTGAAAGCAAGTGCCGCGACAATAACCATAGGGGGGAACGGAAGCGTTGGAATAGCCCTTGAGGGCGCGGGTGAACTTGTTGTCGGTCACCGTGCAGCTCAGGTCGTCCAGGTACATCTCGCCCATTATGCCCCGCAGGTAGACCAGCAGCTTGCCGCCGCGACTGCCCAGGTCGGTGTGCCGTTCGGCGACGGAGAACAACTCGAGGCCGTTATCGTACAGCGTGCGGTAGCTGTTGGCCAGGCCGTGCAGGGAGCGGTAGAAGCGGTAGAGGTCATAGGTGTAGACCGCCTCGTAGGTTGGCCGGCTGGCGTCGCGGGCGGCGATCCGCATCAGCGCCTGAAAGGCGGGTCGCTTGCTGTCTGCGCCGGTCAGGCCAGCGTCGATGCAGATGCAGCCCATCGTACGTTGGTGCTCGCCAGCCAGCTCCATCATCTGCATCACCTGGGTGACCAGGCTGTGGTTGTTGGACTGCATATCCCGCGAGACGCGCAGGTAGCCCAGCGCTTGCGTCTCGACGGAATCAACGTCCGCAATCTCGTAGCGGGCGCAAAAGACCCTTCCTTGACGCGCCTCTTTGTAGACGGATACCAGGCGATAACCGAGCTGGGGTAGCACACGACGAACCTCGATGATATCCTGGTGAATCTGGCCCTCCAGGTCTTGGCCCTGCGCGGTCAGCAGTTGCCGGATTGACATACTTTGTCCTCCTTCTCCTCCTGCTGTCGCTGTTCCTCTTCAGCGACCAGCCGCTTGATGATCTGGGCGACGATGCGCTGGAAGGTGTCGACTGCTTCGTCGTCCGTCATCTCACTCCCTCACGCAGCCGCCCGCAGCTGCCGCTTCGCCTCGCGCACCACCGCGGGCGGGACGTGGAACGAAAACCGGTCCACCACGACCATCGTCAAGTCGT
>JAFGEI010000171.1 GCA_016931695.1 Anaerolineae bacterium | reverse complement strand
GCCTGCCACGACCTCTCCGAGGGCGGGCTGGCGGTGGCGGCGGCGGAGATGGCCCTGGCCGGCCGGCTGGGATTGGAGCTATCGTTGTCCTCCTTGCCCCACTGCAACGACGTGGAGCGCGACGACGTCGCCCTCTTTTCCGAAAGCGCCGGCCGCTTCCTGATCGAAGTGGCGCCGGCAGATGCCGCGGCGTTCGAAGAAATGCTGGCCGGCATTCCTCACACCTGCCTGGGGCAGGTCGTGGAGCAGGAGCTATTGAAGGTGCGTGGACTGAACGATGTGGCAGTTCTATCCTGCGCCATCGCCGACCTGGCGCGGGCGTGGAAGGAGGTCCCCTAGATGTTGGTTCGCGGTGCTTCGGTACAGCCCTTTGATTTTGAGGGTCTCGAGATCCGGGATTACACGGCCGGCCTGTCGACCGGTTCCTCGCTGGCTACGATTCACATTCCCCCCGGCACGCGCCATCCCCGGGCCCGCTCAGAGCGCTCGGACAAGTACTATTACCTGCTCTCCGGCCGGGTTCGCTTTGGTCTGGAAGAAGAGGAGGGGGACCTGGCGGCCGGCGATTTTGTCCTGGTCCCCCAGGGCCAGCCGTTCTGGTACGAGAACAGGACTCTGTCGCCAGCGGTGCTGCTCCTCGTCCATACGCCGGCCTTTGATCCGGACGCGGAACGATTCGTCGAGTAGAGAGCCATCATATACGGAGGCTTGCTACCGTACACTTTTTCATTCTGCCACGAATTGCACGAATTGACACGAAACAAATTCGTCAAATTCGTACAATTCGTGGCTAAAAACCCTGGCGTCGTTCTTGTAGAAGCCACTCCGAGCGGAAAAGTGTACGGTAGCAAAATACGGAGGTAAAGAGATGGAGCAGCGCCAGTTGGGCAGAACGGGCCGCGACGTCGGCATTATCGGCCTGGGGACGGAACACCTGGAGCCCGGGCCGGAGGTCCTGGACCGCGTCCTGGGCATGTTGGTCGACGCCGGCGGCAACTATGTGGACCTGCTCTATGTCAAGCCGGAATACTGGGAAACCTATGGCGCCGTGTACCGGACCCATCGCGCCAACCTCGTTGCCGCCGCGCACTGGGGCGACGGGCAGCGCTTTGACCTGGACTACTGCCAGGCCTGCTTCGATGGCATGCTCGCCGCGCTGGGCAGCGGCTATGCCGAGGTCGCGATGATCGCGGTGATCGACACCCAGGAAGTATGGGACGGCTTTGTCCAGCAGTCCCTCGAGCGGCTGTGGCGCTACCAGGAACAGGGGCGCGTCGGCGCGATCGGCATGAGCGGCCATGACCTTTCGGTGGCCCTCGAGGCGGTCCAGAGCGGGTTGATCGACGTATTAATGTTCCCGGTCAACCTGGTCGGATATGGGAACGAGGGCGACGCCGCCCTCTACCAGGCCTGCGTCGAGCACGACGTGGGGCTGGTGGCGATGAAGGCCTACCACGGCGGTGTGCTCTTTACCGTTGACGGCCGGCCTTCCGGCATCACACCGGCCCACTGCCTCTCCTACGTCTACTCGCTGCCCGTGGCGGCGGCCGTGCCCGGCCCCAAGAACGTGGACGAGATGCAGGCCACGCTGCGCTACCTGGAGGCGACGGCCGAGGAAAAGGACTATGGCCCCGTTGTGGGTGATCTGCCGCGCCTCTTGCATGGCAAGTGCGTCTATTGCCACCACTGCCTGCCGTGCCCGGTAGACATCCCCGTCGGCTGGATGATGTGGCTGGTCGATATGACGGACCGGGGTACTGTCGAGGAGGCGCGGCCGATCTATGAAAGCTTCCACACCGACGTCTCGTCGTGTACCGAGTGTGGCGAGTGCGTGGCTCGCTGCCCCTTCGGGGTGGACATCATGGCCGGGCTGCGCAAAGTGGCCGAGCTTTTCGGCTGAGAATGCGGCACGGTGCAGGTTGGCAGGTTACAGGTTAGCAGGTTGCAGGTTGGGTTCACGTTTCACGTTCTCACGTTTCACGTTTTCACGTTCTCACGTTCTCACATTTTCACGCAACACGCAGCACGCAGCACGTATTGCCCTTACTACTAACCTGGTGAGCACCCATGGCCCATCCATCCGTACTGATTCTTCATGCAACCGGTACCAACCGCGACCGCGAGGCTGCCTGGGCCGTCGAAGCCGCCGGCGGCCGGCCGACGATCCTCCACGTCAACGAGCTGCGCGCCCATCCGGCCCACCTGCACGATTTCGCGATGCTCATCCTCCCCGGCGGCTTTTCCTACGGCGATGCCCTGGGGGCCGGCCGGCTCCTGGCCACGGACATGCGGTGGCTCTTTCAGGACGAGCTGGGCCGCTTTATCGAGGCGGGCAAACCGGTGCTGGGCATCTGCAACGGCTTCCAGGCCCTGGTCAAGAGCGGCTGGCTCCCCGGCCCTCCCGGGGAGGATATCCAGGCAACATTGACGCGCAACGCCTCCAATCGTTTCGAGTGCCGCTGGGTGTGGCTGGAACCGGACCCCCAGAGTCCCTGCGTCTTTACCCGCGGCCTGGCGGAGCGCATCCATTGCCCTGTGGCCCACGGCGAGGGGCGCTTCGTCCCCCGCGATGACGCTGCGCCGTTGGAGTCGGAGGAATGGCCCAAAGTGGGGGAAGCATCGGGTCATTCCCTTGCGGCTGGC
>JAFGEI010000170.1 GCA_016931695.1 Anaerolineae bacterium | reverse complement strand
TTGGGTCGGTGTCCCGAGCGGCAAAGGGGGCGGACTGTAAATCCGCTGGCTCAGCCTTCGCAGGTTCGAGTCCTGCCCGGCCCACCTTGCTGGCCCACGTAGCTCAGTCGGTAGAGCACACCCTTGGTAAGGGTGTGGCCATGGGTTCAAATCCCATCGTGGGCTCCAGGAAGCAAATATCGTAACGACCCGCTTTGCTCGCCTGGGCACCTTTCCCAAGAGGGAAAGCGCCCAGGAGACAGAGTTTTTGCCAATCTTTTGACGAAGGTGGACGATGGCCAAGAAGGCAATTCGCTTGACGATCACTTTGGCATGTACAGAGTGCAAGGAACATAACTATACGACGGAGAAGAATCGGCGTAACGATCCTTCGCGCATGGAACTACAAAAGTACTGCCCGCGCTGTCGGCATCACACGCTGCATCGCGAGACCAAGTAGCGGCTTGGACGCGCGAGGATTTCACAGGCCAGTAGCTCAATTTGGCAGAGCAACGGTCTCCAAAACCGTAGGTTGCGGGTTCGATTCCTGCCTGGCCTGCCTAAGACACCGCCGTAGGAAGCGGGCGGTGTCTTCAAGTGTCAGGGGCTAGCCGCGCAGATCGCGCTGGGGAGAAAAAGGTTGTGGCAAAAGCAAAGGTCAAAAAAGAGAACGCCATCATTCGCTATCTTCGGGAAACTCGTTCGGAGCTAAAAAAGGTCAATTGGCCGACTCGAGAAGAGACGTGGCGGCTGACGCAGATTGTGATCGTGATTACGGTTACGATGGCGATTTTTCTCTGGCTGATGGACGTGCTGCTCGACTGGTGGCTCAGGGGCATCCTGGCCAGCGACCCCTGGCGGATCGGCCTGGCACTCGCCGTGCTGGCCGCCTCCATCGTCCTGGCGATTGTGTTTGGCAGGCGAAAGGAATAACAGACCGAGAGCGTGCTGATGACAGAAGAGAAGCTGGCGCAAGACGTGGAGGAGCTGGCCGAGGTCGACGCCCCCGCCGCTGAAGCGGAGGAGCCGGCCGGGCCTGGCGAGGTCGATGCCCCCACCGCCGAAGCGGAGGAGCCAGTCGCAGCTCAGACCGTAGAACCTGCCGCGGCGGAGGCTCAAGAACCGGATGAGCCGACCGATGAGCGGGCCTGGTTCGTGATTCACTGCTACTCGGGCTATGAAAACAAGGTCAAAAGCAACCTGGAACAGCGCATCGAGACGATGCAGATGCAGGACAAGATCTTTCAGGTTGTTGTCCCCACCGAGGAAGAGATCGAGGTCAAAGACGGCAAGCGGCGTACCGTGGAACGCCGGGTTTTCCCCGGTTATATCCTGGTCCAGATGATTATGGATGATGAATCCTGGTATGTCGTCCGCAACACGCCGGGAGCAACCGGTTTCGTCGGCATGGGCAACAAGCCCACTCCGCTGCGCTCGGAAGAAGTGCAGGCGATCATGCGCCGCATGGAGGCAGAGGCGCCGCGGGTCAAGGTGACGTTCAAAAGCGGGCAAAAAGTGCGCATCGTTGACGGGCCGTTTAACGAGTTTATCGGTGTCGTGGACGTGATCGACATGGAGCGGGCCAAGGTGCGCGTGCTGGTCTCTTTCTTTGGCCGTGACACCCCGGTAGAGCTCGACTTTTTGCAGGTAGAAAAAGTGTAACGACACCGCAAGATCGTTACCGAGAAACCAGATTCTAGGAAATGACATGAAGAAAGTAAAGGCAGTCGTAAAACTACAGATCGAGGCGGGGAAGGCGAATCCAGCTCCCCCTGTTGGCCCGGCGCTGGCACAGCACGGCATTAACTTGATGCAGTTCTGCAAGGATTATAACGCTCGCACTGCGACCATGGTCGGCAATATCATTCCGGCAGAAGTCACCATCTATCACGACGGTTCTTTCAAGTTTATCCTCAAAACCCCTCCCGTGCCCGATTTGCTGCGCAAGGCAGCGGGGGTCGAGCGCGGCTCGGCGGAACCGAACCGCGACAAGGTCGGTCGAATCACCCGCGACCAGCTGCGCGAGATCGCCCAGACCAAGATGAAGGACTTGAACGCCATCGACCTGGAAGGTGCAATGCAACAGATCATTGGCACGGCGCGCAGTATGGGAATCGAGATCGTCGAATCATCGTGACGACCCAGGCCGCGCGTGCCCGCGGTCCAGGGGGCCCGGTGCGCACAGCCTGAGCGGTTACAAATCATTGACTCTGGTGGGAGGGCCAGGCCCGCTCGAACCACAAGGAGGGATTATGCCAAAAAGAGGGAAAAAGTACCGCGAAGCGGCTCAGAAAATAGACCGCTCGCAACTGTATGCGCCACAAAAGGCGGTCGAATTGGTCAAGGAGACTTCTTACGCCAGTTTCGACGCCTCGGTCGACTTGCATATCCGGCTCGGAGTAGACCCGCGCCACGCCGACCAGCAGGTTCGTGGGGCCGTTCGGCTCCCGCACGGCCTGGGGAAGAGCGTACGGGTGCTGGTCTTTGCGGCAAGCGATGGCGCCCGCCTCGCCGAAGAAGCCGGCGCCGATTACATCGTCTCGGACGACGAGGGGTTGAAAAGAATCCAGGACGGCTGGACTGATTTCGACGTTGCCATCGCCGTGCCCGAGATGATGGGCAAGGTTGGTCGCCTGGGCCGCATCCTGGGCCCGCGGGGCTTGATGCCCAACCCGAAATCCGGAACGGTGGTGCCCGAAGAAGATCTGCCGCGCGTGGTCGAAGAGGCCAAGGCCGGCCGGGTCGAGTACCGGATCGACAAGACGGCCAATCTCCACATTCCCATCGGCCGGACGAATTTCCCGGTTCAACACCTGTTGGAGAATATGTATACGGTCATCGATGCAGTGCGGCGGAGCCGTCCTCCGGCGGCAAAAGGCGCTTACATGCGCAAAATCACGCTGGTCGCCTCGATGGGGCCGGGGATCAAGGTCGACCCGGTCGCCGCTCAATCGATGGAGTTGGACATCTAACAACTACGACGTCAAGCAGCTACAGCCAGAGACAGCAGGTGCGCTGAGCGCTTAAACCATGCCTGCCGAGGCGGGAATCGACTGGTGTACGAAACGGATCCCTGCGTCGGTCGGCGCAGGGATTTCTTTTGAAGGAGGTGAGATTCGATTGGCTATTTCAAGAGCGCGTAAGGAAGAATTGGTCGAGCAGTATACTGAGCGCTTGCAGGTCAGCAACGGCATCATCATGACCGATTACCGCGGGCTGCGCGTGGCAGAGATGGAGCAGCTCCGTCGCTCGTTGCACGAGCACAACGTCGCCGTTCAGGTGGTCAAGAACCGGCTGCTCCGCCTGGCTCTCGACCAGGCCGGAATCGAGATGCCGGGGGAATGGTTGCTAGGGCCTTCGGTCGCAATCTTTTGCCAGGGCGATGTCCCACCGGCGGCCAAGGTGCTCACCGACTTTGCCAAGAATGTGGAAGGGCTGGTCATCAAGGGCGGCGTGATGGGAGCTGAGGTGATGTCGGTGAACCAGGTTAAGGAACTGGCCAACCTGCCATCGCGGGAGGTTTTGTTGGCCCAGGCGCTGGGCACCATCAACGCGCCAGCAACGCAGACTGCCAGTGTCGTTGCCAGCGGCATTCGACAGGTGCTGAACGTCTTGCAAGCCTACGTGGACAAACTGAAGGACGGCGAGCCTGTCCCCCAGGCAGCTTGATCGCCTGCCAGGTTGCCGTGACCCGGCCTGCCTTTTGGATGCGCGCTGCACTGAAGCGCAACCAGGGGCAATTGGCCAAGCAGTTGCATTAAAAATTGGAGGTTAGAAAATCATGGCGGAATTGGAAAAACTGGTCGAGGAAATCAGTCAACTGACGCTTCTGGAAGCGTCTGAACTGGTCAAAATGCTGGAGGACAAGCTGGGCGTCAGCGCTGCTGCTCCGGCAGCAGTCGCGGCCATGCCGATGATGGCTGCGGCGGCCGAACCCGAAGAGGAGCAGACCGAGTTTACGGTGATCCTCAAGGACGTTGGCGACAAAAAGATCGAGGTCATCAAGGCCGTGCGCAAGCTGACGAGCCTGGGCCTGAAGGAGGCCAAGGAACTGGTCGAGGGCGCTCCGGCCCCCATCCTGGAAGCGGTGCCGAAGGAAATGGCCGAAAACGCCCGCGCCGAGATGGAAGCCGCCGGCGCTGCTGTTGAGCTCAAGTAGCCGCCCGGCGTAACTGTTTGCCTCATTCCCTTTCCCCTCTCCCCTAGTTGGGAGAGGGGAAAGGAGGGGTTGAGCTGCACCCCCAGCTTGACAGCCCGGGGTTCCTGTGGCATAATGACCCCAACAATAAAAGCGATGATGGAGACGAGTAGCCGCAGAGCACCGATCCAGAGAGCCCATGACAGGTGAGAGTTGGGCGCGGTAACTGGGGCGAAAATCCCTCCGGAGCTGCTGACCGAAAGGCCTGTGGCCAATTAGACTCAGCCGGGTTCGTCGCCCGTTATCCTGGACGCGGCGATCGTGTGTCGCCGACAGAGTGGCTCCACCAGCTGGGGGAGCAAGAAGGGTGGTACCGCGGGAGCGTGTCTCTCGTCCCTTTGGGGATGAGAGTTTTTCTTTTTGAGGGCCCGGTGAATTCTATCGACAAGCTATATCGTGATCTCTTTCACCCAGTCCCAGTGATCGGGCTGCTCCTGGAGACGGATCGCTGTGAGCGCCTGGAGAAGGCGTTCTGCTCGCGGGCCGGGTTCCCCATCGGCGATGGGATAATCGATGCCGCGGTAGTTGATGGTGGTGACGGGCGAAAGAACCGCCGCCGTGCCGACGTAAAAGGCCTCGACGGCGTCGCTCAACACCTCCTCGATGGACAGCCGGCGCTCGACGGTGAGCCAGCCAAAAAGCTCGCGGGCAACGGTGAGCACCGAGTCGCGGGTGATGCCGGGCAGGATGGAGCCCAGTTCCGGGGTAACCAGCGTGCCATCGTGGAGAATGGCGAAAAAGTTGGCGCCGCTCAATTCCTCGATGTAAAAGTCGTCGCGGGCGTCGAGGTAGAGCGCGTCCACATAGCCCATCTCTTTGGCGATTTTCTGCGGGCGCAGGCAGCCGGCGTAATTCCCGGCCGTCTTGGCGGCGCCGGTGCCATAGGGAGCGGCGCGGTGGGCGGCGGAGAGGACAATGACCCGGCTGCCGCCCATGTACTGGCCCGCCGGGCAGCCAAACACGTAAAAGAGGTACTCTTGCGCCGGGGCGACGCCCAACACTTGGCCCGTGCCGATCATGACCGGACGCAGGTAAAAGCTGCCCTTTTGATAACCGGGCACCCACTTGTGGTTCGCCCTGACGACGGAATGGACGGCGGTCACAAAGTCGTCGACGGGCAGCGGCGGCATCACCAGGCGGGCCGCAGAGGCCCGCATGCGCCGGGCGTTGTCAATGGCTCGAAAGAGGACGATTTTGTCCTCCCGCGTGCGGTGGGCCTTGAGCCCTTCGAAAATTGCCTGCCCATAGTGCAGGACGTTGGCCGCCAGTGAAAGCTCGAGGCTTGCGCCCTGTTGTTCGTACAGCCGGCCCGCTTCCCAACCCGATTCCTGCGTCCAGCGGGCCAGCCAGAAGGCGTCGAGCTCGCGGTATCCAAACCCAAACCCGTCGTCCCAGCCGGGGTCCTGGGGCAGACAGGGTGATTGATTGGTGAAAGGCTTTAGCATCGGCCCTCCTTTTGATGGGCGATTGTATGGCAAAGTGTTGAATTTGTCAATTTAGGAGGTGAATCATGTTCGAACCGGTACCCTCGCACGTCGATTTCGTGGCGCAGGAATACCAGATCCTCGACCTGTGGCGGGAGATGGATGCCTTTCGCAAGCTGGTCCAGCTGCGCCGGGGCGCGCCCCGCTGGGCCTTTACCGATGGGCCGATCACGGCCAACAACCCCATGGGCGTCCACCACGGCTGGGGCAGGACCTACAAGGACCTCTTCCATCGCTACAAAGCGATGCGCGGTTTCCGCACCCGCTACCAGAACGGCTACGACTGCCAGGGGCTGTGGGTCGAGGTGGAAGTGGAAAAAGAGCTCGACTTTGGCTCCAAGCAGGACATTGAGCGATACGGCGTCGCGCGCTTTGTGAACAAGTGCAAGGAGCGGGTGCTGCGCTACGCGGCCGTACAGACCGAGCAGTCGATTCGCCTGGGGTACTGGATGGATTGGAACGACCCGGATTCCCTGCGCGACCTGGCCGACCGGCTGGCGGAGGACCCGCAGCAGGTGGTCACGGTCGAGGGGCCGCAGGGTCCGGTGACGGACACGGTCGAACAGGTCGTCGCCCGGCTTGGCCTGCCCGAGCTGGGCGGTTCCTATTTCACCTTCTCCAACGAGAACAACTATATGATCTGGACCTTTCTCAAGCGCTGCTGGGAACAGGGCTGGCTGTACAAGGGGCGCGACGTGATGCCCTGGTGCCCCCGCTGCGCCACCGGCATCAGCCAGCACGAGATCGTCACCGAAGGCTACCGCGAGATGACCCATCCCGCCGTCACCTTGCGCTTCCCGCTGCGGGAGCAGCCAGGGGAGAACCTGCTGGTCTGGACCACCACGCCCTGGACCCTGACCAGCAACGTCGCCGCAGCAGTGGGGCCCGAGTTGGATTACGTCAAAGTACGGCAAGGCGAGCACGTTCTGTACCTCTCCAAGGGCACCCTCCCGATCCTCGAGGGCTCCTACGAGGTGTTGGAGGAGCTGAAAGGCGCGGCCATGGAGGGCTGGAGCTACGACGGCCCCTTTGACGAGCTGCCGGCCCAGCAGGCCGCTGGCGGCCCGGCGGCCCACCGCGTCATCCTGTGGGAGGAGGTCGGCGAGGCGGAGGGCACCGGCATCGTCCACATCGCGCCCGGCTGTGGGGCGGAGGACCTGGAGCTGGGCCGTCAATACGACCTGCCAGCCATCGCGCCGCTGAGCGAGGAAGGGCTTTTCCTGGCCGGGTTCGGTTTCCTCACCGCCAGCCACGTCTCGGACAGCGCCGAAAAGATCTTTGCGGACCTGCGGCAAAAGGGCCTCCTCTACAAGGTCGAGGATTACACGCACCGCTACCCCGTCTGCTGGCGCTGCGGCGTCGACCTGGTCTTTCGGCTGGTGGACGAGTGGTTCATCTCGATGGACGAGCTGCGCTACGACATGATGGAGGTCACGCGGCAAATCCGCTGGATCCCCGCCTTTGGCCTCGAGCGGGAGCTGGACTGGCTGCGCAACATGCACGACTGGATGATCAGCAAGAAACGCTTCTGGGGCCTGGCCCTGCCGATTTGGGAGTGCCCGGAGTGCGGCCATTTCGAGGTCATTGGCGACGAGCACGAACTCGAAGAGCGGGCCATCGCCGGGTGGGAGACGTTCCAGGGCCACACGCCGCACAAGCCGTGGATCGACCAGGTGCGCGTCGCCTGCTCCCAGTGCGGCGCAGAGGCCCGGCGCACCCCCGACGTCGGCAATCCCTGGCTGGACGCGGGCATCGTCAGCTTTAGCACCATGGGCTATCGCACCGACCGGGAATACTGGCGCCAGTGGTACCCGGCCGACTGGATCAGCGAGTCGTTTCCCGGCCAGTTTCGCAACTGGTTCTACAGCCTGCTGGCCATGGCGACGGTGCTGGAAAACTCGCCTCCCTTCCGCACCTGCTTTGGCTACGCCACCCTGCTGGCCGAGGACGGGCAAGAGATGCACAAGTCGTGGGGCAATGCCATCGAGTTCAACGCGGCGGCCGATCAAATGGGCGTCGACGTGATGCGCTGGCTCTACTGCGCCCACAAGCCAGAGACCAACCTGCTCTTTGGCTACAACAACGCGGACGAAGTGCGGCGGCGGTTCCTGATCCCGCTGTGGAACGTCTATTCGTTTTTCGTCACCTACGCCAACATCGACGGGTGGGAACCGGCCCCGGCGGCCGACCTGGCGCCTGCGGCGCTGCTCGACCGCTGGGTCCTGGCCCGCCTGCACCAGGTCGTCGCCCAGGTCACTGAGCGGTTGGAGGAATATGACGCCTACGGCGCCACGCTGGTGCTCGAACCCTTCCTGGACGACCTGACGAACTGGTACGTCCGCCGCAGCCGGCGTCGCTTTTGGAGGAGCGAGCAAGACGCCGACAAGCACCAGGCGTACGCCGTCCTTTACCAGGTCCTGACCACCCTGTGCCGCCTGCTGGCTCCCTTTGTGCCGTTCGTCAGCGAGGTGATGTACCAGAACCTGGTTCGCTCCGTCGACGCGCAAGCGCCGGAGAGCGTTCACCACACCGGGTGGCCCGCGGCCGACCTGGCGGCGGTCGACGACGACCTGCTGGCAGGGATGGAGCTGGCCCGGCAGGTGGTGGCGCTGGGTCACGCGGCGCGCAACAGTGCCAACATCAAGCTGCGCCAGCCGCTGGCGCAGGCCCTGGTCCACCTGGAACCGGGCCGCGACGAGCTGGACGACGATCTGGTCGCCCTGGTGCAGGAAGAGTTGAACGTCAAACAAGTCGCCTACGTCGACGACGCGAGCCATCTGGTGACCTACCAGCTGCTGCCCAACAACCAGCTGCTGGGGCCCCGCTTTGGCCGCCAGTTCCCGGCGGCGTGCGCCGCCCTGGCGGCCCAAGACGCCGCGGCCGCGGTACGCCGGCTGCGGGCCAGGCTGCCCTTGCCCATCGTGGTGAACGGGGAGGCGGTGGAGCTGCTGGCCGAAGAGGTGGTGGTGCGCCAAGAGCCGCGCCAGGGGTTGGCGGTCGCGGCCGAGTACGGCGTGACCGTCGCCGTCGACACCACGCTCACTCCCGAGCTCGTCGCCGAGGGGCTGGCCCGCGAGGTGATCCGCCGCCTGCAGACCCTGCGCAAAGAGGCCGGTTTTCGCCTGGATGACCGCATCGCCACCGTCTACCAGGCGGAGGGCGAGCTGGAAAAAGCTGTCTTGGGCTGGCGCGATCTCGTCGCCGCCGAAACCCTGAGCGTCGAATTCGCCGCCGGCGAGCCGGACGCCGGGATGGTGGTCGCCGAGTTCCAGATCGACGGGGACGCGCTCAAACTGGGGGTCAAGGTAGTGGAATCGTAACGGCTCCCGGCGCCAAAAAGGTTGCGATTTTCGCCCCCTGTGGTAGAATCAACCTGGCTGCCACGAGCTGGAGCCCGGCGTTGGGGGCACGGTGTCAACTGGGATGGCGATGAATTGGAGAGATCAGCATGTCGATCACGATCGAGGAATTGAAACAACACTTGCTGGCGGAAAAAGAACGCCTATTGCAGCAAGTCAGCAAGATGGGGGACGTCGAGTATCACAGCAGCGGCTATGGCAACCACATGGCCGACGACGCGACCGAAACCTTTGAACAGGCCAAAGAGGTCTCTCTGCGCCGCAACGAGGTCGTTTTGTTGGAGCAGGTCGAGCAAGCCCTCCAGCGGTTCGAGCAAGGCGTTTATGGGATCTGCGAGTCGTGCGGCGCCCCCATCGACCGCGCCCGGCTGGAAGCGATCCCCTACGCGCGTTGTTGTTTGGATTGCCAATCCCGCGTCGAGCGGGGAGGATAGGGAGCAGCGGTTGCGCCGGCCCGGAGTCGAACGGCTGATACTGCCTGCCGTTGCCCTGTTACTGTTGGCGGCGGACCAGATCACCAAGAGCCTGGTGGTGGCCAAGATGGATTTGGGCCAGTCAATGGACCTGGCGTCCTGGCTGGCCCCGTTCTTTTCGGTCACCTACGTCACCAACACCGGGGTCGCTTTCGGCCTTTTTCAAGGCGTCAGCGAGCTCTTTCTCGTCATCGACGTCGTCGTCGTCGTCGTGCTCTTGCTCTATTACCGCCACCTGCCCTACGGCCAATTCTGGCTCCGCCTGGCGATGGGCATCCAGATGGGCGGGGCGCTGGGGAACCTCAGCGACCGCATCGTGCGCGGGGCGGTGGTCGATTTCATCGACCTCAACTTTTGGCCGATGAGAACCTGGCCGATCTCGAACCTGGCCGACATTTCGATCGTCAGCGGCGTGATCCTGCTGGCCGGGGCGATGCTCTGGGAGCAGTGGCGGGGGCAGGCGCGGGCGGAGGAGTGCGAGGCATGAGCGAAGCGGTTGCCATCGCGGTGACCCCGGCCGAGGCGTCGCTGCGCCTGGACCGCCTGCTGGCCGATCGCCTGCCCGACCTGAGCCGTTCCCAGGTCCAACAACTGATCAAGTCCGGCGCGGTGACGGTGAACGAGCGGACGAGCAAGCCGTCTTACCGCGTCGAAGCGGGGGACCGCCTGGTCGTGCTGCTGCCGGAGGAAAAGGAGCCCGTCGTCGAAGCGGAATCCATCCCTCTCCAGCTGATCTATGAAGACGGTTTCTTGCTGGCTGTGGACAAGCCGGCGGGCATGGTCGTCCACCCGGCGCCGGGGCACAGCAGCGGCACGCTGGTCAACGCCCTGCTGGCCCATTTCCCGCCCATCGCCGACGTGGGCGGGTTGGAGCGGGCGGGCATCGTCCACCGGCTGGACAAGGATACATCCGGCGTGCTGCTGGTGGCCAAGGAGCCCGAAACCTACGCCGCCCTGCAGCGGCAGTTCAAGCGCCGCCAGGTGCGCAAGACCTATCTGGCCCTGGTCGAGGGAAGCATTCAACCCCGCGAAGGGGTGATCGAAGCACCGGTCGGCCGGCACCAGCGGGAGCGGAAACAGATGGCGGCCACGCGAACCGGGCGCCCGGCGACGACGCAGTACCGAGCCCTGGAGCATTTTCCTCACCACACCTTGCTGGAGGTCCGCCCCCACACTGGCCGCACGCACCAGATCCGGGTCCACCTGAGCTGGCTCGGCTACCCGGTGGTGGGGGACCGGGTGTATGGCAACCGCAGGCAGCTGCTGCTGCCGGGGCGCCACTTTCTCCACGCCAGCGAGCTTTGCTTCACCCACCCTGCGCGCGGGGAAGAGATGACCCTCACGGCGCCGCTGCCCGGGGAACTGGCCGGGCTGCTGGATCGACTGCGAAAAAAATAAGGCCACGGCGGTGCAGCCCGGCCCCTGTGCAACCGGTGTCGGGAGAGCAACCGGGCCGTTGCACGACAACTCGAAGGAGGGAGAGACATGCGCGAGATCACTGTTGCGACCGTTCAAATGCAGCCTGTCCTGGGGCACATGGAAGATAACTTGATCAAGATGGGCGAGTTCATCCGCCGCATCGCCACCGAGCAGCCGGTTGACCTGATCGTTTTCCCCGAGCTAGTCACCACTGGCTACGAGATGGGACCCCGATTTCCCCAAATGGCCCAATTGGTCCCCGGCCCGGCGGCGAACATTATCGGCCAGCGTGCCTCCGAGTACGGCGTCCACGTCGCCTTTGGGATGGTGACCAAGGAAAAGGTCGAGAGCATCATCTACAACTCGGCGGTGCTGATCGGCGTCGACGGCGAGGTCATCGGCCAGTACAACAAGGTGCACCTGCGCGGCGAGGAGCGCATGGCCTTTCGCGCCGGCTACCGCATCGTGCCCTTTGAGGCCGACTTTGGCGTCGTCGGGCTGATGGTCGGCTGGGACCTGGCCTTTCCGGAGGCGGCGCGCAGCCTGGTCCTGGAGGGGGCGGAGCTGCTGGCCGTGCTGGCGAACTGGGAGCAGCCGCACGCCGCCGAGTGGCAGACCTACCTCCACGCCCGCGCCTACGAGAACGCGACCTTTATCGCTGCAGCCAACCGCGTTGGCGAGGAGCCTTCCTACACCTTTTTTGGCCGCAGCACCATCATCGGCCCGCGCGGGCGCATCCACGCTGCGGTGGACGATCCGATCGAGGGCTATGCGGTGGCCAAGATCGACCTGGACGAGATCCGCCACCAGCGGGAAGAATCCCAGATTCTACAGTGCCGCCAGCCGGCGGCCTACCGCCCGGTGGTGAAAAAGTACTAGAATCCCACAATCCAGGGGGGAAAATATGAAAAGCAAGCCGAACGATGAGCGGGCCTACGCGCGGACCATCAACGCCTGGTGCATGTACGACTGGGCTAACAGCGCCTTTGCCACCACGATCCTGGCCGCGGTGCTGCCGGTCTATTACAGCCAGGTCGCCGGGGCGACGCTGCCCAGCGAGGCCCGCGCTACCGCCTACTGGAGCGCCGGGATCAGCCTTTCCCTTTTCATCGCCGCGATCATCTCGCCCATTCTCGGCACGATCTCGGACCTCGTGCGTGGCAAGAAGCGCTTCCTGGCTATCTTTGTCGGATTGGGCATCGTCGGCACCGGCCTGCTGGTACTGGTCAGCACTGGTGACTGGCTGCTGGCTTCGATTCTCTTTCTCGTCGGGCGACTGGGCTTTACCGCGGCCAACGTCTTTTACGACGCGCTGCTGCCCCACGTGGCGCGGGAAGAGGACCGGGACCGCGTATCGACCCGCGGTTATGCGATGGGCTACCTGGGCGGCGGGCTGCTGCTGGCGATCAACGTGGTCATGATCCAGGTCCTGCCCGGCACGTGGGGGCCGCGACTCTCGTTCCTCAGCGTCGCCATCTGGTGGGCGGTGTTCTCCATCCCCATCTTTACCCGCGTTGCCGAGCCGCCGGCCGCCACCATTGCCCTGGAGCGCGGCGAAAACGTCGTCGCTGCCAGCTTCCGGCGGCTGTGGGAGACGCTGAAGGACATCCGCCAGTACCGCGAATTGTTCAAGTACCTGCTGGCCTTTTTGATCTATAACGACGGGATCGGCACGATCATCAGTGTCTCGGCCATCTATGGGGCAGAGCTGGGATTTGGCTCCATCGAGCTGATCCTGGCCCTGCTGTTGGTCCAATTTGCCGGCATCCCTTTCAGCCTGATCTTTGGCCGCCTGCCCAGCCGCGGCGCGCGGAACCGCCCCTTCTACCTGGCCTTTATCCTCTTTAACCTGGTCTGCCTGCCGATCACGGGCATTGTCGGCGCGCGCTTGCTGCCGGGGGAGGTCACCGGCGCCCCGCTGCCGGCCTACGCCGCCGTCGACGGCGCCGTCGGCGAGGGGGTCTATGCCGCCGACGGCGCCGTTTTCGTCTCCAGCGGCCAGTGGGAGATGACCACCATCGACGCCGAGACGCTGCGGTTGGACGCGGACGCCGTCTATGCCGTCAGCGGGGAAGCGGGGGCGCGCTACGACCTGGCCTTTAACGGGCAAAAGGTCGAGGTCACCTACAGCACCGGGCCCGACCGGGGCATCTGGGCGGTGGAAATGGACGGGCAGCCGTTGTTGGACGAGGACAGCGGCGAGCCGCTGACCGTCGACGGGTACAACGCCACGGTGCGCTACGGCGTTCGCCGCTCGTTCCAGGCTGCCGAGCCGGGGCAGCACGTCCTCAGCCTGGTCAACACCGGCCAGCGCGCTCCCGCCAGCCAGGGCAGCCTGCTGGCTCTGGCCAAGGTCGAGGTCCTGCCGCCGATCCGCCGGAGCAACCTGGCCGTCGTCATCGGCATGGTGTTGGCGGTGCAGGTCGTCGGCGCGGTGTTTGCCTATTTGCTGGGCCGGCCGCTCTTTTCCGGCATCGTGGAAAAGCTGGACACCCGGCGCAGCATCATCCTGGCGCTGGTCGTCTATGCCGCGATCTCGATCTGGGGCTATTTTCTCAACTCGGTCATCGAGTTCTGGTTCCTGGCCTGGATGGTGGCGCTGGTGCAGGGCGGGAGCCAGGCCCTCAGCCGCAGCCTGTACGCCAGCATGTCGCCGGCGGCCAAGAGTGGCGAGTTCTTTGGGCTGTACGGGGTGATGGAGAAATTCTCGGCCATCCTCGGCCCGCTGCTCTTTGCCGCTGCTGCGGCGGCTTTCGACAGTAGCCGCCCGGCGGTGTTGAGCCTGATCGTGCTCTTTTTCGCCGGCATTTTCCTGCTAACGCGGGTCGACGTCGACGAGGGGCGCCGCGTGGCGCGGCAGGAGGACGCCAAGCTGCTCGGCAAGAAAGCGAGCGCCTGACGAAACTAGCAATTTGCCGCGCATTCGCGCGAATTAGAGGGGAATTGTGAGATGGGCCGGAAGCGGGACCCCGCTTCCGGCCCATCTGCTGCGGCGACTTGGGCCCGTCTGCCAAGTCCTAATAGCGCAGCAGCGCCGCGATGCCGGCCTGCTGCAGCGGGGGATGATCGTCGACGACCTCGATCTCTCCCCCCTCCTCGATGACCTTGGTGACGGCTGCCTCGGCGGCGTCGGGAATCTCGACAAACGTCCCGCCGCAGAAGGGGCAGTCGTCCAGCGCTTGCACGGTGAGGTAGCGGCAATTGCTGCAGCGATAGCCGCGGGCGTGATAATGGCGGTCGATGACCAGGGTGCGGATGCGGCCCTCGTGCGCCGCGCTGAGCACCTCGTCCAGCCCGACGACCCCCTCCCGCCCCTTTCCTGCCGCGGTAAAGGCCATCTCGGCTGCCTCGACCTTGCGCTTTTCTTCCACTTCTTGCAACAACTGCAACGTCCGCTCGCGAATCTCGGGTTCGCTCGCCGCCGGATCGATGCTCATCGTGCCGATGACTTTTTCCTGCAGGGAACGGGGGAGCAGATCGCGAAACTGGGAGGCAGTGGGTTCCGCACCGGCCACGATCAACCGCTGCGGCTTGTGCTTGCGACAGAAGCGGTCGGTCGCCCTGGCTGCTTCGCGCAGGTTGCGCAGCGCGAGCTCTTTCTGGTGCCCGCTCGATACCGGCGCCCCCCCCCGCCGTCCGAGGGAGGAAGAGCCGCGTCCCTTTTTGCGCTTGTACACTTCTTCGCCCTCAAACACCTCTCGCTCGACCATCTCTCCCATCCGGAAGAGCAACAGCTCCAAGCCCTGGCGGTTCACGCTGGCCAGGGCGTATTGCCCGTAGGCATCCACCAACATTGCCAGGGGAGAGAGATAGGGGCGGCGGGCAATGGTCAAGCCGGAGGCGACGGGCACGGCCAGCGAATAGGCGCGCCAGAAATCGGCAGCCACGCAGGAAAAGACAACCGCTCCCCGTCCTGACCAATCGTACTCGTGCTCGAAATAGCGTTGAACGGCCGCGACGTCCTCCCTGACGGCCTGATCCTCGACCTCTTTGAGCATCTGTCGCAGGCGGAGCAGGTATTCTTCGCTCGTGCGCTGGGTCGGATCGACGTTCAGGTAAACGCTCAGGATCGGCGTTTCGGATTGGAATTCTGCCAACTCTCGTAGCTCGGTTTCACTGATTGACATGGTTTTGTCCTTTCTTCAGAATTGAGGGTCAAAGAGAACAAATCTCACCGCGGCCGCTCGCCCAGCTCGACCGGGATTTGCAGCTCTTCCCCATTCCGCAACACGGTCAACACGACGGTTTGCCCGACCTGCGTCTCGCGGATCAGGTAGGCGATGAGCCCGTAGAAATCGGCGACCTGGTCGCCGTCGATGGCGACGATGATGTCGCCGCCCACCTGCACGGTTTCTCCCAGGACCGTGGCCGTGCGCGTGCCGCCGCGGACCCCCGCCAGGGCCGCCGGGCCGCCGGGCGTGACGGAGGAAACGAGCACCCCGTGACTGGTGGGCAAATCCAGTTCGTAGGCCAGCTGGGCGATCGTGAACCGGTTCTCGGAATAGATGCCGAGGTAGGGATAGCGATATTCGCCCTCCGCGATCAAGTGGGGAACGATGAGCTTGACCGTGTTGACGGGCACGGCAAAGCCGATCCCCATGTTGCCCGTCCCGGTGGTGCGGATGGCGGTATTGACCCCGATCACCCGCCCGTAATAGTCCAGCAGGGGGCCGCCCGAGTTGCCGGGATTGATGGGCGCGTCGGTCTGGATGATCTCGGGATTGGAGAACACCCCGCCCCCGGCGGCGACCCGGCCGGGGAGGGAGCGGCCCAGGCCGCTGATAATGCCCATGGTCATCGTGCCTTGCAAGCCAAAGGGGTTGCCGATGGCGACCACTCGCTGCCCAACGCTCAGGCCGCCCGAATCCCCCAGCTCCAGCGGAGCCGCGTCGGCGGGGACGTCGTCGACGTGGAGCACTGCCAGGTCGGAATCGGCGTCCCGGCCCAGCACGGTCGCCTGGCGGATACTGCCATCGTTGAAGGTGACATAGATGGCGTCCGCCGCCTCGATGACGTGGTTGTTGGTGACGATGTGGCCTTCGTCGTCGATCAAAAAGCCCGAGCCGCTGCCAAAGGCGTCCAGCTCGTCTCCTGCACCCGCCGCGACGTCGATGTTGACGACGCCGGGGCTGGCACGCTGGTAGAGATCGACCAGCAACGTGTCGTCGTCGATCGGGCCGCCCGACAACGGCGTAGGGGTGGCATTGCCCCCTGCTTCTTCTGTGGGCGCGGCGGGCGTCACGTCCCCGGTAAAAGTGGGCAGCGAACAACAACAGGCAGCCAGCGAGAGACACAACACCATCACGGCGAACAGCCCTTTATACTGCACCATACCCTGTTCCTCCAGCCACCTCTCCGGTCAGGGCGATCATTTCCCCTGCCGGAGGCTTGCCAGTTCCTCGAACAACTCTTTTTCGCGCGCGTTGAGACGCCTGGGCACCTGGATGCGCACGGTGGCGTAGAGGTCGCCGCGGCGCTTGGGGTTCTTGGCATCGGGCATTCCCTTGCCGCGCAGGCGGATGGTCTTGCCGCCGCTCGTACCGGGGGGAATCGTGAGCATTACCGACCCGTCCAGCGTTTCGAGCGGCACCTTCCCGCCCAAGACCGCCGTGTAGAGGTCGACCTCGACCTCGCACTCGAGGTGCTCCCCCTTCTGGCGAAAGACGGGGTGCGGTTGCACCGTCACGTTGAGGTAGAGGTCGCCCGGTGTACTGCCCAGTTGTTCGCCCTGCTCCGCCAGGCGGATGCGCGAGCCGCTCTGCGCGCCGGGCGGGATCTTGATCTGGACGACCCGCCCGTCCGAGCGCTCCAGCCGGCGCGCCGCGCCGTGGAACGCTTCCTCCATCGTCAGCTCGACCGGCACTTCGAGGTCTTTGCCGCGGCGCTGGCGGCCGCGGGTTCCGCCCAGGCCGAAAAGCGTTTCCAGCAGGTCGCCCAGGTCGCCCTGGCGAAAAAGGTTCTCCACGTCGACGTACTGTGTCTGCGCCTGGCCCTGCCCGAACCACTGCCGGGCAAAGTCCTCGAACCCGCCGCCGGGTGCCTGGCGCTGCCACTGCTTCCAGTTTGCGCCCAGTTGGTCGTACTGGCGGCGCTTTTGGGGGTCGGAGAGCACTTCGTGCGCCTCGTTGATCTCTTTGAATTGCTCCTCGGCGGCCTTGTCGCCGGGGTTCACGTCGGGATGAAATTGGCGGGCCAATTTGCGAAAGGCCCGCTTGATCTCCTCTTGACTTGCGTTACGCTCGACGCCCAGAACCTGATAATAGTCCTTGTACTCCATACGCCATCACCTTTGCTCCCCATTTTACCTGGAAGGGGCGGCTTGTCAAGAGATTGCTCCCGCGCCAGCCGGCCCGTCGCGTGGGCCCGCTGCATCTTTGGGGCAGCGCGGCTCCGGGCTACGTCCCCTCGACGAGGCGCACCTCTTCCTCCGTGAGCCCGTACAGCTCATAGACCAGGCGGTCGATCTGGCGGTCGGTGGCCTCGATCTGGCGCTGGTAGAGCCGCTTGTCGTCGGGGATGGCGGCGGCGGCGAGCTGCCGCTGCAGGGCCAGCATGCGCTCGACCAGGGCGACCAGCGCATCGTGGCGGGCGGCGTCGGCCGGGTCGGAAAAGTCGATGGTGCGGATGGGCAACTTCCTAAGATCGCCTACGGAAATGCGAGGGAAACTTTGAGCAAGTAATTTATTTGACATATAAGGGTACAGAAACGATAACAACCGCGAGTTAAGAATGCCACAAAGGTACTTCATTGAAAAAGATGTTGTATCATCTGGGTTGACATTTAGAATTGTCTTATAGTTGCAATATGTTTCTTCAACATAACATGCCTGAATACGGTATGGAGGACGGCCTGGAATCTCGCGAATTAGAATTCTTGGCCCTTCTAGCCAATCCATAGTTCTGTAGTCATGTAGCCAAGGACCATATTTGATCCACTGTCCTCTATTTCTTTCAACTGTGTATCTTCCTACATCGCTCCCAGCAAGTTCTGGCAGGTATTCATCTCCAACTTTATGAGACGCATGGAAAACTCGATTCTTGATTTGCTCTTTTGTGTGCTTTGAGCTGTTGTAAGCCTGACAGCCAAGAGAGGCACGGGCTACATCAGCGAGGGAGGGCCAGGTGTTAATTACCCCTGATACAAACTTTCCTACCTCTCCAATCAGTCGGGTTTCAAACCTGAAACCATCAGCTTGTTGCCATTCTAGCTGTGGTACCTGAACTACTTTTGCTTTGGAGATGTCTTCGGCCCTAGATGCTTCTTTTATATTTTTTATAAAGATTAGATGGTTTGGTTCCGCATTTCCTTTTTCGAGAAACACAAGAGCTGTGTACACATTGGCGCTTTCAAAGACCAAGTGATTAAAAACCACAATTTCCCGAACTCGACTTTCTCTGAGTATGTAGTGCCTAAGTTTATCGGTAAATTTTTGGGTCAACCAAGGATTAGGTACAATGTACCCAAGTATCCCCCCATCTTTTGAAAGCTCTAGCCCACGCTGTAAGAAAAGCTGGAAGAGATCGGTTTTATATTGAGCAACATCATAGCGACAAAAATAGTCTTGCTGCGAGGCAGAAAAGATATCTTTGCCAATGATCACATACGGTGGATTCCCGATCACCGCGTCGAACCCGCCCGCCGCCATCGCCGCTGGGAACTCGGCCTGCCAGTCGAAGGCGTTGACCCGCCGCATCTCTTCCTCGTCGGGCATCAATTGCCCGGCAAAGTAATCCGGCCCGATGAGCGAGTTGCCGCACTTGACGTTGTCGGCCAGGTCGGGCAGGGCCGGCTCGCGCCACAGGGTCAGCTGCTCTCCCAGCGTCTCGTCGCTCTCCCCCTCCAGCACCTGCAGCAGCAGGCTCAGCTTGGTCACCTCCACCGCCTGCCGGTCGATGTCCACCCCGTAGATGTTGTTGAGCAGGATGCGTTTTTTCTCGGCCGTCGTCAGCCGCCAGTCCCCCCCCGGCCCCCGGTAGAGCGCCGGGCGCCGGCCCCCGGCGTGTTTCTCCGGGCCGTCCGCCTCGTACCACTGGAGGTGGTAGTCGAGCAGGTGCTGGTAGGCGCCCAGCAGGAAGGAGCCGGAGCCGCAGGCGGGGTCGAGCACGCGCAGCCCGCTGACCTGGTCGGGGCTCTTGCCGGCGACGAGCCGGCCGACGGTCCGCGCCACGATATAGTCGACGATGTAGGCCGGGGTGTAATAGACGCCGCCGGCCTTTCTGACCTCGGGCTTTTCCTCCACCTTGGCCCGGTGGGACGGCGTCAGGCGGATGACCTTGCCCAGGAACTGTTCGTACACCTGGCCCAGGACGTGGGCCGGGAGCACCGAGAACTCGTAGGGCGACCGGGGGTAGTAGAGGCCGGCCAGGATCGGTGCGAGCACCTTGTCGTCCACGGCCAGGTCCGGCGTGAGCGTGTCGGCGCGAAAGTCGAACAGGCCGGCGTTGTACTTTTCGTCGGCCTGGCGGTAGAGGTCGCGCAGGCGGGCATAGACGTGGGGGCCGTCGGCCAGGGCCAGCAGGCGGCCATAGACCTCGACGCCGCGGTCCTCGCACATGCGCAAAAAGATGACGCGGTCGATGGTGCGCTGGACGGCAAAGTTGAGCTCGTGCACGCTGAGCGCCGCGTTGCGCAGGGCAATGTTGCGCGCCAGGACGTCGCGCCAGCCCTCGATCTCTTTCAGGAACTCGGCGTCCACCTCGCTGACGCCGCGCTTTTGCTGGCTCTCTTGCACGTAGCGGTCGAAGGAGCCTTCCTCCACCGCCTCCCTGGCGAACACGCCGTAGACGTCGTCGAAGCGGTCGAGGTATTCCTCAAAAGTGAGGTACGTCACCCGGGCGACGTGGGTCTTGTCGCTGGGCTTGGGGCGGTAGCGGCAGTCGTAGACGGCGAACTCTTCGAAATCGGTGAGGATGGACAGCGGCAGCTTGGCGCTCCAGCCGTAGCGGCGCAGCTGGTAGGCCGGGCCGACGTCCTCGGCCAGCAGTACCGAGGGCCGCTTGGCCTCCAGGAAAAAGCGGCGCTTGCCGTCGATGCGGAAGGAGTAATCGGGGGCGCGGGTCGTTCCGCTGGCCCGGACAATGTCCTCGTGCACCACGTCCCTCTTTCGGGCTCCGCGCACGTTGCGGACGTCCCAGCCGAGGGCTTCGAAGAAGGGGTCGATGAACTCGATGCGCACCTGGGTTTCGCGATACTCGGGGCGCCGGTGGAGATCCAGATTGCGGGCAAAGTGTTCGACCAGGCGTTCGACTTGGGCTCTGGCTTTGGCGTAGGTGGTCGGAATGGACATATTTGCGCTCCGTGATATCGGCTTGGCCCCCCGCGCGGGAGGCGGCGGCCTGTACCCAGTGTAGCACAAAGGGGGAGCCAATGCAAACTTGAACGGTCCTGGGATTTTGCCGCGGCAGTGCTTTGTGGAGCACTGTACCCACGTTCCGGCGACAACTTGCTGCCGGCCGCGCGCCCCGACGGGGCCATTTCTGCCCTTATTGTGACAGGGCCGCCTGCGAGGAGGGGCTTTCCTGCGGGAGCAGCTCCCGCCGCACCACCACCTCGCCGCCGTCCATCTCTCCCGTCGGCAAAAAGCCCAGCTTGTGGTAAAAGCCCTCCGGCCCGCCGGGGATTGGGACGTAACTCGCCAGCAGCTCTTTTGCCCCGGGCCGGGTCTTGACGTACGCGATCAACAACTCGACCGCCCGCCGTCCAAAGCCCTGGCCCTGGTACGGCGCGGCGATCATCAAGCGCCACAAAAAGTATTCCTGTTCCGCGGGGTTATCATAGAGCATGATGAACCCCACCGGCGTCTCGTCGGCATAGATGGCGCGGAACCAGGCCTGCTCCGAAAAGTGGGCCTGGGCGATCGAGACGGCGTTCGGCGCGACCATTTTCTGCTGCTGCTCCGGCAGCGTGTCGCTCAGCTTGCAGACGGCGAGGACCGTCTCGGCGGTGACCTGGCGCAGGCTCACCGCGGCCTCCGGACCAACCTGGCGATCTTGCATGGCGTTCACCTCCAGCCCCAATCGAATCTCTTCCGGGACAAGAAACAGCCCGGGCAATTTGCCCGGGCCCTGGTGCCGAAGGTGGGAGTCGAACCCACATGACCGCAAGGGTCACTGCGCCCTGAACGCAGCGCGTCTGCCTATTCCGCCACTTCGGCCTGTTTGTTATTCTACTGCAAACAGCTTGTTTGTCAAGGTAGGATCGGGCGGCCAAAACCGCCGCTGCGGCTGGGCTGTGTCAGGGCGACTGCTCTTCCGATTGGCTGACGATCACCTGCCGGCGGGCCGCGTACCAGCGATTCACGGTGACAAAGCGATCCGCCGGGACCATCATCGGCCCAATCTGCACCCCTTCCACCTTTCTCGCCACCCCGTACGTATAGACCGGGTGGTAGAGCAGGATGGCGGGCACCTGCTGGGCAAACAGCGCCTGGAACTGTTGGTACAAAACCGCCCGCTGCGTGGGGTCGATGGTGATCCGCGCCGTCTCGACGATCTCGCTCATCTGGCGGTGATCCCACCCGGCATAGTTCTGCCCGGCGGTGATCTGGGTCTGGTGCCAGAGCGGGTAGGGGTCCGGATCGCCGGGCAGGGCCAGTTCGACCAGCGCGGCCTGGTAGTCGCGTTGGGCCAGGGCCGCCCGCACGTCCTGGGAGGATGCCGTCGTCACCGTGACGTCGACGCCCAGGGCCTGCCACTGGCGCGCCACCTCCTCCGCCAGCGCGGTCTGAACCGGGTCGGTGGCGGCCAACAGCGTAAACGCCAATGGGTAAGCGTTCCGGAGACGGCGGTTGGTCACGCGAGAAAGCTCCCATCCCGCCTCGTCCAACAACGTCGCCGCGCGTTCCGGGTCATGGGGGTACTGCTCGACGCCCTCGTCGTAGGCCCAGGTGCCGGCGACGATGGGGCTGTGGGCGACGATTCCCTGTCCAGCCACAACCTGCTGGATGATCGTCTCCCGGTCCAGCCCGTAAAGTAGCGCCTGGCGCACCGCGACGTCCTGAAAGAACGGCAGCTCGTCCTCCTGTGCCAGGTTGAGAAAGATGAGGACATAACGGGCCATCTGCGCCGAGTAGAGATTCAGCTGGTGGTCCTCCATCGCCTGTTGCGCCTGGGGCAGGTTCTCCAGCGTCACCTGGCCCACCCCTTCGACCAGGCCCTCCTGGTAGGCGCGGAAGGCGCTCTGGGCCGAGGGATAGAAGCGAAAGCGAAAATGCTCCAGCAGCGGCCCGGCGCCGTAATAATGGGCATTGCGGCTGAGCAGAATGGAAGTGATGGCTCCTTCCTCCGCCTCGACCTCTTCGATCTGAAACGGGCCGGTCCCCACCGGGCTGAGGTTGAAATCGAGGGCCGGCAGTTCAGCGGCACGAACGCCGGCCAGCAAGTGGGCGGGGAGGATGCCCACCGTCGTATAATCGAGAAAAGGTGCCAGCGGTTCAGAAAGGACAAAGCGAACGGTGCTGGCGTCATCCGACTGCACCTCGACCGTCCGCCAGAGTGCGCCAATGTCGGGGGGGCCGGGATAATCGGGGTCTTGGAGCAGGACGGTGGTAAAGAGCACGTCGTCGGCGGTAAAGGGCGCCCCGTCGTGCCAGAGGACGTCGCTCCGCAGGTGAAAGACGTAGGTCAACCCATCCAGCGAGATCTCCCAGCCCGTAGCCAGGTCCGGCTCGACTTGCCCCTGGCTGTTGAAGCGGGTCAGGCCGCTAAAGATGAGCGTGCAGAGGTCTTGGTCGACTTGGTTGTAGGCGCAGAGGAGGGGGTTCATGGCGTGGGGAACGCCGGCCACGCCCTCGACGTAGGTTCCTCCCACGGTGGGGATTTCCTCGACGCTGTAGGTGAGGGCCAGGTAGGTCAGGAGCGTCGCGACCAGCGCCATCCCTGCGCCAATCAATATCACTTGCCAGCGAACAGCACGAGACATCCAACTCTTCCGCAGAGACCTCCGAGGTCACGAAAACCCCGGAGGTCTCGATATCGTGATCGGCTGCGCGGCGCCGGATCAGGCCGCCGTGCCCGTGGCGACGATGGCGCTGATCATGACGATCAGGAAAAAGACCACGGAAAGCGCGATGGTGACGATGAACAGCGTGCGCTCGAATCCGCGCCGGGTTCTCTGCACGGTGGTCCCGGCGCCGCCAAAGACCGCTCCCAGGTCGCTCTGCCGGGTCTGGACGAGGATGATGGCGATCAGCGCGACGCCCAGGATGATCTGTACAATATTCAGATAGGTACTCATCCGTTCTTGTTCCTCCTGGCGGGCATACAGGCCCAGGCAGATATTATAACACGCCCTGGGAACAGCGGCAAGTCCCCGTTGACGTGCCTCTCCCAGCGTGTTATAATCGCCGCTGGTCGTCACTGCCCACGCCAGGAGGAAGGGAGCGTGTCCAATCTGAACCCCCTGCAGCACGTTCAAATGCGCCTCAGCCAGGCCGTCATCGTCGGGCGCGGCGCGGCGTTTTCCTACGCCGTGCCGGGGCGCTGGGCTGCCAGGGCGCCCGCTCCCCTGCCGGTCAATCCATACCGCTTCTACCTGGAGCGGATCGATTTCATCCTGGCCCAACCCCCAGGCCCCCTTCCCCCCGGCGCTGCGGGAGAGTGGTCGCGCCAGGCCGTGGTCTACAACATGCTGCTCCGCGCCACGGCCGCCTTCGACCACGACGGCGATGGCGCCATCTCCGTCGAGCCAGTTGGCGACGGCTGGCAGGAGACGGGGACCTTTCTCAAGGCCATTGCCCTGCTGCCAACCCTGCGCGAGATGGGATACAACACCATCCATCTTTTGCCCATCACCGCCGTCGGGCAAGATGGGCGCAAGGGCAACCTGGGGTCAGTCTATGGCATCCAGAACCCGTACCGGCTCGATCCCCGCCTGGCCGAACCGGCGCTGGGGCTGGGCGCGGCGGCCGAGTTTGCCGCCTTTACCCAGGCTGCCCACCACCTGGGGATGCGGGTCGTGGTCGAGTTTGCCTTCCGCACCGCATCTCTCGACGCCGATTGGGTTGCCGACCATCCCGAATGGTTCTACTGGATCCGCGCTGACGTGGCCGACCGCCAGCCCGGCGAGACGGGCGAGGACGTTTACGGCGCGCCGCTTTTCACCGGGGAGGAACTGGCCGAGATCAAGGAAAAGGTCGAACGAGGCGACCTAACCGATCTTCCGGCCCCCCATCCTCTGTACCGCCGGATGTTCACCCCGCCCCCGCCGGCCGAATCGGTGCGCCGGGAAGCGGGGCGCTGGATTGGGGTGCTGCCGGACGGGACGCGGGTGCGCATTCCCGGCGCCTTTGCCGATTGGCCGCCCGACGACCTGCAGCCCCCCTGGACCGACGTGACCTACTTGCGGCTGTACGACCACCCGGATTTCAACTATATCGCCTACAACACGCTGCGCATGTACGACCAGCGGCTGGCCCGTCCGGAGAACCGCGTCGAGCCGTTGTGGAAGCGCCTGGTCGAAATCCTTCCTTACTACCAGCAGGCGTTTGGTATCGACGGGGCAATGGTCGACATGGGGCATGCCCTGCCGACGGAGCTCAAGCGGCGCATCGTCGGCGCCGCGCGGCAAGAGTGCCCCGACTTTGCCTTCTGGGACGAGAGCTTTACGTACACCCCGGGGCTGCAGGAACAGGGCTATAACGCCATCATGGGCAATTACTGGTGGGCGTTCTGGCGACCGGAGCACTTGCTGTCCGACGTTCTCCGCCCGCTGGCGGAGGACGGGGTTCCCATCCCTTTCTTTGCCGCGCCAGAGAGCCACAACACGCCCCGCGCCGCCGCCCGTCCCGGGGGAATTGTCACCGCCCGGCAGGCGTGGCTGCTGGGCTGCATCCTGCCGGCGATCCCCTTCTGCCACTCGGGCTTTGAATTGGGCGAGACGCTGCCGGTCAACACCGGGCTGGACTTTGAGGAGCCGGAGCGCTATCCAGCCGCGGTGCTCCCGCTCTTTAGCGCCGCAGTCTACGATTGGACGGGCGAGGCCGGGTTGGGGGAGTGGATCGAGCAGACGCTGGCGATTCGCGCTCGCTATGGCGACCTGATCACCGATCCCGAGCCGGCTGCGTTGAGCCTGTTGGAGACCGACAATCCCTGCGTCGTGGGGGTTCTCCGGCAGCGTGGGGGGCGGGGGCTGGTGGCCTGGTTCAATCTTGACCCGGAGCGCCGGCAGTCATTTGCCGTTCGCCTGGCAGCGGAGCAGTTGGCGCTCGACGACTTGCTCACTGGTCAGCCGTGGGTGCTGCGCAGCGGGTGGTTGAAAGGGACCCTGGCGCCGGGCGAGTCCGTGCTGTTGGCAAACGACTCGGGCCAGCCGTTGCGCTGCCTGTCGGAAGCTGGTGGGGGGAAAAAGTCGAATCTAGCCGCTCGCCAGTAACCGCTGCAGCGCCGTCTGCTCGTTCGGGCCCAGGCGCGGCAGCGGGTTTTCGCCGGCCACGAGCGCCTTCCCCAGGCCGGAGCGGCGAAAGGCGGCCAGGTCCTCTTCAAACGGCGTGCCCACGGTGTGCTCGTGGACAATTTGCCCGTCGTGCATGTTCAGGATGCGCGCTGTCTGCCGCGCCACTGCCGGATCGTGGGTGACGACGACGAACGTCGTCCCCAGTTCCTGGTTGAGTTGCTGCATCAATTCGAGCACCTCGCCGCCGCTCTGCGAATCGAGGTCCCCGGTCGGCTCGTCGGCCAGGACGAGGGCGGGCTGGTTCGCCAGCGCGCGGGCGATGGCGACGCGCTGGCGCTGTCCGCCAGAGAGCTGGCTGGGCAGGTGCTCCATCCGGTCGGCCAGCCCCACCAGCTCGAGCAGTTCCTCGGCGCGGCGGCGGCGCGCCCCGCGGCCGGCAATCTGTCCCATCATTGGCACCTCGACGTTCTCGCGCGCGGTGAGGGTCGGGATCAGGTTGTGGAGCTGGAAGATAAAGCCGACGGTGCGGGCGCGGAACGAGTCCAGGGCGCGCACCTGGCCCAGGTCCTGCCCGTTGACCCATACCTGGCCGCTGCTGGGCAGGTCCAACGCCCCGATCATGTTGAGCAGGGTCGATTTGCCCGATCCGGACGGCCCCATCACCGAGATCAACTCGCCCCTGGCAATACTCAAGTTCACCCCATCCAGCGCCCGTACTTGAGCCCCGTCGCCGTACACTTTTACCAAATCGCGCGTCTCGACGATGCTCTCTTTTTCCATACCCCCTCCAGTATAGCCCCAAGACCAAGTCCAAAGCCAGAATTCGGACCTCAGACTTTGAACTATTCATATCGCAGTGCTTCGACCGGGCGCAGTCGGGACGCCCGCCATGCCGGATACATCCCCCCAATGGCTCCCAGCACCAGGGCCGTGGCTGCTGTTTGCAGGAAAAGGGACAGGCTGAAGCGGGATTCGACAAAACCGGCCATGATGGGGTTGCGGTTCAACAAAAAGATTGCGACAATGCCGGCGACGATTCCAGCTGCGCCCCCGAGCAGGCTGAGCCCCACCGATTCGCGCAAGATCATCCCCAGCACCCGGCCCTTGCTCCAGCCCAACGACCGCAGCACGCCGATTTCCCGCGTGCGCTCGAACACGCTCATGACCATGGTGTTCATCATACCGGCGCCGCCCACCAGCAGCGCCAGGAGGGCAATGCCCCAGCTGCTGGAGCGCATCAGCTGCATTTCGGCATTGTCCTCCGCGAATTCGCTCACCAGGGAGACCGAGACCTCGGGGAAGCGGCGCTCGATCTCTTGCCGCACTGCTTCGGCCAGGGCCGGGTCCTCCAGGCGGATGCCCAGGAAGCTGATCTTGTGCGGCTGGCCAAAAAGCGCCTGGGCGTCGCGCAGGCTGACCACGCCGCCGCCTTCCTCGAAGGGGATGCCTGTTTCGTAGATGCCGACAATGCGGAAGGAAGTGTCGAAAATCCTCAGCGTCTGCCCCACTTCCTTGTCCAGGTTCTCCGCCGCCACGCGGCCGAGAAGGAGCTGCCGGTTGGCGGTCAACGGCGCTCCCTCGACGACCTGGAAATCCTGGATGGCGAATCCGTGCGGTTGGTAGCCAAAGACGACGAAAAAGGGCAGGTCTCCCACCGCTGTATAACCGGTCAAAAAGCCCTCGGCGGCCTCGACGCCGGGCACGTCTTGGATGCGGCGCACGGTCCGGACGTCGATGGTGCTCAGGTCGATGGAGGCGTCGGCCTGCATGCCGATCAGGTGTATCCCGCTGCCGCCAAAGACGTCGGCCAGCTCTTTGATCATCCCTTCTGTCATCGCTCCGATGCTGACCATGGCCATCATGGCCAGTCCGATGCCGGTCACGGTGAGCAGGGTGCGGGTGGGCTGGCGCATCAGGTTGCGCAGCGCCGTTCCCCCCACCTTGAGCCGCTGGGCGGCGCTGCCGCCGCTGCTGCCCTCGTAGCGCATGGCCTCCGCCGGCGCCAGGCGGGAGGCCCGCCAGGCGGGGTAGGCGCCGCCCAGCAGCCCCAACACCAGCGCCACGCCGATGCCCTGGGCGATCAAAGCCGGGGGAATGATCGTCGCCAGCAGGCCGTTCATCGCCGGGACGCCTTCCAGCAGCTCGACCACGGCGATGCCGATGCCGACGCCGGTCACTCCTCCCAGGCCGTTGAGCAGAATGGATTCGCCCATGACCATGGCCAGGATTTGCCGCCGGCGCCAGCCGAGCGCGCGCAGCGTGCCAATCTCGTTGGTCCGTTCAAAGACGCTCATCAGCATCGTGTTCATCACCACGACGCCGCCGATGACGACGGCGATCAGCGAGATGGACCAGGTAAAGGCGGCGATGTAGAGCATTGCCTCCTGCTCCTGGGCGAAATTGGAGGAGCGGGTGACGGTGAGGTCCTCAAAGCGCTGCTCGATGCGCTGCTGCACGCGCTCCACGTCGTCGGTGGTGCGCAGCTTGAGCAGAAAAGCATTGACCTGGCGCGGGTGGCCGGAGAGGGCCTGGGCGTCTTCGAGGGAGACTACGGCGGCGCCATCTTCAAAGGGTTCGCCCGTTTCATAGATGCCGACGATGCGAAAGGTGATGTCGTAGAGGCGCAGGGTGTCGCCCACTTCCTTGTCCAGGTCGTCCGCCATGGCCTGTCCCAGGATGAGCGGCCGGCCCCCCCGCCGTACCGGCCGCTCCGGCAGTCCCTCCCCGGCCACGATGCGAAAGTGCTCGATCGCAAAGCCATCGGGCTGGTAGCCAAAGACGATGAAATAGGGCACTCCCGCAGTGGACGAGAAGGTATAGACCATCCGGTCCACCTCTCGAACCCCCGACATGCCGGCGAGGGCCGCGCCGATTTCCTCGTCTATTGCGCTGAAGGCAATGTCGACCGATTCTGCCTGGGCGACCAGCAGGTCGGCCCCGCTGCCGCTGCCGAGGGCGCCATAGCCCCGCTGCAGGCTCTCCGACATTGCTCCCAGGGCGACGATTGCCGCCACGCCGATCGAGACGCCGAGGACGGTCAGCAGGGTGCGGGTTTTGCGCCGGAAAAGGTTCTTGAGGATCATCCGCTTACTGTTCCACCTCAATGTCGGCGAACGCCGTCATTCCCCAGCGGATCTCGGGGGCCAGATCGTCGATGTCGATTACCGCCGTGTAGTGGACCCCGCCGGTGCCGGGCTCGGCCATGGGCGAGATACGCGTGACGCGCCCGGAAAAGGTGCGCTCCGGCAGGGCGTCAAAGGTGAGCGCGACCGGCTGGTCGACCGACACGCGGGCGACGTCGATCTCGTCCAGGTCGGTGGTTTCGACGCGCAGTGTCGCCAGGTTGCCCAGGGTGACCAGCGGCTGGCCCGGCGCGACGATCTCGCCCACCCGCACGTGCACCACGCCGATGGTGCCGTCGAAGGGGACGCGGACCTGGCAGCGCTCCAGCGCGACGTGAGCGGCGTCCAGCGTTGCCGCGGCCTGGGCCACTGCCGCCTCCGCCGCAGCCAGCTGCTCGTCGGTGGCCGCGGCCTGCAGCAGATCCAGCTGGGCCAGGGCGATGTCCCGCTGGGCCTCGGCGGCGGCCACCCCCGCCTCGGACGAGCGGCTCTGGCTGCTCACGCCGGCGCGCAGGGCGGCCAGGTGGGCCTCGGCCGCCGCCACTGCCTCGTCGGCGGCGTGGAGGGCATAGCGTGCCTGCTCCTCCAGCGGGCCCAGCCCGGGACAAACCTCGCTGCCGTCCGGTAGTTCGTAGCATTCCATGGTCTGGTCGTGGGCTGTGCGGGCACGCAGCTGCTCCGCCTGGGCGGCTGCCAGCGCTGCTTCGGCGGCGGCGATCTCGGCCTGGGTCGCCCCGGAATAAAGCTGGTCCCGCTGGGCATTGGCCTGCGCCAGCGCGGCTTCGGCGGCCGCTACCTGGGCCTCCGCGGCGGCGATCTCTTCCGGGCGGGCGCCCGCTTGCAGCAGGGCCAGTTGCGCCTGGGCGGCCGCCACCGCTGCCTCCGCCTGCTGCACCGCCAGCAGGGCGTCGATGGGGTCGAGCCGGACGACGACGGTGTCGGCAGTGACCGCGCTGCCCGGTTCCACCAGCAGTTCAACCACCATGCCCCCTGCCTGGCTGCTGATTGTCGCCCAGACGGCGGGGACCACCTTGCCGGTCACCGAGACCACCGGCACGTAATCGGCGTCAATCGGCGCCGAAACCGTTTCCTCGGCGCCCCCACCGCACCCGCTGATGATCAGGGCCAGCACGGCCACGAGGACGATGTGTAATCTCTTCATGCTTCCTCCTTACAAGGTCCGAGACCTAAAGTCAGGATCTCGGACTTGTAACGCAGCGCCTGGATCGGGCACAGCCGCGTCTCCCGCCAGGCGGGATAGAGCCCGCCGAGGGCGCCGACCCGCACGGCGACGATCATTGCCCGGGCAAACAGCCCTGGGGGGTAGAGCGGGGTCAATCTCGGCAGCGAGGGCAAAGTTGACTTTAGGGAAAGCGGCGGCCAGTTCGCCCAGCACGGCCTCGGCAGGACGACAAAAGCGTCTACCTGGCTGAGCACGAGGTCGGCCTGGCTGCCCCGGGTCATAGCGTCGAACCCCGTCCGCGGTCCCTGGGCCAGCGCCCCCAGGGCAGCAATGGCCGCCACCCCGATGGCGATCCCCGCCAGGGTGAGGCGTGTGCGTCCCTTGTGGCACCAGAGATTCCTGAGATCATTTTCTTTCCACGTGTCGAACAGTTGCTGTCTCGCCAGTGGTGTTGGTCAAAGGGATTACATTTTACTACCAAGATGACAGGAGTGCAAAGCGGACAAGCTTTACAAAAATAACTTTTTGCGCTATAATAGCCCCAGCAACGACAAACTGAGGGGACTCCTCTCAGTTTTTGTGTTGCAAGTTTGCCAGTACTACTCAGGCTGCTCGCCTGGACGCTCTCCTGCGGCAACAAGAGGAGGGAGGTTGGGAGGGGCGTGGGCGCTGCCCACGGCATCCCCAACCTCCCTTGCCTGCGGCGGACAGGGTGTCCAGGGAGATTGCCTGAGTCGTTCTGTTACGCCGAACGAGACTGTGTCTGGCGGGAGGTGTCTCTTGTCGATGATGCCCCCCTGGAATTGAATGTCCGGCCTCTGGCAGAGGCCATTTGCCCGCAGAACTGGTCCACAGTTGCGGAGATCTGTTAAAGAGACTGTATAGGAATGAGCGAGCAAATTGTCTATCTCACTCGCGAAGGATACGAGAAACTAGAAGAAGAGCTGCACCACCTGCGCAAGGTGCGTCGCCAGGAAGTGGCTCTGCGGCTTCACGAAGCCCTCACGGAAGGGGATTTGCTGGAAAACGCCGAGCTGGAAGACGCGCGCAACGAGCAGGCCTTTGTGGAAGGGCGAATTCTGGAACTGGAGAGAATCTTGGGCAGCGCCGAGATAATCCCCGAGAGCGCCTCGGCCGAGATCGTCGGCCTGGGCAGCAGGGTGACGATTATCGAGGGGGATTATCCACCAGAGACGTACCACATCGTCGGTTCGGCGGAGGCCGCCCCGTCCGAGGGCAAGATCTCGTACGAATCTCCAATCGGCAAAGCCCTGATGGGGCATCAGGTGGGCGACCACGTCAAGGTGAATGCTCCGGACGGCGTGCTGGTTTTTCACATCATCGATATTTCCTGACGGAACAACTCACTGACCGCCAGGTCTCTGTCCCCGGGCGGGCGTCCAGTGGCGCCGGGCTGAGCGGTTGCCTTCCTGGTCATTGTCGACGGCGTAAAGCGTCCGCCCGTGTTGGGAGTGCGGGCGTTTTTCATAAGGAGCTTTGCATGGAGCTGAGCGATCTGGAACAGCAGCGACTGGAGAAACTGGAGCGACTGAGAGAGCGGGGCTGTGAGCCCTATCCGGCACGAACGGAGCGGACTCACACCGCCAGCGCCGCCATTGCCGCCTACGAGGCGGGCGGAGAAGGGGCGGAGGTCGTCGTCGCCGGCCGGCTGCGCAGTCTCCGCGTGATGGGCAAGTCCTCTTTTGCCCACATCGAGGACGGCAGCGGGCAAATCCAGCTCTTGATTCGCCTGGACGACTTGGGGGAGACGGGCTACCAGGCCCTGAAGCGGGATTTCGACCTGGGCGATTTCGTCGAGGCCAGGGGCTCCTTGATGCGCACGCGCACGGGCGAAGTCACCGTGCGCGTCGAGCGGCTGCGGATGTTGGCCAAGGCACTGACGCCCTTGCCGTGGGGCAAGGTGCAGCGCACAAAAGATGGCGAGGTACGCTATTCGACCCTCACCGACGTCGAGGATCGATACCGCCAGCGCTACGTCGACCTGGCGGTCAATCCCGAGGTGCGCGAGCTCTTTCGCCTCCGTGCGCGCACCGTGTCCGCGCTGCGGCGCTTTCTCGACCGACGGGGTTTCTTGGAGGTCGAGACGCCGGTGCTCCAGCCGCTTTACGGCGGCGCAGCCGCGCGCCCTTTTGTCACCCATCACAACCAGCTCCGCCAGGACCTCTACCTGCGCATTTCGGACGAGCTGTATCTGAAGCGGTTGCTGGTGGGGGGGTACGAGCGGGTCTATGAGATCGGCCGCGATTTTCGCAACGAGGGCGTCTCGTTCAAGCACAACACCGAGTTTACCATGCTCGAGTTCTATGCCGCCTACCTCGATTACCAGGACGTGATGGGCCTGTGCGAGGAAATGGTCAGCGCCGTCGCGCAAGAGGTGCTGGGGACGACGACGATCACTTTCCAGGGCAACCAGATCGACCTGAGCCCCCCCTGGCGGCGAGTGACCCTCCGCGACGTCATCCGCGAGGTCTGCGAGATCGATTATGCCGCCTATCCCTCTGCGGCGGCGTTGATCGAGGCCCTGCGGGCTATCGGGCGCCAGCCGGAGCCCGGCTCCAGTTGGGGCAAGCTGATCGACAACACCTTGCTGGGAAGCATCGTCGAGCCGACCTTGATCCAGCCGACTTTTGTCTACGATTACCCGCGGGATATCTCGCCGCTGGCCAAGACGCTGCCGGACGACCCGACCCACGTCGAGCGGTTCGAGTTCTTTATCGGTGGGCTGGAGATGGGCAATGCCTTCACCGAGTTGAACGACCCGCTGGACCAGGAACAGCGCTTTCTCGAGATGGGACGGCTGTACCAGGCGGACGACGAGGAGGCCCATCCGATGGACGCGGATTACGTGCGGGCGATGATGTACGGCATGCCGCCCAACGGCGGGTTTGGAATGGGAATCGACCGCCTGGTGATGTTGCTCGCCGACCATCCCTCGATCCGCGAGGTCATCCTCTATCCCCACCTCCGGCCGAAGGAGTGAGCCACGGCCGGGCCGACAATACCTATTGCAGAACAGCGCAAGGAGAGCAAGATATGCTGGACATCACGCGCATACGGCAAGACCCGGATATAGTCAAGGCGGCGCTGGCCGGCCGCGCCGAGGACCCAGGCGTCATCGACCGGATCCTGGCCGTCGACGCGCAATGGCGGGGCATCCTGACCCAACTGGAAGAACTGCGGGCCGAACGCAACCGGGTCTCGAAAGAGATCGGCCGCATGAAGGATGCCGCGCAGCGCGAGGCCCGCGCGGCCGAGATGCGCGCCGTGCGCGACCGCATTTCAGAGCTGGAGAATCAGGTACGCCAGGTGGAGGAGGAACGGGAGGCCCTGCTGTTGACCGTTCCCAACACCCCCCATCCCTCCGCGCCGGTCGGGCCGGATGAGGAGCACAATGTCGTCGTGCGGGTTTGGGGGGAGGAGCTTCCAAACTACGATTTTGAGGCGATTCCCCACTGGGACCTGGGGCCCGAGCTGGGCATCATCGATTTCGAGCGCGGGGTCAAGCTGGCGGGCAGCCGGTTCTACGTCCTGGCGGGAGCCGGGGCGCGATTGCAGCGGGCGCTCATCGCCTGGATGCTCGACGTCCACGTCCGCGAGCACAGCTATACCGAGGTCTATCTCCCCTTTGTGGTCAAGGAAGAAATCCTGCTCGGGGCGGGGCAACTGCCCAAGTTTGCCGACAACCTCTACCACGACGTGGAGGATGACCTGTGGCTGGTCCCCACGGCCGAGGTGCCGCTGACCAACCTGCACCGGGATGAGATTCTCGACGCCGCTGCGCTGCCGCTGCGCTACGTGGCCTATACCGCCTGCTTCCGCCGCGAAAAGATGAGCGCCGGCCGCGACGTGCGCGGCATCAAGCGCGGCCACCAGTTCGACAAGGTCGAGATGTACCAGTTCGCGCTCCCCGAGGCCAGCTACGATACACTGGAGGAGATGCTGGAGCACGCGCTGACCATCTGCCGCCGCCTGGCAATCCCCTACCGGGTCAAAGAGCTCTGCACCGGCGATCTGGGCTTTGGCGCTGCCAAGAGCTATGACGTCGAGCTGTGGGCGCCCGGTTGCGGCGAGTGGCTCGAGGTGAGCAGCGTCAGCAACTGCGAGGATTTCCAGGGCCGGCGGGCCAACGTCCGTTACCGGCCGGAACCCGGCGCCAGGCCCCAGTTCGTCCACACTCTCAACGGCTCGGGGCTGGCCCTGCCGCGGGTGGTGGCCGCCATCCTGGAGAACTATCAGCAGGCCGACGGTTCGGTGGTCGTGCCGGCGGTGCTGCGGCCCTGGATGGGCGGGATCGAGGTTATCGGGTAGCAGTTATCCCGGCAGCAGTTCCGCTCTCAGTTCAGGCGCATACTCGTCGATCATCGCCGGGGTGATGGCGTTGGCCCGGCAGATGTCGCGGTAGAGGTAGGCCGAGCGGCGCGGGGTGCGGGCCTGGCTGTCGGGGTCCACTTCGATCAGGCCAAAGCGCAGCGTCCACCCCTTGGCCCATTCAAAGTTGTCGACCAGGCTCCAGTGATAGTAGCCCATGATGGGGTAGTTGTGCTGGATTGTCTCCCAGACCTGGTAGAGGTGGGTGAGGAGGTAGCGCGGTCGCTGGTCGTCGTCGTCGTCGGGGATGCCGTTCTCGGTGATATAGATGGGCAGTCCCAGCGGGGCCAGCCGCCGCAGGCAGCGCCCCATCCCCTGGGGGTAAAACTCGCCGTATCCGCCGTCCAGCAGTTCAGCTTCCTCTTTGTGGCTGCGGCGGCCAAACATCTCCTCCGGCCGGTGCCGGTCGAAGGCGACGAGGTCGCGGGTGTAATAGTTCAGTCCCACCCAGTCGAGGGTTTTGCGCAGCCGCAGCGCCGGCCCAAACCCCAGCGGCAGCTGCCACCAGCCGCGGTCGACGGCGGTGAGAAAGGTCTGGTTGAAGAAGCGGTCCTGCAAGCCGGCCGCCCAGCGGTCGAGCGGCGAGCGGCGGTTGGCGGGGTCTAGGATGCGCATGTTGTGGGCAAAGCCGACCCGCGCCGGCGGTTGGAGGGCGTGGATGCGCCGGTAGGCGGCGGCGTGGGCGCGCATCATGCTGCGGCCCGCTTTCATCGCCGCCCCAAAGCCGCGCTGCCCCGGGGGAAAGATGCCCGCAATGTGCCCCAGGCTGACGACGACGTTGGGCTCGTTGATGGTGCACCAAAAGTCGCAGAACTCGCCCAGCGCCTCCACGACGTGGGCGACGTAGCGGTCAAAGAGTGGCACTGCCCGCGGGTGCTCCCAGCCTCCCATCTCGGCCAGCCACAGCGGCAGGGTAAAGTGGTGCAGCGTCACCAGCGGCTCGATTCCCAGCGTCCGCGCCGCGCGCAGGATTTCTCGGTAGCGGTCCAGGGCCGCAGTGTCGAAGCGGCCCTCTGCCGGTTCGATGCGCGACCATTCTACCGACAGCCGGTGCCCCGTTTGTCCCAACTCCGCCGCCCGCGCCAGGTCCTCCTCCGCCCGCGCCCACCAATCGCAGGCCAGGCCGGAGCGGCGCCCGTCCTCGACGTGGTCCTCGACCTGCTCCCAGGCCCACCAGTCGTTGTTGCTGTTGTGGCCCTCGACCTGGTGGGCGGCGGTGGCGCAGCCCCAGACAAAGTCGCTCGGGAAGTGAAACGTCGCCTCTGGCATCGGATCCTGCTCCTAGTACGCCCGTCCAAAGACGGCTCGCTCTGACGCCGCCTCGCCGCAGACGACGCACCGCCCGGCCCGCTCCCCTTGCGCCAGCGGGATGCAGCGGATGGTGGCGCTGGTGTCCTCCTTGACCTGGGCCTCGCAGGCGGCGCTGCCGCACCACCAGGCGTAGGCAAAGCCCTCGGCCACCGCTTCCCGCAGCCCCGCGTAATCCTCCGGATAAGCGGTGTGTTCTTGTTGGAAGGCCAGCGCCCGCTCGTACAGGTTGGCCTGGATGGTCGCCAGCATCTCTGGCACTGCGCCCGCCAACCCGTCTACCGGCACAAAAGACTTGCCCTCCCGGCCCGGCACGTCCCGCCGCGCCAGCACGACCTGGCCCTGCGCCACGTCCCGCGGCCCGATTTCGACCCGCAGCGGCACGCCGCGCATCTCCCAATCGTTGAACTTGAAGCCGGGCGAGACCTCGTCCCGATCGTCGACCTTGATGCGAACCCCCGGCTGGAGGGCGGCGCGGACCCGCTCGACGGCCGCCAGCACGGTCGCGCGCTGGTCGTCGTCCTTCCAGATGGGGACGACGACGACCTGGAAGGGCGCCAGCACCGGCGGCAGGATCAGCCCCTGGTCGTCGCCGTGCACCATCACCAGCGCCCCGACCATGCGCGTGCTCAGCCCCCAACTCGTCGTCCACGCGAACTGCAGTTCGTTCTTCTCGTCCAGGAACTTGATGTCAAAGGCGCGGGCAAAGTTCTGTCCCAGAAAGTGGGATGTGCCGGACTGGAGGGCCCGCCGGTCGCCCATCATGGCCTCGATGGTGTAGCTGGCCACCGCCCCGGCGAACTTTTCGCTGTCGCTCTTGCGGCCCTGGATCACCGGGATGGCCGCGTCTTTGACGGCAAAGTCGGCATAGACGTCGAGCATGCGCATGGTTTCCGCTATCGCCTCTTCCGAGGTGGCGTGGGCCGTGTGGCCTTCTTGCCACAGGAACTCGGTCGTGCGGAGAAACAGGCGGGTGCGCATCTCCCAGCGGACGACGTTGGCCCATTGGTTGATCAGGATCGGAAGATCGCGGTAGGACTGGACCCACCTGGCGTATGCGTCACCGATGACCGTTTCCGAGGTGGGCCGCACGATCAGGGGTTCCTCCAGCTCTTTGCCACCACCGATGGTGACGACAGCCAGTTCGGGCGAAAAGCCCTCGACGTGCTCTGCCTCCCGCTCCAAAAAGCTCCTGGGGATGAAAAGGGGAAAATAGGCGTTGACGTGCCCGGTCTCTTTGAAGCGGCGGTCGAGGCCTTCCTTGATGTTCTCCCACAGGGCGTAACCGTACGGCTTGATGATCATGCAGCCGCGAACGGGAGCGTTTTCGGCCAGGTCGGCCATCTTGACCACGTCGGTGTACCAACGGGAATAGTCCTCGCTGCGCGATGTGACTTTGACTGCCATTCTGGTATCCTCCTCGTCGTAACTGCCTGGGCGGCGGTGATTACTCCTATTATGGACTAGGGACACCTGGCTGTCAAGCAGCGGGGTGTCGCGGGTATGCTCGAGTGGCATTGACTTCCTGGCAAAAACGAGTAAGATTAAAAGCAGGTGGTCAAGGTATGCAAAGGCGATGCCTGGGCGGTTAGCTCAGTCGGTCAGAGCGCTTCCCTTACAAGGAAGAGGCCACAGGTTCGAGTCCTGTACCGCCCACCATGGTGCCGGGTACTCTTGCAGTGCCCGGCACCCAATGTGGGAGGTTCCCCTTGAAAATTTTCCTGCCCGATCATCTGAGTGATATCTTGCGTGACCGCGTGCAGCGGATTGCGCCGGCCTACGAGGTGGCGTGGCTCGACGCGGCGGGCAACAGCAGCAGTGATCCGCGCGATGGCGAGGTGATTTTCCTGCACTGGGGCGTCGACCGCGCAGTGCTGGAGCAACTGGTTCTCGGCGCCCCCAACCTTCGCTGGCTCCACACCATCAGTGCCGGTGTGGAGCACGTCCTCTTTCCCGAGTTGATCGCCTCCGACGTCGTCGTGACCAACGCGCGGGGGATCTTTGCCCCCCAGATTGCCGAGACCGTCGTGGCCTACGTGCTGGCGGTGGCCAAGCATCTGCCGCGCTTTTTTGCCCAGCAGCAGGAGCACCGCTGGGAAGTGATACCGCTGCAGGAACTGGGCGGGCGGACGGTCGGCATCGTCGGCATGGGGGGGATCGGCGCGGCGGTGGCCCGCCGCTGCCGCGCTTTCGACATGCGCGTGATTGGCCTGCGCAAGCATCCTCGCCCCACAGCGTGGGCTGACGCCGTCCTTCCCGCTTCCCGGCTGCACGACCTGTTGGCGCAGTCCGATTTTGTCGTCGTCACCACGCCGCTGACCCGAGAAACGCAGGGCATGATCGGCCGCTCCGAGCTGGCGGCGATGAAGCCCGACGGCTGGCTGATCAACGTCGCCCGCGGCGGGGTCGTGGACGAGGCGGCGTTGATCGCGGCGCTGCGGGGAGGAGAAATCGGCGGTGCGTGCCTCGACGTCTTTGCCGAGGAGCCGCTGCCGATGTACAGCCCGCTCTGGGACATGCCCAACGTCATCATCACGCCGCACAATTCGTGGAGTTCGCCGCAACTGGAGAGGCGGGCGGTCGATCTGTTTCTCGAAAATCTGCAAAGGTATGTGGGCGGAGAATCCCTGTTGAATATCGTCAATAAACAAGCAGGATATTAATTCGACAATGGCACATTTCATTAGATTGCTCTGCCAAGCACGGGGAAGGGGAAAAAGGGGGGGGGTTCGCAGGCGGCTTCGCCGCCTGCGAACCCCCCCCTTTTTCCCCTTCCCCCACTGCGGTAGAGCATCCAATGTTGCAATGTGCCATTGTCGAGTTAACAACTTTGGCCCATGATTTACCTGAATGATCTACTACGGGCGACCGGTGGAAAGCGAATCGGCCCGTTCAACCCGCGGGAATTTCCTGCCTTTTGTTACGATGCCGCGCGCCTCCAGGCGGGCGAGCTCTTTGTCGCCGTCAAGACCGAGAGCGGGGACGGGCACGACGAGATCGCCGCCGCCGTCGCCGCCGGGGCGGGCGCGATCCTGTGCCAGTTTCCCCCCGCTGACCCGGCCATTCCCTGTATCGTGGTGCCCGACACCCAACTGGCTCTGACCGATTGGGCGGCCTACGTGCTGCGCAAGTACGGCACCGAGATTGTCGGCGTCACCGGCTCGACGGGCAAAACGGATACCTGCCGCGCCGCGACCGCGGTTCTGGCGACCCAGCACGCGGTCTTTTCCAACCCGCCCGACCTGAGCGATCGGTTTGGCGTCCCCATTTCCCTGGCGGCGCTGTCTGCCGAACACGACATCGGCGTGCTCGAGTTGGCCTGCAATGCCTTTGACGAAATCGGCCGCCTGGCCGGGCTGACCCATCCCCGCGTTGCCGTCGTCACTGCCGTGAACCACGCCCACCTGGCTTACTTGAGCAGCCTGGAGGCGATTGCCCAAGAAAAGGGGCGCCTGGTCGGAGCTCTCCCCGTCAACGGTTGGGCGATCCTCAACTATGACGACCCGTACGTGCGCGCGATGCGCGAGCGGACCCGCGCCTACGTCGTCACCTACGGCACCAGTCCCGACGCCGATATCGTCGCTTCCGACCTGCACCCCGATCCCGACGGGCTCCAGTTCGTGGTGCACTTTCCGGGCGTCAGCGGTTTGGGAACCCCTGGCTACCCGGCAAAGGCCGAGATTCGCACCCGCCTTCTCGGCTGCCACCAGGCGTACACCGTCCTTGCCGCCATCGCCGTCGGCCTGGTGTATCGCGTTCCGTGGGGCCACATCCTCGACGCGGTGGAGGAACTGCGTCCCGGGCCGGGCCGGATGGGCATTCTGCCCGGCCTTGGCGGGTCGCTCCTGCTCGACGGTTCCGCCAGCGCCAGCCCCGCCTCGGCGCTGCAGGCCCTGGCGACGCTGGCCGATTATCCGGCCCGCCGGCGCATCGCGGTGCTGGGGGACATGAGCCAGCTGGGTGGGTACGCCGTCGAGGGCCATCACAAGGTAGGCCGGGCGGCGGCGGCCTTTGTCGACCTGTTGATCACCAAGGGGGAACGGGCGGCCTGGATCGCCGACGCGGCGAAGGAAGCCGGCCTGCCGGCGGATCGCATTCTGGTCACCTACACCGCCCTCGACGTGGCGCGCTACCTGGCCCCCCAGCTGGCGGCGCAGGACGTGGTGCTGGTCAAGGGGGATGTCGCCAGCCGGATGGAGGAGGTGCTTCCCGCTCTCTTGGCCGACGAGAAGGACGTCGCCCGCCTGGTGCAGCGGGTCGACGGGCGCCGGGTGCGCATCGCCCAGCCTGCCCGCCCCACCTGGGTCGAGGTCGACCTGGAGGCGGTGGCCTACAACGTGCGGCAGATCAAAAAGATCGTCGGGCGCGAGGTGGATGTGCTGGCGGTGCTCAAGGCGGACGCCTACGGCCATGGCGCGCTGACCGTCGCCCGCACCGCCCTCAACAACGGCGCCTCTTACTGCGGCGTCGCTTCGGTCAACGAGGCGATCCATCTGCGCAGCGGCGGCATCGACGCCCCGATCCTTGTTCTCGGCTACACCCCGGCCTGGCTGGCCCGCGACGCGCTGCTGCGCGACGTGGCCCTGACCCTCTACGACGCCGATTTAGCCTGGGCCTACAGCCGCGCTGCAACCGACCTGCGCCGCACCGCCCGCGTCCACGTCAAGGTCGATACCGGCATGGGCCGGCTGGGGGCGCTGCCCGAGCAGACCGTTGCCTTCGTCCAGCAGGTGCGCGAGCTGCCGGGACTGGAGCTAGAGGGGATCTTTACCCACTTTTCCGTGGCCGATCACCCGAACCTGGACTATACCTACCAGCAGCTTTCCTGCTTCCAGCGGATTCTCGACCGGCTGGCGGAGCAGGGAGTGACCTTTCGCCACGTCCACTGCGCCAACTCGGCCGCCACGCTGCGCATCCCGCAGGCTCGCTTTACCATGGTGCGGCTGGGCCTGGCGATGTACGGCCTGCAGCCTTCTCCCCACGTTCTGCTGCCGGCGGGGTTCCGGCCGGCGCTGGCCTGGAAGACGACCATCGCCCAGGTCAAGACGCTGCCACCGGGAAGTTATATCAGCTATGGGAACATCTACCGGACCGCGGAACAGGAGACGGTCGCGGTCATCCCTGTTGGCTATGCCGACGGTTTCCGCCGCGCCCCGACCCGCTGGGAAGCGGTGTTGATTCACGGTCATCGCGCCCCCATCGTCGGCCGCATCTGCATGGACCAGACCATGATCAACGTCAGTCACATCCCCAACGTCCGCGTTGGCGACGAGGTGGTGCTCATCGGCCAGCAGGGGGAGGACCAGATCACCGCGGAAGAGGTTGCCGCATGGCTGGGGACGATCAACTATGAGGTCGTATCCGAGATCCTGGCCCGCGTGCCGCGGGTCGTCTGATCTTGCAATTAGCGTCTTCAGAAGAGGAAAATGAACGAGTCAATGTTCGCCGACAGTGTACGCGACTTGCTCGTCCGCGGCATCGCTGCTGCCAAGGCGGGGGACAAGGACGAAGCCCGCCGCTATCTCGAGCAGGCGCTGGCGATTGGGCCGACGTTCGAACAGCGGGCCCAGGCCTTTCTCTGGCTGGCCGAGGTCAGCGACGACGCCGCGGAAAAGCGCGCTCACCTGGAAGAAGTGCTGGCATTTGACCCCGCCAACGCCGCTGCCCGGCGCATGCTGGCGGTGGTCGAAGGGCGGCTGGACCCGGACCGGGTCGTCGATCCCAACCAGGTTGCCCCGCCTGAGCCTGCCAAGCAGCAGCGGGATCAATCTGTTCGGGCCAGGCGTTTTGTCTGCCAGCAGTGCGGCGGGCGGATGGCGTTTACCCCCGACGGGCGCTCCCTCACCTGCAGCTATTGCCAGCGGCAGCAGTCGCTCATGGAGGCGCTCGACGACGGCGCGCTCGTCGAGGAGCAGGATTTCACCGTCGCCCTGGCGACGGCCAAAGGCCACTGCCAGCCCGTGGCGACGCGCTCGTTCCGCTGTCACGGCTGTGGCGCGGCTTTTGTTCTGCCGCCCAAGCTGCTCTCGTCGACCTGTCCATACTGCGACTCGGCGTACGTCGTCGAGCACGTCGAAACCCAGGAACTGGTTCCCCCCGAGGGCATCATCCCCTTTGCAGTCTCGCCCGACCAGGCGGAAAAGGCGCTCCGCAATTGGATGGCGGCGCAGGGGCTGCCACACCGCCTGGATGGCCCGCCGACGGGCGTCTATTTTCCCGTCTGGACCTTTGACGTCGGCGGCGAGATACCCTGGCAGTGCCTGGAAAGGGTGCAGGATCGATGGGTCCGCCGTTCCAGCAGCAAGGTGATCTTTGAGGACGACCTGATGGTGCCGGCCAGCCGCACGCTGCCGCTGGTGGTGGTGCAGGAGATCGACGGCTTTGACCGGGCAGGGATCGTCGCCTACGACGCGCGCTACCTGGCCTACTGGCCCGCCGAAACCTACGAGGTCTCGGTGGCGGATGCCTCGCTGGTGGCCCGGCGCCGGGCAATGGACCAGGCCAGGGAAGAGATCCTGGCCAAGATATTTGGCGTGGTCAGGGATTTTTCGCTCAGCTCGACGCGCCTGATTGTCGAATCCTTCAAATTGGTCCTGGTTCCCCTCTGGGTCGCTCACTATCGGGACGAGGAACGGCAGTACACTGTTGCTGTCAACGGCCAGACGGCTGCGGTGCGCGGGGAAGTGCCCGCAAAAGGGGTCAAAAAGTGGCTGTCGCGGTTGTTCGGCGGCGGTTGACCGGGCTCGCCGCCGCGGGTAGGGGCCTTTAATCAGCGCTTCAGGTGTGGTATAATACGCGATGCAACAGATTCAGCTGCTCGTATCGGGTTCATTGGGCCCGCTGCGGGCCTGGAAACTTTTCCCACGCGACGAGGGACGCGATGACTGTTACCACTTTTACAAGGAGTAAAAAATCATGACTGTGCCACAAGATCTGCGATATACAAAAGAGGACGAATGGGTTCGCGTCGAGGACGGCGAGGCCGCCGTCGGCATCACCGCCTATGCCCAGGACCAGCTCGGCGACATTGTCTACGTCGAATTTCCGGAGGTGGGGGATTCCTTTGACCAGGACGAAGCCTTTGGCGAGGTCGAGTCGGTCAAGGCCACCGCCGAGCTCTACATGCCGCTCGCCGGTGAGGTCATTGCGGTCAACGAGGAACTGGAGGACACGCCCGAGCTCATCAACCAGGACCCGTATGGGGCGTGGATGATCCGTATTCGCATCGATGACCCCGGCCAGGTGGACGCCCTGTTGGATGCGGAACAATACGGCCGTTATTTGAGCGAGCGGGAGTAAAATCGCCCGCCCGACGGCGCGGAGGTGCCAGGTATGCCATATATCCCTCATTCCAACGAGGACCGGCAGGCGATGCTCAAAGCGATCGGCGTCCGGTCTGTCGACGAGTTGTTCCGGGACGTACCCGAGGCTGTACGCTTCCCCACGCTGGATTTGCCTTTCCCCCTCTCCGAGATGGAGGCGCGGTGGGAGTTGGAAACGCTGGCCGAGGCAAACTTTTCTGTTGCTGACGGCCCCTGCTTCCTGGGGGCGGGCGCTTATCACCATTTCGTGCCCGCCGTGGTCGATTCCCTGCTGCGGCGCGGCGAGTTCTACACCGCCTACACCCCCTACCAGCCCGAGGTCAGCCAGGGCACGCTGCAGGCGATCTTTGAGTACCAGACCATGATCTGCAACCTGACCGGGATGGAGGTCTCGAATGCCTCCCACTATGACGGCGCGACGGCCACTGCTGAAGCGGTCATTACCGCCGTCAATGCCCACCGTCTCAAGCGGCGCAAGGTCGTCCTCTCCCCCCAGCTCCACCCGGAATACCGCGACGTGGTGCGGACCTACACCCAGGGGATGGGGCTGACGATCGTCGGGGACGAGGACCCCGGCGCCGACAGTTCCCAACTGGCCGATCGGGTCGACGGGGAGACCGCCTGCCTGATCGTGCAGAGTCCCAATTTCCTGGGGCAGATTGAGGACCTGCCAGGGCTGGCGGGTGCGGCGCGAGAGCACAGGGCCCTGCTGGTCGTCGTGACGGACCCCATTGCCCTGGGGCTGCTCAAGCCGCCGGGCGATTTCGGCGCCGACATCGTCGTCGGCGAGGGGCAGGGCATGGGCGCTGGATTGAACCTGGGCGGCCCGTACCTGGGCTTTTTCGCCACCCGCATGGAGCACGTGCGCAAGATGGCCGGCCGGCTGGCAGGCCAGACGGTGGACGCGGCAGGAGAGCGCGGCTTTGTGCTCACGCTGTCGACCCGCGAACAACACATCCGCCGCGAACGCGCCACCTCCAACATCTGCACCAACCAGGGGCTGCTCGTCCTGGCGGCAGCGATCTATATGGCGGCGCTGGGCCGCTGCGGGCTGCGCCAGGTAGCCGAGCTCTGCTACCACCGCGCGCACTATGCCGCCGGGCGCATCGACGAGCTGGAGGGGTTCGCCGTGCTGCGGGACAAACCGTTCTTTAAGGAATTTATCGTTCACTGCCCCCGCCCGGTCCGAGAGATCAACCAGTACTTGCTCGACGAGTGGGGCATCATTGGCGGCTACGACCTGGGGCGGGATTATCCCCACCTGCAAGACCACGTGCTCCTCTGTGTGACCGAGATGAATCCGCGCCAGGAAATCGACGTGCTGGTGGAGGCGCTGCAGGAGGTGACAGAATGACGCCGCCGCTGATCTTTGAACTCTCCCGCTCCGGTCGCTGTGCGGCGACCCTGCCCGAGCTGGACGTACCGCCGGCCGAGCTGCCCGTGGAACTGCTGCGGGACGACTTGCCGCTGCCCGAGGTGAGCGAGCTGGACCTGGTGCGCCACTACACCCGGCTCTCCCAGCTCAATTATGGGATCGACATCGGCTACTATCCGCTCGGCTCTTGCACCATGAAGTACAATCCCAAGATCAACGAGGAAATGGCCCGCCTGCCGGGCTTTGTCCACCTGCACCCGTACCAGGAAGAAGAGACGGTGCAAGGGGCGCTGTACCTGATTTATTCGCTGCAGACGTTCCTGGCCGAGATTGGCGGCTTTGCCGGGGTGAGCTTGCAGCCGGCAGCGGGGGCGCACGGCGAGCTGACCGGGGTGCTCATGATGCGCGCTTACCACCTGCAGCAGGGCGATACGGGGCGGAACGTCATCCTCGTCCCCGATTCGGCGCACGGCACCAATCCCGCCACGACGTCGATGAGCGGCATGACCGTGGTCGAGATCCCCTCCGACGGGCGGGGCAACGTCGACATGGCGGCGCTGCAGGCCGCCTGCCAGGAACACGGCCCGCGCCTGGTGGGCATGATGCTGACCAACCCCAACACGCTGGGCCTCTTTGACGAAAACGTCGCCGCAATCTCGGAGCTGGTCCACCGGCACGGCGGCCTGATGTACGGCGACGGGGCGAATATGAACGCCCTGCTGGGCATCGCCCGCCCCGGCGACCTGGGGTTTGACGTCCTCCACTATAACCTGCACAAGACCTTTGGCACCCCCCACGGCGGCGGCGGCCCCGGCTCCGGCCCGGTGGGCGCGTCCGCCCGGCTGGTCGATTTCCTGCCTCGTCCCATCGTCGCTGTGGACGAGGCGCGCTCGAGCGATGGGGAGATGTTCTTTGCCTGGCGCGACCCGCCGCAGTCGATCGGCCGCGTCAAGGCTTTCTACGGCCATTTCGGTGTCATGGTGCGCGCGTATACCTACATCCGCATGCTGGGAGCCCCAGGCCTGCGGCGCGTGGCCGAACACGCGGTGCTCAACGCCAACTACTTGCTGAGCCAGGTCAGGGGCGTCTACCCGATCCCGTACGACCGGGTCTGCATGCACGAGTTCGTCTGTGAGGGCCAGGTCGCCGATGCCCCCGACGTGCGGGCGCTGGACATTTCCAAGCGCTTGATCGACTATGGCTTTCATCCTCCCACCAACTATTTCCCGCTCATCGTCCACGAGGCGCTGATGATCGAGCCGACCGAGACCGAGAGCAAAGAGACGCTGGATGCCTTTGCCGCGGCGCTGCGCCAGATCGCTGAAGAAGCACGCAGCGACCCCGACCTGCTCCTCCAGGCGCCCCGCCAGGCTCCCTTGCGACGCCTGGACGAAGTGCGGGCGGCAAAGGAACTGCGCCTGCGGTGGGAGGAGCAAGGTCAGGAACTGCTGTAACTGCTTATCCAGGCTGCCAGTATGAGCGTTACAACACTAGGAGGTTGTTATCGATCGATCGTGAAGCTGGATCCCGGTCACTAGAAAATTTTACAAGGAGATATTTCGATGAACAAACAAAAAACAATCGCCTTTCTCACCTTGCTGACCCTGTTCCTGGCCCAGATTCCTCTCGGCGCGGCCAGCGCCATGCCCCTCGAGCCGGAGCAGGCCAGCATGGCCGAGATCGAGCCTTTGGTCTTGGATGAGATTGCGGCCAACGGCCAGACCGAGTTCTTTGTCTGGATGCGCGAAAAAGCGGACCTCAGCCCGGCCTATCAGCTCCAGACCAAGGAAGAAAAAGGCTGGTTCGTCTTTAACGCCCTGACCACGGTGGCCGAGCGGACGCAGGCCGACCTGCGCGCCTATCTCGACCGCCAGCGTGTCGAATACCAGCCCTTTTACATCGCCAACAAGATCCTGGTCTATGGCGGCGACGAGGCGCTGCTGTTGAATATCGCCGCCCGCCCCGACGTGGAGCGCATTACTGCCAACCACCAGTTCCAGCTCGACGAGCCGGTGCAGACAAACCCTGCTCCGCAGGAGGTCACGGCGGTCGAGCCCAACATCAGCTTTATCAACGCCGACGACGTCTGGGCGCTGGGTATCACCGGCGAGGGCATGGTCGTGGCCGGCAACGACACCGGCCTCGACGAAACCCACTCGACCATCTTTCGCCACTACCGCGGCTGCCTCGACCCGCCGGCCTGCACCGTCGTCGATCACAACTATAACTGGTGGGACGCCACCGACACCTACCCCAACGACCCCGGCGATGGCCACGGCCACGGCACCCACACCACCGGCACCATGGTCGGCGACGACGGCGGCACCAACCAGATCGGCGTCGCCCCCGGCGCGCAGACGGTGCACTGCAAGAACATGACCAACAGCGGCAGCGGCAGCGACGCCACCTTCACCGAGTGCTTCCAGTGGGACCTGGCGCCGTGGGACCTGAGCGGGTCCGATCCCGATCCCGACCTGGCCCCCGACGCGATCAACAACTCCTGGGGCTACTCGGGCGGCGGCCAGAACCAGTTCCGGGACGAGATCCAGGCCCTGCACGCGGCGGGGATCCTGGTCGAGGTCTCGGCCGGCAACGAGGG
>JAFGEI010000169.1 GCA_016931695.1 Anaerolineae bacterium | reverse complement strand
GCGGTGACGGCGCCGGCAATCAGAGCTACCCCAGCGAGATCTCGCCCATCAACGGCGCCTTTGGCGTCTTTGACTACTCGGGCAGCACCTACGGCTGGGGCGGCCTGGCCTACAACAGCGGCACCTACCGCCTGGTCTACTTCTCCTTCGGCTTCGAGGCCGTCAACAACGCCACCGACCGCAACAACGTGATGGACTCGGTGCTCGACTGGCTGAACAACTAGCCAGCCTTCATAATAAAACTGTAGGGGCGACCGGCCGGTCGCCCCTACAGTCTAACCAAGGTGCCAGGCACTTTGCCTGGCACCCGCCGTTGAGAATGATCAGGCCGGGTCCGAGACCCGCCCCTTACCCCCCTACCGAGTCGAAACCGGTAACGTAAAGGTGAACGTCGTCCCTTTTCCCATCTCGCTCTGCACGCCGATCTCGCCGCCGTGCAGCTCGACCAGGCTCTTGGTAATGCACAGGCCCAAGCCCGTGCCCTGCACCCCCCGCACTGCCCGGTCTTTGGAGCGGAAGAACTTGGTGAACAGCTTTTCCTGGTCCTCCGGCGAGATGCCGATCCCCGTATCAGACACGGCGCAGTGGATATAGCGCCCCTCCACCCACGCCCGCAAGCCAATTTGCCCGCCCTCAGGGGTGTACTTGTTGGCGTTGCTCAGCATGTTGACCAGCACCTGCGTCAAGCGGGCCGGGTCCGCTTCGACCTTGGGCAGATCGTCCGGCACGTCGATCAGCAGCTGCTGCGCCCGCGCCTCGATCTCCCCGCGCACGGTCTGGAGGGCGCCGCGCACCGCCTCCTGCAGCCCCATCTCCCGCTTCTCCAGCTCCAGGTGTCCGCTCTCGATTCGCGAGACGTCCCGCAGGTCGGCCACCAGCACCTGCATCCGGTCGACGTTAGCCCGGATCGCCGCGACAAACTCGTGCTGGGGCGCGGTGAGCGAAGCGGCGCTTTCCAGCATATCGGCATAGCCCCGCATCGCCGTCATCGGCGCGCGCAACTCGTGGGCGACCATCGACACAAACTCGGACTTGGCCTGGTTCGCCTGCTGGATCTCTTCGTAGAGGCGGGCATTCTCGATGGCAATCGCGGCATAGTCGGCCAGCGCCTTGAGCAGGCGGCGGCTGTGGGTGGAAAAGGGGCGGGCGCTGACGCGGTTCCCAACCCCCAGCGAGCCGATCGCCCGGTCGCCCACCTTGAGCGGCGCATAGAGCATGGCCCCGCTGGCAGTGGCGTCGCCCTTGCGCGCTGCAGCAGCCGCCAGCTCCTCCGCGCTGCGTTGCGAAGACTGCTGCAGCTCTCCCGGCACGCGCTGGCGGTGCAGCGCCATCTGCGTTTCACCACTCTCGTGGTCGATCAACATCAACGCCGCCTCCTCCGCGCCGATGACGTAAAAGACGGCGTCAATGATCCGCTCCAACACCTCGTCGAGGGAGAGCCGTGAAGTGAGCGATTTACCAATCTCGTACAGCACGCCCAGCTCTTGTAGCCGGCGCTGCAGCTGCTCGTTCGACGCCGACAGGTGTTCGGTCAGCTGCTCCTTTTCCCGCCGCAGGTTGACCTCGGTCAGCGCCCGCGAGATGGCGGAAAACATCTCCTCGGCGGTGAAGGGCTTGATCAAATAGTCCCGCACCCCCTTACGAAAGACCTCGACCGCGATCGCCTCCGAGCCGTGCGAGGTCATCAGGATCACCGGCACGTCAACCTGGTGCGCGATCAGCGCATCCAGCAGCTCGAGGCCCCGCAGGCGCGGCATCTCTAAATCGAGCAGGACCAGGTCCGGCGGGTCCTGCAGGATCATCTCCAACCCTGCCGCGCCGTCGTTCGCTTCCTGCGCCGTCATCCTCTCCTGCCCGGAAAGCGCCTGGACGATGAACTGGCGCAGCGGTTCGCTGTCGTCAACGATCAAGATTCGAACGTCTGACTCCATGGCAATACTTGACCAGATCCACTTGCAGGGGCGCGGCACTTGCCGCGCCCCTGCAAGAACAAACTGTTACTCCCGCAAGAGCACGGGCAGATAGACCTCGTAACTGGCGATCTCGATCATCCACGCCGCACTGTAATCCGAGTAGCCGGCAGCGTTAAAGGCCCGCACCCGCCAGGTGTGCAGCCCGCCCGCCAGCGTCGCCACGGTAAAGGGTTCGGTGGTGGTGATGACCGCACCGTCGACGTCCAGGTTATAGCCATCCGGCGCATCCCCTATCCCGGCCTCCCAGACAAACGTGATCGTCGTCGTGGTGGTGATCGTGCCGCTGGGCGGGGCGAGGAGCGCGGGGATGCCTGGCGGATCGACGACCGTCACCGTCCAGCCCGCCGTATAGTCCGAGTAACCCGCTGCATTAAAGGCCCGCACCCGCCAGGTGTGCGCCCCGGCTTCCAACACCGCCGCCGAGAAGGGAACCGTAACGGTAACCGGCGCGCCATCCAGATCCAGGTTGTAGCCATCCGGCGCTCCTCCCGCCCCCGGCTGCCAGGTAAAGGTCACGGCGTGGGTCGTCGTCACGGCGCCGTCCGGGGGCAGCAAGAGGGTTGGCGTGAGCGGCGGGTCGACCACCTCCACCGTCCAAAGATCGGTATAACCCGAGGCCCCGCCGGCGTTAAAAGCCTGCACGCGCCAGGTGTGCACCCCGGCGTCCAAAACTGCCGCCGAGAATGGCTCAGTGACGGTCACGGCGACGCCGTCCAACTCGAGGTTGTACCCCTCCGAGGTCCCCCCGCCGCCCGGCTGCCAGGTAAAAGTGACGGCGTGCGTCGTGGTGATTGTGCCGTCCGGCGGCGCGATCAGCGCGGGCACGTCCGGCTGGAGAAAGACGCACATATACGGTTCGTGAGTCACTTCCACGTCGTCGATGTACCACCCATCCTCGTTGACATAGACATCCGTTTCGAGACGGTAGCGGAAAGCGACGTTGGGCTGGTCGGCGAGGAAGGGCGCTTCAAAGACCTCCTGAACCCACGCGTACTGGAACCCGGTGTAATCGGCCAGCGGATCCTGCCAGGTGTTGCCGCCGTCGAGGCTGTATTCAAAGTAGCCAAAGTCCCATCCCGTCTCGATCTCGTAGCGATGCCAGAAGCCGATCTCCACCTCGGCCCGACCACTCAGGTCAAAGATGGGCGAGCGCAGCCAGGTACTGGCGTTGTCGGCATAGTTACCGTAGGGGCTGTCGGACCAGGCATGGCTGGGGCTGTGCGCCTGCTCGGCGGTGATGGCCCAGTTATCGGGATAACCGCCGCTCACCCAGTCTCCCTCGCCGCTCTCCACATCGTCAAAAAAGAGCGGTTCGCGGGGAAGCGGGACCTTGGCGTAGAGGCTGAAGGGGACGATAAAGCTCCCCTGGTCAGTGGTAATCGTCTCCACAAAGTCGAGGCGGGCGCCGCAGGGCACCGTCGGAGCGACAGAGAACTCGAACGGCGCCAGGTTGAACTGCACCCCGCCCTCCTCGATATCCGGATAGCTGGCATCGCCGACGGTGACCGTGACCCCCGGCGAGAGCGCAACCAGGTGCGCGATCAAGTTGGTCGCCGTGGTCGTACCGGTGTTGGAAATCGCCTCCCAGAGAAGCAGCCCCGCCTCGCCGGGCTCGGGATAGCCATTGCCGTTGCCTCCGGGCACGTTGTCGTCGACGACGGTCGTATCATCCACCAGGTTGGGATAGGGAAGAAGCGGAATATCCAGCAGGGTCGTCACGCCCGCCGTAACCCCCACGCCGGGAATGGTGGTGGAAAAGGGATACCCCGGCGGGAGGGGGCCGGCGATGAGTTCGTAGGTGCTGCCGGGCAAGGTCATTGCGTAATTACCGTTGGCATCGGTCTGAGCCGTAAAGGTGGTGGTCAGGCTTTCGGCGACGACGATCACGCCGGGGATGCCCTGCATCGTGTCGGCGTCATAGACCAGGCCGCTGATCCACCCCTTGGGCACGCCGCACGAGGGAAAGCGGAAGGAGCCGATGCGGGTGTTCCAGTTTCCACCGTTCACCTCGTAATACTCCTGGGTGTACCAGAAAGTGCAGTCATCGAGCGGGTCGACGGTCATGGCGCTATAGTCGCCCCAGCGGTTGGAACTGGTCTGCACGCCCGTGCCCTGGTGCAACTCGGCCTCACCCTGAGTCAACAAGCCCAAGGGCTCGCCAGCCAGCCGCCCGGCGTAGCGAATACCCGGCTTGGTCACCTCGCTGGAGACGCTGTAGCCCAGCGCCATGTTGCCATCCTGGTCGACCGCCAGGCTGCCCATCCAGCGGTAGAGGCCGTCGTCGGGCTGGAAGGTGCCCTGCTGATAGACGGCCGGCGAACCGCCGGGGTCGCGGATCTCGTACCAGCGCACCCCGGCCACTCCGCCGCTGGCGACGGTGTGGTTGACCCAGATGGATTCGTGGCTGCCAAAGTTGCGGTACTGGAGCTGCATCATCGGCCGGTCCCCCAGGCTGTCCAGCATGGCGCCGGGGGGTTCCTGCGGGATCTCGGAGATGAGGTCGAAATCGGCAACGGCCAGGTTGACCGGGCCGGTGAGGGTCGAATCGCCGGGGTTGAGCCAATCGACGTGGAACTCCCAGATGCGAAAGACGTTGGGAAAGTCTACCGTCGCCAAATAGTTCGGCGCCCCAGCGGGGGGCAGGGGGCCGCGCAGGTTGGCCGGCAGCAGGCTCCAGTAGCCGCCAACCGCCGTGTGATCGAACAGGACGGCGTTCAGCGGGTCGCCGTTCAACATCGCCGCCCGGTCGAGGGCCCAGATCCAGGCCCCAACGGGGGGGTCGAACATGTTGGCGGTCATGTAGTAGGCGTCGGGCCAGACGCCCAGCTTGGGATAGTCGTGCCACGGGCTGCCATCCGCGTCGGTGATCAGGGCATAAAAGTACCAGCCCCCCGAAACCGGGTCGCCGGTCTGGGAGATGGCCAGGCACTCGTACACTGGCCCGCTGGAGGGCAGGGAAAAGTCGCTCAGCAGCCAGCGATCGGCCATTGGGTCGTAGAGAACGATAATGTCGCCGCGATTTTGATTGTCGCAGGGAGTGCCAGTGCCGTCAAAGAGTTCGTCAAAGGTCATGGCGACCAGCTCGGCGCCGGTAGACTTGTCGTAAATGGCAAAAGCGATGTTGACCCCCTCGACATAGTGATTGGGGCCAACGTCTCCGTTGGTATCCGGCGGGGTCCATCCGCCGCCGGCATTCCGGTCGAGCCCAGCAAAGTTCATGATCGGGTCCGGCATCCGCCCCGCCCCCACCAAGGTCTGGGCCAGCGGGTCGACCCAGGCGGCGCGGGCCTCGCGACCATCCCAACCCGGGATCGGCCGGACGGGCAGTTCGCGCGGCGGGGACTGGGGACGGTCAGAGAGCTGCGGCAGATCGCGCAGGTCGCCGTCAAAGACGGCTGCCTCGACGGGGCCCAACAGGATGGGCTCTCCGGCAGCGGGAAGGGCCGTCCGCAGGGGGAACGTCTCGTGCCGCGGATTCGTCGCTCCCTCCAGTGCTCCGGCCAGGGCGGGGATGCCCTGTAGGGCCCCCATGCCCAACAGCATGGCGAGCACGGAAAACAGGCCAAGAATTTTTTGCCATTTCATCGTTCACTTCCTCCTCAGAACAGAGTAACTCGTTTCAACATTGGACGCTCTACCGCAGTGGGAGAAGAGGAAAAGGGGGGGTTTCGCAGGCGGCTTCGCCGCCTGCGAAACCCCCCTTTTCCCCCTTCCCCGTGCTTGGCAGAGCAATCTACTGAAATGTGC
>JAFGEI010000168.1 GCA_016931695.1 Anaerolineae bacterium | reverse complement strand
TACTCCCTGGCCCACCGGGCCTATCTGTATGGCGAACCGGTCGTGCCGCCGCTGGTCTATTACTACCAGGATGACCCCAACGTGCGCGAGATGGGCAGCGAGAAGCTGCTCGGGCGCGACCTGCTCGTCGCCACCGCCTCCACGGCCAACCAATTCGAGCGGACCGTCTACCTGCCGGCGGGCCCATGGTTCGATACCCACACCGGGCAGCGCTACGAGAGCACGGGGCAGGAATTCGGCCCCTTCCCGCTCTATCCCGAAGGCATTCTCCATCTGCCCATGTTTGCCCGGGCCGGGGCCATCATCCCGACGATGTATGTCGACGAGCAGACGATGAACGTCTTTGGCCGGCGCCTCGACGGCACCACCCGCGACGAGCTGATCGTCCGCGTCTATGCCGGCGCCGAGCCGACCGCGTTCACCCTCTACGAGGACGACGGCACGACGATTGCCTACCAGCAGGGTGAGGTCCGCACGACGCGCCTCTCCCAGCAGCAGACCGGCCAGGAGGTCGCCGTCACCATCGCCGCGGCGAGCGGGACCTACGCCGGCGCGCCGGGTCAGCGGGATAACGTCGTCCGACTGTACGTGGAGGGGTTCGCGGCCGGCGGCGTCACGCTGAACGGCACTGCGCTGCCCCGGCTCGACAGCCAGTCCGCCCTTGACGCCGCGGCGAGCGGTTGGTACGACACCGGTGCGGGGCTCATCGTGGCCAAATCGGGCGTGCTGGCCGTGGGCCAGGAAAAGGTCTTTCGCTTTGCCCTGGCGGCGCCGGTCCTGCCGACCGCCGGCCTGGTGGGCGAGCCGCTCCCGTCTTACTGGCCGACGACGGACTGGCAGCGCGCTGCCCCCGAGCAGGTGGGGATGGACTCGCCGACGCTGGCCCGGGCGGTGGATTACCTGGCCTGTCAGGACATGCTCCTGCACCGCTGGCTGCTGGTCCGCCAGGGGTACGTGGTTGTGGACGCCGCCTTTGCCCGCGAACTGCCGGCCGAGCCGTTTGCACGAGAGTCGACCACCACCGGATTTCTCAGCACGCTCGTCGGCATCGCCATCGACCAGGGCGCAATTCCCAGCGTGGACGAGCCGGTGGTGAACTTTTTTCCCGACCGGACGATCGCCCACATGGACGCGCGCAAGAAGGCGCTGACGCTGGAGGACCTGCTGACGATGCGCTCGGGGCTGGAGTGCCAGCCGCTGGGCACCATGGTCGAGATGCAGGCCCGTGACGATTGGGTGCAGTACGTCCTCGACCTGCCGATGGCGGCCGACCCGGGGACGACGTACAATCCCTGCGAGGTCAACGCCCACCTGGTCGCGGCCATCTTGCAGCAGGCCACGGGACTGCCGGCGATCGACTATGCCCGGGAGCGCCTGTTCGCGCCGCTGGGCATTCCCGACGTTGCCTGGGCTGCCGACCCCCAGGGGGTGAACCAGGGCTGGGCCGGCCTGCAGATGGACGCCGCCGACACGGCCAAGCTGGGCCTGCTCTACCTGCGCGGAGGAGAGTGGGACGGCCAGCAGGTTGTCTCCGCCGACTGGATCGCCGCCGCCACCCAGTGGCAGGTGACCTTTGACCAACAGGCGGGCTATGGCTACCTCTGGCACACCGATCCGCAGGGCTATTTCACCTACGCCCCGCTTTCCCAGTGGCTGATCGTCGTGCCGGCGGCGGACATGGTGCTGGTGCCGACCGGCGGGCTGCTGGAGGAAGACGGCTTCCAGATACACGTGCTGGCCTCCTCGTTCCTGGCGCCGGCGACGCGGGCGAACACCCCGCTGCCGGAGAACCCCGCGGGGGTGGAGGCGCTGCAGGCGAGCCTCTCCGCGGCCGATGGTGCGATCGAGCCCCAGCCGGTGCCGCCGCTGCCGGACATCGCGCGCGAGATTTCGGGCCAGCGCTACACCCTGATGGAGGAGGAAATCGGCTGGGAGGTGGTGAGTCTCTCCTTCCCGGGCGGGGCCGAGGCCGTCTTCTACATAGGCGGTGAGAACATCGACGTGGAGGAGCAGAGCATTACCCTGACCATCGGGCTGGACGGCGTCCCGCGCATACGGGTTGTCCCGTCCCCCATTGGCCCGGTCCTCATCGGCGGCGTAGGCTCCTGGGAGAGCGCGGATACCTTTGTGCTGGATCTGGTCCAGTACATGGCCGTGGACCAGGCCCGCATCACCATCCGGATGACCTTCCATGGCGATGGGCTGGATATGACGATTACCGTGGAGGAGGGGACGGTTACTGTGCACGGGAGCAGGTAGCAGAATATCCCCTCCATAGCCCTTTGGGGGTATTACAGGGGCGTGGGCACCTGCTACAATGGACTTGGCAAGCAAGGGATGAGGTTGAGGAAGGGGGCTGGGCCAGGCACCCTGGAGGTGGAGGACACCCCCCTGGGCCTGCACGGTCCGATGCAGACGCCTGCGAAGCCGCGATCACGTTGCCTTTGACCACCTCGTGGCCAGCAGATGAGGAGGGTCCGCGATGTCAATGCAAGAACTGGGCATCGAACACAAACACATCCCCGCGACGCTCG
>JAFGEI010000167.1 GCA_016931695.1 Anaerolineae bacterium | reverse complement strand
GAACGCGATTAGCGGCTCGGTTTTGCTCTCTGTGCCTCCTGCGGCCGGTTGTGGCCTGTCGAATGTAGCGTTATTTCAGAAGAGTCAATCAAGATTCGTTCTTCAGCTTGGGCGCGAGCGAGGACCTCTGCATCGCTGCTGCCTGGTGCGTCGGAGCGCACCCAGGCTATGTCATGTCCCCGTTCGCGCAAAGCGGATATCGCGTCGCCGGGAAAGTTCTCATTGGCCAGGATTCTCATAGCCCTATGCCTCGGCTGGGATCAGAGGATAGACGCGCTCGGCTTTTAGGGTGTTGCTGGCATAGATCAGGCAGGCACGGATGTCTTGCTGTGTCAGGCCAGGGTAATTGAGCAGGATCTCTTCTTCTGTCCAGCCTTGTGCTAGGAGATCGATGATGAATTCGACAGCGAGGCGTGTGCCTTTCACAACAGGTTTCCCTGTGAGAATCTCTGGGTTTATCGTTATGCGATCATACCAGTTCATTGTGTGACTCCTTGCTCTTGAACTGACCTCATTATACCAGACGGCACCAAAAACCGGAAGGGTTCGATTTGACATTTCGATTCCTTCTCGTACAATGAGTTTGGGTTCGGTTGATACCGTTCAGGTTCCTTTGAACCGCAGATCGCAAGGCTAGCTCAGACGCCAGACCTGACGTGCCAAGGTGTCGGTCCCTGGAAAGGGACTCGTATCACCCCGTGCTACAATGAATTCCATGCCATGTCGATTTTGCCCATTCTCAGCAGCTATTTGCCCCATCCCCTGGCGGCACGGGTCCTGACCGCGCCGGAGCATTCCCTGCTGGGCCAGGGCGATCGCCAGGAGGTGGTGGTTCTCTTTGCCGACGTGGTCGGTTTCACCCCCATCGCCGAGGCGCTGGGCCAGGTTGGCCTGCAGGGCGCGGAGGAACTGACCCGCATCCTCAACGCGACCTTTGCCCCGCTGATCGAGCGGGCGCATTGGCGCGGGGGCGTGGTGGGCAAGTTTGCCGGTGACGCTTTCACGACCCTGTTCAGCGGCGACGACGCCGCGCATCGTGCCCTGGCCTGCGCGGTCGATTTGCACGACCAGATCGTCCAAACCCCTGCCTTTCAGACCCCGGCGGGCGCCCTTTCTATCCAGATGAAGTTCGGCCTCGCCGCTGGCACGATCCTCCAGGCGGTCGTCGGAACCCAGCGGCGGGCCGAGTTCGTCTTTGCCGGACCCCCGCTCAGCCAGGCCGGCAGCGCCCAGTCCCACGCCCGGCCTGGGGAGATTATCTTGCACGCCACTTTCCTGGCCTGCCTGCCCCCCAGCGTCGCGGACCTCTCTCCTCTTGAGGGGGGCTATGCGCGCCTGGAACGACTGCGCAAGGCGGCTCCATATTGCCCGCTTCCCGCTGTTCCTGCCGCTTCCGATCCCGATGGCGCGATGCGGGCCCTGCGCCCGTTTCTTCCCCTCCCGATCTATGATCGCCTGCTTGCCGGCAGCACGGACTTTGTCAACGAGCACCGGCGGGTCACGATCGTTTTCGCCGGCTTTGCGGGCATCGACTATACCGCCGCCGACGCCATGTTGCAGCTCGACAGCTATGTCAGCCGGTGCATCGAGGTCGTCAACCGCTTTGACGGCTACCTGCACCAGGTCTTTGTCGGGGACAAGGGGAGCGAGATCATTGTCCTCTTTGGCGCGCCCATCGCCCACGAGGACGGCGAGGAGCGGGCGCTGCTTTGCGCGCACGCCTTCCGCGAGCTGACGGCGGACTTTGAGGGCATCATCAGCCAGCAAATCGGCGTCAGCTCTGGGCGGCTCTTTGCCGGCAACATTGGCTCTGCCCGGCGGCAGAGCTACACGGTGATCGGTGACGGCATCAACCTGGCGGCACGGCTGATGCAGGCCGCCGCGCCGGGCCAGATACTCGTCTCCGAAACGACGTACCAGGCTGTCTCCCAGCAGGGTACCTGGCGCCCGCTGCCGCCCTTCGCAATCAAGGGCCGGGCCGCGCCGGTTACCGCCTGGGAACTGGTCGCTCCCCCTTCCAGCCGCTCCCCCCGGCTGCTGGAGGTGCAATACCAGCTGCCAATGGTCGGCCGGCGGGAAGAGCTGTCGGCCATCGAAGAGATTCTCGCCCAGGTCCGGCGGGACCGGCGCGCTCACGTCGTCGGCCTGACCGCCGAGGCAGGAATGGGCAAAAGCCGTCTCGCCGCCGGAATCATCGGCTTGGCCCTGGCGAAGGGGTTTGCTGTTTTTGCTGGGCACGGGGTCAGCCACGGCACGACCACCCCTTACCTGGCCTGGCGCCCCATCGTCCGCAGACTGCTGGGTATCGCGGAGGGCCATGAGCGGGAGGAACAGATCGCTGCCGCGCGGCACGCCCTTGCTGCCGTCCACCCCGACTTGCCGCTGCGCCTGCCCCTCCTCGGCGACCTGCTGGGCTTTGACGTCCCTGACAACGAGATCACCGCCTCGCTCGACGCCAACTTGCGCCGGGAGAGCCTCTTTGCCCTGCTAGGGGACCTGCTGCGCCACCTTGCCCACGAGACGCTGCTCCTGGTGCTGGAGGACGCTCACTGGTTGGACGAACTGTCCCGCGAGTTGACCCGCTACATCGTCCAGGTTGTTCGCGACCGCCCGCTCTTCCTGCTTACCGTCTACCGCCCGCCCGAGATCGAACAGACCCCGTCGCTCTGGTCTCCGCCTCCCGCGCACGCTTTCACCGAGTTTCGTCTGGCACCCTTTACCGCCCAGGAAAGCGGCGAGCTGGTGCGCCTCAAGCTTGCCGGGCGCGAGTTGCCGCCAAACGTCGTCGAGCAGCTGGAGCAGCGCGCCCAGGGCAATCCCTTCTTTATCGAAGAGTTTATCAACCTGCTGCAGAACCAGGCCCTCGACCTGGACGATCCGGACGCCCTGGCGGCGATCCAGGTTCCTTCGTCGCTCCAAACGCTGATCACCAGCCGCATCGACCAGCTGGCCGAGGCGGAAAAGATGACCCTGCGCGTGGCCAGCGTCATCGGCCGCCTGTTTCGCGCTGGCTGGCTGCTGGCGATCTATCCCGGCGAGATTCGCGAGGACTTGTTGCGACGAAACCTGGCCCGACTGGCTGACCACGACTTGCTGCAGCTTGACAGGCCCGATCCGGAGCTCGAATATCTCTTCAAGCACACCCTGACCCAGGAAGTGGCCTATGGTACGCTTTCCTTTGCCAACCGGCGCATGCTCCACGAGCGCACGGCGAATTACCTGGAGCAGGCGTACGCCGCTGAGCTGGAGAGCTGGTATCCCGTCCTGGCCTTTCACTGCCGCCGCGCCAGGCTTGCCGCGCGCGAGTTCGACTGCCTGTGCATGGCCGCCAAGCTGGCAGTCCGCCAGTACGCGGCGCGGGACGCGGTCGATTTTTACAGCCGGGCGATCGAGCTGATCCATCTGCACCAGCTGGCAGACCCTGCGACCGAGTTCGATCTGCGGTGCAGCCGCTTCGAGCAGTTGGGGATGATTCAGGAATATGAACGCCGCAACGCCGAAGTGCCGGTCATCGCTGCTCTGGCCGAGAAACTAGACCCCCCCCGCCAGGTGCAGAGCCTGATTATCCGTGGTCAAATCGAGGATTACCACAAGCGCCGAGACCTGGCGGCCTCTTTGTACGAGCAAGCGATCCGCCTGGCGCGCCAGCACGATGACCGGGTGGGCTTGCTCGCTGCAATCGCGCATCGTGGCGAGGTTCATTTCTCTGAGGGCGAGTACGAACTGGGCAAGGCTGCGCACCGCCAGGTGGTTGAGGATGCGGGTGAGGATGGCTGGACGGAAAAAATTCGTTCCTGCAACTATTTGGGCTGGATAGCTTACGATGAAGGGGATTACCAAGAGTGTCGCAGCTATTGGGAGCAAGGTCTGGAGATAGCGCGCGCCCATCATGACAAGGTGGCCGAGGCCCAGATGCTCAAAAACCTGGGCGTCGTGTACGAGATGACCAAGTATCTCGACCGATCGATCGAGTACCTCGATCAGGCTCTCACCATGTCCCAGCAGATCGGGAACCGCAGCACCGAACAGGCTGTCTTGTCCGTTCTGGCTGCTACCTGGCACGGTGCCGGCTACCTGGAGCGGGGATTGGAGTACCTGCAGCAGGCTCTCGAATTGGCCGAGCGGGCCAATAACCTCTTTGGCCGGGCTTATTACCGCTCGCGGATGGCCGAGATCATTGTTGTCCAGGGGGGCGAACTGGTAGAGGCAGAACGGCTGGGCCGTGAGGCGATGGCCCTCGGTTATCCTGACCTGGGCCCCGAGCCGTCGGGCTGGCTGCTGCACTCGCTGGGGATGGTGCTGCGGCACCGTGGGGGCCTGGACGAGGCACAGGAAAAGCTGGAAGAGGCCGCGCGCATCCGCCGCGAGATCAAGCAGATCGACTGTCTCTTGCTGACGCTGGCCGAGTTGGGGGAGCTGCACTGGCAGAAACGAGACCCGAATTCTGCGCGCCAGATCGTTGACGAGATCACGTCTTTGCTTTTTCCGGTCGAGGGAGCGGAAAGAGAGTGCGTGGAAGCAGGGTTTACCTGCTATCGCATCCTGCAATGGTTGGGAGAACCGGTAGAGGCGCGGCGGATGTTGAACTGTGCCTGGCAGACCCTGCAGCGCCAGGCGAGCCGGATCGCAACGGCGGAACTGCGCCACTCTTTTCTGGGACGAATCCCCGTTCACCGGCAGGTTGCTGTGGCCTATCGCGCCGAGATGGGCGATCCATAGCTGAGCCGGAAAATCGGCAAGAGGCAAAAAGGGCCCCCGCCATGCCGTGTGCCGCCTCGTTTTGAACCTGCATTCGCAGGTGGAGGCCTGCTCAGAGGGTCTGCCTTGCCCGAAGGCTATCGCATTCCCGCCTGAAGAGTCAGCCCCCGTCTTATTAAGTGTTGGCTCAAAACCCAGCCCGGCGATCACGAACACAGCAGGGTTATCGTTACTATACCACGCCTTTGACAAACGTGCAAGCTGTCTGGGTGCATTACCCCCCCTGGGCCGGGGGCTTGGTGCAGTAGTAAAAGCAAAGTGCACCCTCCCGGCACCCGCTGCTTGACAACCCCCCTGCGCTGGAGTATGATTGCTTTCGTGAAGCGCTTTTACGAACTGACCGGCAATTTGCACGTCCATACTGTCTATTCTGATGGAACGGGATCGCACCGGAAGATAGCAAGGGCCGCTGCCCAGGCCGGCCTGGATTTTGTCGTGGCCACGGACCACAACATCTGGGTCGACGGGGTGGAGGGCTACTATGACGACGCCTTGCTGCTGGTTGGAGAAGAAGTCCATCACGTTCGCCGCCGCCCAGGCGCCAGTCACCTGCTGGTCTATGGGGCGGAAGCGGAGATGGCCCCTTACGCGGCCGAGCCCCAAGAACTGGTCGATGAGGCCAACCGGCGCGGCGGGCTCTGTTTCCTGGCCCATCCCTTTGAGCGCAGCAGCCCATTGGGCTCCCACCTGGCCGCTATTCCATGGGAAGATTGGAGCGTGACGGGATACCTGGGCCTGGAACTGTGGAATGCAATGTCCGAGTTCAAGGGGCTGTTGTGGAGCCGGCCGGCGGCATTGTTCTATGCCTACTTTCCAGCGCTGGGAATCCAGGGGCCCTATCGCGCCACCCTGCGCAAGTGGGACGAGCTGCTAGCAGCAGGGCAAAAAGTCACTCCCATTGCTGGAGCGGATGCCCACGCTCGGACCTATCGCATGGGGCCGTTCCGGCGCTGCCTTTTTCCCTATCGAGAGCTTTTCCGGTGGGTCAACACCCACCTGTTGATCGAGCGGCCCTTGCAGGGGGACCTGGCAGGGGACAAGCAGCTCATCTATCACGCCCTGCGCGACGGACGGACCTGGGTGGGCTACGATCGCATTGCGTCGACGCGGGGATTCCGGTTCCAGGCGCGTAGCCTGGCCAACGAGGCGACGCTGGGAGACGAACTGGTCCGCACCGGGGCCACCGTCTTTGAGGTCGAGGCGCCCACGGCGGGTGATATCCGCCTGCTGCGGGATGGCCAGCTCGTCGCCCGCTCTCGGGGCACATTGCTGCGCTTTACGAGTGCCGAAGCGGGCATATACCGGGCCGAGGTGTACCGGTTCTTTTGCGGTCAGCGCCGAGGATGGATTTTCAGCGGTCCCATCTACGTGCGCTGATTGCTGCTTTTCCCCACAGCAGACCTCTCGCAGGCCTCGATCCTGCGAGAGGTCTGGCTGCAGTGTTGTCCGTGGTACGGGGAAAACTTGTCTACAGCTGGTCCTGTCCAGGACCGGTTGTATAGTATTCCTGGTTTTTGGCGATGTCTTCCTGCCACTCTTCCGGCACCTCGTCTTGGTGGAAAATTGCGTCGTGGGGGCATTCCGCCTCGCAGGCCCCACACTCGATACAGTCCTCGGGGTTGATATAGTAGGTGGGCCAGTCCGGATCGTCTTCCACAAAGTGAATTGCTTCTACAGGGCAGACCAGGGCGCACTCTCCGGCTCGCTCGCACTTGCTGGTGATGACGTAAGCCATTTCTTTGCCTCCTTGGGATTATAGTTCGACCATGGCGCATTTCAGCAGATTGCTCTGCCAAGCACGGGGAAGGGGAAAAAGGGGGGGGCGCGCAGGCGGCGAAGCCGCCTGCGAAACCCCCTTTTTCCCTTCCCCCGCTGCGGTAGAGCATCCAATGTTGAATATGCCATTGTCGAGGTAGAATTTTACAGATTGTAATGGGTTTTGAGGTTTTGTCAAGAACCTGCCGATGAAACAATCCCGCGCGTATCCTTCTCCCCACCTGGGGCTGGTGATGGGCGTGCTGGCGGTCTCGACTGCTGCCACTTTTATCCGCCTGGCTCAAGGGGAGATGTCTTCCCTGGCTGTGGCGGCCTGGCGGCTGGCGCTGGCCTCGCTGATCCTGGCCCCCTTTGCCCTGGCGCTGCGGTGGCGGGAACTGGGCAGCCTGACCGGCCGGGAATGGCTGCTGGCCGTGGGGTCGGGCGTTCTATTGGCGATTCACTTTGCTTCCTGGATATCTTCTTTGGCATTGACGTCGGTGGCGGCGTCGGTGGCGCTGGTATCGACCAACCCGCTCTTTGTCGGGCTGCTGTCCTACCTGCTCTTGAAAGAGAAGCCGACCCGCTCGATGTTGACCGGGATGGCAATTGCGGTTTTCGGCTCTGCCGTGATCGGCCTGGGTGACCTGGGGGCGGGGACGCACCGTTTCGCCGGCGATTTTCTCGCCCTGGTTGGTGCCATAGCAGGGGCAGGGTATTTTTTGATCGGCCAGCGGCTGCGGGCTCGTCTCTCGTTGCTGGGCTATGTTTTCCCTGTCTATGGCGTGGCGGCGGTGGCGCTGGTGGCTGTTGCGCTGTGCAGCCGCACGCAGATGGTGGGCCATCCGCCAATGACCTGGCTGTGGTTGCTGCTGATGGCCGTGGGGCCGCAGATCGTCGGCCACTCTTCCCTCAACTGGGCGCTGCGTCACCTGCCGGCGACGTATGTGACGCTGGCCGCGCTGGGCGAACCGATCGGCTCGGCGCTGTTGGTGTGGTGGATCCTGGATGAATCGCCGACCTGGCTGGCGGCGGCGGGCGGCGCGATGGTCCTGCTCGGCATTGCCGTTGCCAGCTGGCCGCTGGCAAAGAAATCTGGCCCATGACACTGAAAATCGGGAGATCATTTATGAACGGCAATAAAAATCGAACAAGATTCCCCATGGCCCATACTTTTTCCATCGTCGCTCGGGATCTGGGCACGGGTCGCCTGGGGGTAGCTGTGCAATCCCATTGGTTCTCCGTCGGCTCGCTCGTGGCCTGGGCGGAGGCGGGGGTTGGCGCGGTGGCAACCCAGGCCATGGTAGAGGTCAGCTACGGCCCGTTGGGGCTGGTGTTGATGCGGGCCGGCAAAGCGGCGCCGGAAGCGCTGGCGGCGCTGCTCGCCGCCGACGAGGGGCAGGATATCCGCCAGGTAGCAATGGTGGATGCCGCCGGAAAGACAGCCGCCCACACCGGCGCCCGGTGTATCGCCGAGGCGGGGCACGAGGTGGGAGATGGATTCTCTGTGCAGGCAAACATGATGAAAGAGACAGCGGTATGGCCGGCGATGGCCGAGGCCTACCGCAGGGCGGAGGGGGACCTGGCGGAGCGCTTGCTGGTCGCCCTCGAAGCGGGACAAGGGGAGGGCGGCGACATCCGGGGGAGACAGAGTGCCAGCATACTGATCGTGGAAGCGACTTCTACTGGGCGCCCCTGGGCTGACCGGGTGATGGATTTGCGGGTGGAGGATCACCCTACGCCAATTCAGGAACTGCGGCGGCTGGTCCACCTCCATCGAGCCTACCGACATATGAATCGAGGGGACGAACGGTTGGGGGAGGGGGACGTCGAGGGTGCGCTGCAGGAATATCGCACGGCGGCAGAGATGGCTCCCGACGTCGAGGAGCTGCCATTTTGGCACGCTGTCGCCTTGGCCGATCTGGGCCGGATGGAAGAAGCACGCTCGATCTTGGCGCAGGTCTTGGCGATCAACCCGGACTGGGCGGAGCTGGTCCGACGGTTGCCGCAAGCCGGGCTGATGCGGGACGATCCAGAGTTGATGGCACAAATTTTGGCGTTGGTGCCAGTCACAAACGGCACGAGTTTTTAACGCCGCCTTCATCATATCTTTATCTACCTCTGCTATACTACCAGCAACGTTACGGGTAAATCGGTAGCTCGACAATGGCACATTTCAACATTGGATGCTCTACTGCAGTGGGAGAAGGGGAAAAGGGGGGTTTCGCAGGCGGCGAAGCCGCCTG
>JAFGEI010000006.1 GCA_016931695.1 Anaerolineae bacterium | reverse complement strand
CCCGGGGCAGGCTGCTCAGAATGACATCCATACAATTTCGACAACCAGATGTGTCTCTGCGGCCAGATTTTGGATCTACTGAGACTATCAAAATTCTCAACAACATTAATGGGAGACGAGTAAATAATGAACGAAAAACGCGACCTGATCATCATCGGCGGGGGGCCGGGCGGGTACGTCGCCGCAATCCGCGCCGCCCAGTTGGGCCTGGGCGTGACCCTCGTCGAGCAGGAACACCTGGGCGGGGTCTGCCTGAACTGGGGCTGCATCCCCACCAAGTCGCTCCTGCGCAATGCCGAGGTCATCTCTCTGCTGAACGAGGGCAAATCCTTTGGCTTTACGCTGGAGAGCGTCCAGGCCGATTACGGGGCGGCGGTGCAGCGCAGCCGCCGCGTCGCCGACCGCCTGGTGAAGGGGGTGGCGGCATTGATGAAAAAGAACGACGTCCAAGTGCTGGAAGGAACCGGCCGCCTGACCGGGCCCGACACGGTGCAGGTCGCGCTGAACGACGGCCAGTCGATCGCGCTGCAGGCCGGGCACGTGATCGTCGCCACCGGCAGCCAGGCACGGGCAATCCCCGGCGTCGAGGTGGACGGGGAACGGGTCATCACTGCCCGTCACGCCCTGGAGATGCGGGAGCTGCCCCAGTCGGCGGTCATCGTCGGGGCTGGCCCCATCGGCGTCGAGTTCGCCTATCTCTGGCAGACCTACGGCGTCGCCGTCACCGTCGTCGAGATGACGCCGCGCCTCCTGCCCCTGGAGGACGAACAGGTCAGTGCCGAGATCGAAAAAGCCTTCCGGCGCTACAAGGTGCGCGCCCTGACCGCGACCCGCGTCGTGAGCGTGCACCCGTCGGCAGACGGCGTGACGGTGCAGGTGCAGGGAAGCAGTGGGCAGCAAGAGACACTGGCGGCGGACAAAACCCTCGTCGCCATTGGCGTGCGCCCCAACAGCGCCGACATGGGGTTGGAAGAAGTGGGAGTCGAACTGCGACAGGGTTGGGTGGTCGTCGATGAGGCGATGCGCACTACCGTGCCCGGCATCTGGGCCATCGGCGACGTGACCGGCAAGCTGCCCCTGGCCCACGTCGCTTCCGCCCAGGGCATCGTCGCCGCCGAGCGAATCGCCGGGCTGGCCCCGCCCCCACTGGATTACGACGCTATCCCGCGCTGCACCTACTGCCAGCCCCAGGCCGCCAGTTTCGGCCTCACAGAAGCCCAGGCCCGGGAGCAGGGTTACGACGTCCGGGTAGGGACGTTTCCCTTTCTCCCCAACGGCAAAGCCCTGGCGCTGGACGACAATCGAGGCTTTGTCAAGCTCGTCGCCGACGGCGCCACAGAGCGCCTGCTGGGCGGGCACCTGGTCGGCCCGGAGGTCACCGAGCTGCTGCCGGAACTGATCCTGGCGCGCAGCGCCGGCCTCTCCCCGGCAGCGATCGCGCGCTCCATCCACGCGCACCCCACCTTGGGCGAAGCGCTGGCAGAGGCAGCGCACGGACTGTTCGGGAGCCCGATTCACCTCTAGTCGAATCGCCGTGAACGCGTTACCTTTATCACCTTCCACCTGTGCCTACCGACACTTGAGAGATGGGGAAAAAGCTGGTATGATGAAAAGCTGGTAGTTGCTCGGCGCTGGCGATTTGTGCCCAAACTCGAATTGAGTATACTCTTGATGGAGTCGCGGCGGCCCTCTTTGCGACCGGGCAAGCGTTCAGGTGGGTGTCCAGCTCAACTTGCAGGCTGGCCGCCCACAGCCTGAGCGATTACGCGAATGGATGGCGGACAGGGAGAAGTGAGAATGAGTTCAAAACCTCTCGACGCAGCGGTTTTCGATCCCCAGATGGCGGAACGGGTAACGCCAGACTGGGAAAAGTTGCTGACCTGCATGCAGTGCGGTACGTGTACGGCCACCTGCCCGACCGCCTACGCGATGGACTATACCCCACGCCAGCTTTGGCAGATGCTGCGGCTGGGGTTGGAAGAAGAGGTCTTGCAGAGCCAGACCTTTTGGCTCTGTACCGTCTGCAAATCCTGCCAGGTCCGCTGCCCGCGCGGCATCTCGCTGACGGACACGATGGTGGCGCTGAAAGAGTATGCCACGCAAAAAGGAATCAATGTCCCCGCTGGCCTGCAGATGCTGGGCGAGACGGTCACGAGCCATTACAACATCTCGGGCGATAACAACGCCACGCGCCAGATTTGGAGCGAGAACCTGCCGCAAATTCCCCGCGGGGTCAAGCCGCGCCGCCGCCGGGCCCAGGTGGTCTATTTCGTCGGCTGCGTCAGCTCTTTCTATCCCCGCGTCTATAGCATCCCCCAGGCGGTGGTACAAGTCCTGGAACGGGCCGAGGTCGAATTCACCGTCCTGGGAGAGGATGAATGGTGCTGTGGCTATCCTCTCTACGTCGCCGGCATGGGGGAGCGCATGGCCGAGATCGCCCGGCACAACGTGCGGCAGGTGCGGCGAATTGGGGCGCAGCGGGTGATCTTTACCTGCCCTTCCTGCTATTACGCCTGGAGCCATCTCTATCCCCAATGGGCGGACGTCACGGGGATCGAGTTTCAACATGCGACCGAGTTTGCGGTCGAGCTGTTGGCGGCAGACAAGCTGGCGCTCGGGCCGGTGGAGGAGAGCGTGACCTACCACGACCCCTGCGACCTGGGACGCAAGAGCGGCGTGTACGATCCGCCCCGCGAGCTGCTGGCGCGCATCCCCGGCCTCGAGTTCCGCGAGATGGCGGCCAGCCGGGAAAACGCCCTTTGCTGCGGCGGAGGCGGCGACGTCGAGATCGCAGACCCCACCGTCTCCATCGGCGTGGCGGGACGCCGCCTGGCCCAGGTCGCAGAGACCGGGGCGGCCTATGTCGCTTCCGCCTGCCAGCAGTGCAAACGCACGCTGCAGGAGGGCGCCCGGCGGCACAAGATCCGCGTGCGCGCGATCGACGTGATGGAACTGTTCTGGCAGTCGGTCGACGCGGCGGAAAAGGGGAAATCGTCGCCGGTTTGAGGTGTGGAGGCATAGATGAAGCTGAACAAGGTGTTGGAACATATCGAAGGCAAGGCGATTACCAAGAACGTGGACCTGGATCGTGAAGTGCAGATGGGATGCGGGGCAGACCTGATGAGCGACGTGCTCGCCTTTACCCACAACGGGACATTGCTCCTGTCGGGCCTGACCAACCCCCAGGTCGTGCGGGCGGCGGAGATGGCGGGGGTCGAGGCCATCGTTTTCGTGCGCGGCAAAATCCCGCCGCCGGAAACGATTGCCCTGGCGGAGGAGCGGGGAATCCCGCTCCTGGCCTCCAAGTACACATTGTTCGAGACCTGCGGGCGGCTCTACCAGGCCGGGCTTCCCAGCTGCGGCCTTTTCGAACTGACCCTGCGCCGCTGGCACGACGCATTCGGCGGTTAACGAGTGACGGCCGGAGGGGGCTTTTCCTCCTGCCTGCCAATTATCCTGTAGGTGTGATGCTTCGTGTTGGGTTCAGGAGTAAGCAGAGAGGTCACCCGGCTCCAGGAGCTGGCGTACGAGCTGCGGGTCGAACAGGCAATGACCCGCGACCTCGTCACCGTCTCCCCCCAGCACACAATGACCGAATTCCAACAAGTGCTGCGGATTCACCGCATCTCGGGTACGCCGGTGGTCGAATCGGCCAAGATGGTCGGCATCATCAGCATCGAAGACCTGATCAAGGCGCTGACGGTGCATGCGATGGACAGCACGGTAGGGGAAAAAATGACCCCCAACCCCGTGACCATCTATGCCGACGAGCCCCTGGTGCACGCAGTGAGCGAATTCCATCGCTACGGCTTTGGTCGTCTGCCGGTCATCAATCGGAAGGACGAGCTGGTTGGCATTGTCACCGAGGGCGATATTGCGCGATTGATGCTCAGGCAATTGGAGGTAGACTATCGCAAGGAAGAGATCAGACGATATCGGGCCAGCCATTTTTTCCAGGATATTGTCGCCGACCAGGTAGCCATTGTCTTTGGCTACCACGTGGTCGCCCAGGATTTTGAAGGTGCCGGAGAAGCCGCCAGCAACTTGAAGCAAAACCTGACCCGTCTCGGGATCCATCCCCAGATCGTTCGCCGCGTCGCCGTTGCCACGTACGAGGCGGAGATGAACATTGTCATTTACACCTCTGGCGGCGAGATCGTCGCCGAAGTACGGCCCAACCAGATCGCCGTCGAGGCGCTGGACAAGGGGATGGGAATCTCGAACATCGAACAGGCGATGCAGCCCGGGTTTTCCACGGCCCCCCGCTGGGTGCAGGATATGGGATTTGGAGCGGGCATGGGACTGCCCAACATTCAAGCCTGCGTCGATCACATGAAGCTGGAATCCAAAGTGGGAGTTGGCACCCACTTGCACATGACCTTTCATACGCAATAGGTAACAACTCGGACTGCTCGTAGCTGGTCCATTGGACCAGGTATTCGCCAGGATGCTCTCTGACGACCGGTGGGGAAAGCATCCAGGCACGACTGGCCGAACAGTTACGCTGATCATTTAGGAGGAGGCGATTATGAGCCTATGGATCTTGGATAAAGGAGCGGTTGCTCCCCTCGTCAATGCATTACGAGCCGATTACCGCGTCATTGGCCCACAGGCAAAAGGCCCCAAGTTCGTCTTTGACCCCATCGAGGATCCGGCCCAACTACGCCTGGATTACAACACGACGATTCTGCCGCCCAAAAAAGTGCTCCAACCTCCCGAGGAACGGCTGGCGACCTTTTCGATGGGCAGCGAGCCGCGAGTTGCCCCGGTCGTTGAGGCAGAACCAACGGTGCTGCTGGGGGTGCATACGTGCGATCTCCACGCCATCCAGCTGCTGGACAAGGTCTTTTCCACCGACTACCCCGACGCCCACTACCTGGAACGCCGGCAGCAGACGATCATCTTTAGCATCGAATGCCTCGAACCATGCGACGAGCATTCTTTCTGCAAAAGCATGGGCACGCTGACCGCCGGCGAAGGATACGACGTCCACCTAACCGACCTGGGTCTGGCCTACGCTGCCGACGTCGCTACCGAGGCGGGAAAAGCGCTGCTCACCCGCTACGGGACGGTCCGCGAGGCGACGGACGCGGACGTGCGCCGTCTTAACGAAGTGATGGGCGCCAAGTGGCCCCGCTTTACCTACCGGCTGAACTTTGACGCCGCCGAGCTGCCCGCTTTGCTCAGCATGGCCTACGACCATCCCCTGTGGGACGAGCTGGGCGAGCGCTGCTACGCCTGCGGCGCCTGCACCATCGTCTGTCCCACCTGCTACTGCTTCAACGTCTTTGACGAGACAAACATGGCGCTCACCGAAGGCGAGCGGTGGCGGCGGTGGGACTCGTGCCAGTTGGACGAGTTCGCCCGCGTGGCCGGCGGCGAGAACTTTCGCGCCGCCCGGGCGGCCCGCCAGCGCCATCGCTTTATGCGCAAGGGCAAGTACATCTATGAAAAGATCGGCGAGCTAGGATGTGTCGGCTGCGGCCGCTGTATCCGGGCCTGCATACCCAAGATCAACATCGTCGATGGGTTCAACACCATCCACGGTGGAGGATAAAAGGAGGGGATCATGACAACATCATCTATCTATCTCCCTGAAATGGGCCGCCTGGTTCAAGTAGAATCAATGACGACACTGGAAAAGCTCTTTACCATCGAGCTGCCAGGAGGGCAAAGCCTGGGCCACGATCCCGGGCAATTCGTAATGGTCTCGGTGTTGGGAGTCGGCGAGGCGCCGATCTCGATCACCTCGTCGCCCAGCCGCTCCAATGGCTCGTTCGAGCTCTGCATCCGCCGCGTCGGCGACGTGACCAACGCCCTGCACGGCATGCAGGCCGGCGCGACCATCGGCGTCCGCGGGCCCTTTGGCCACGGCTTCCCCATCGAGAAAATGCGCGGCAAGGACGTGCTGTTCGCCCCCGGCGGCCTGGGCCTGGCCCCCCTGCGCTCGCTGATCAACCAGGTCATCGATGAGCGGTCGTCTTTTGGCCGGGTGATCGTCCTCTACGGCGCCAAGCGCCCCAACGAATTGCTCTTCCGCGACGAACTGGACGAATGGATTGCCCGCGACGACGTCGAATGTCACGTCACGGTCGATCGCGGCGACGAAACGTGGGACGGGCACGTCGGGGTCATTACGACCCTCTTCCCCTACGTCAGCATCAATCCGCGCAACACGGTCGCCGTCACCTGCGGCCCGCCCATCATGTATCGCTTTGTGTTGATGGAACTGCTCGGCAAGGGGATACCCGAGACCCAGATTTATCTCTCCCTGGAACGGCGGATGAAGTGCGGTGTGGGCAAGTGCGGTCATTGCCAGATCAACGACCAATACTGCTGCCAGGAAGGGCCGGTCTTTACCTATGCCCAGATCAAAGGGGTTGAGGAGGCGCTGTAAAATGGACAATGGAAAGCCCAAAGTCGCTTTCTTTGATTTTGCGTGCTGCGAGGGATGCCAGTTGACGGTGATCGATTCCCTGCAGACGCACCTGGACCTGCTCGACGCGATCGAGATCGTCCAATTTCGCGAGGCAATGAGCGAAAAAGGAGAGAACTATCAGATCGCTTTCATCGAAGGCTCTTGCACCCGCCAGGAGGATGAAGAACGCCTGCACAAGATCCGCGACCAGGCGGACATTGTCGTTGCCCTCGGGGCCTGTGCCCACCTCGGCGGGATCAATGCCCTCAAGAACCTGCACCCCCTGGAAGACGTGCGCAAGTGGGTCTATGGGGACAAGGCAGCGTGGTACGACACCTACCCGGCCCGGCCCATCGGCGCGGTGATCGAGGTGGATGCCTTCATTCCCGGCTGCCCCATCGACCGCGAAGAGTTCGTGCGGGTCGTCAAGGCGCTCCTGCTGGGCACGAAACCGCCCATTCCCGATTATCCCGTCTGCGTCGAGTGCAAGCTGAAGGAGAACGTCTGTCTCTTCGATCTTGGCAAGATCTGCCTGGGTCCCGTGACGCGCGCGGGCTGCAACGCGATCTGCCCCAGCTACGGCGCGGCGTGCGAGGGCTGCCGGGGGCTGATCCCCAATCCCAACGAGAACGCAATGAAGGACGTACTGGCCAAAGCGGGACTGACCGTGGAAGAGATTATGAGCCGTTTCACAATGTTCAACACCTACCAGCTGCAGGAACGGATGGCGGAGGAGGAATAAGATGACCACGTTGAATGTCAACGTCCACCACGTGACCCGGGTCGAGGGACACGGAAGTATCGTCGTCGACGTCAAGAACGGCGAGATCAAGGAATGCCGCTTTGAGGTGGTCGAAGCTCCCCGCTTTTTTGAAGCCTTTGTGCGCGGCCGGCCCTACAGCGAGTTGAGCCACATCACCTCCCGTATCTGCGGCATCTGCGCCGTGGGCCACGCCACCGCCAGCCTGGAAGCGACAGAAAAAGCCATGGGGGTCCAGCTGACCGAGCAGGCGACGCTGCTGCGCAAGCTCATGTTCCACGGCGAGATCATCGACAGCCACATCTTGCACACCTACTACCTGGTCGCCCCCGACTTTTTGGGCGCCGGCAGCGTCATCCCGCTGATCGAGACCCACCGCGACGCCGTGCTGCTGGCGCTGCGGGTCAAAAAGCTCTCCGGCGACCTGTGCGCCATCATCGGCGGCCGCCACACCCATCCCTGCGCCCTGACCGTTGGCGGGTTTACCCACACCCCCGGCGAGCGGGAGCTGCGCGAGATCCAGGCCCGCCTCGTCGACGCCCGCGCCGATATGGACGCCAGCGTCGACCTCTTTGCCTCGCTGCCCTGGCCCGAGTTTGAGCGGGAAACCGAATACGTCTCGCTGCACAAGGATGACGAGTACGCCTTCATCGGCGGCACGGTCGTCACCAGCGACGGTTTCTCCTACCCGATTGAGGATTATAAACAGGTCACCAACGAGGAATGCGTGCCCTTTTCCACCGCCAAGTGGACCCACCACAACCGCGACGCCTACATGGTCGGCGCGCTGGCGCGGCTGAACAACAACCATGACCAACTCCATCCGCGGGCACAGGCAGCAGCAGCCAAGTTGGGCCTGCGCCCCATCGTCACCAATCCGTTCCTCAACAGCGCGGCCCAGGTGGTCGAGATGGTCCACTGCGTCGAGGACAGCATCCGCATCATCGACGAGCTGCTCAGCCGCGGCGTTCAACCCGAAGCCCCGGCGCCGTTCAAGGTCGAGGCCACCGAAGCGGTGGGGTCGTGCGACGTGCCGCGCGGCATCCTCTTCCACCATTATGTCTACGACGAGGACGGCATCTGCACCAGGGCAAATTGCATCATCCCCACCAACCAGAACATGGCCAACCTGAACGCCGACATGAAGGTGCTGCTGCCCCAGATCTTGGACCGGCCGCAGGACGAGGTTCGACACCTGCTCGAGATGCTGGTGCGAGCCTATGACCCCTGCATCTCTTGTTCGGCCCATTGCTTGAAGGTGGAATTTGTGTAGCCACTTTTGTGGCCGTCCCGCCCCGCCGCACTCCCTGGCGGGACGGTCGCGAGTTTGCCGAGAGGATCGATGAACAAGCGGCTGGCGGTGATTGGCCTGGGCAACCCCCTGCGCGGCGACGATGGCGTCGGTCCCTGGGTGATCGCGGAACTGACCCGCCAGGGATTGCCGCCGGGCGTAACGGCCTACGACGGAGGGACAGCGGGACTGGACCTGCTGCGGCTGCTGGACAGTTGGGAGCAGGTCATTATCGTCGATGCAGGGCGCGTCGGTCAAGAGCCCGGTCAGTTTGTCCGCTTTACGCCGGACCAGGCACGCTGGTCAGAGACCCGCGATACCCTTTCGTTGCACAACATGGGTCTGAGCGAGGTCCTGGCCCTGGCCCGGGCGCTGGAACGGCCGCTGCCGGCCATCGTGATTTTTGGTATGCAGCCCGGTGACACCGACTGGGGCGAGCGGTTCAGTCCCGCTGTACAAGCCGCCCTTCCCACGCTGGTGCGGGCGATACGAGAAGAGATAGGAGAGTAGAATGCCCAAGATTTTGATCATCGAGGACGATCGGGACATGGTGATGGCGATGCGCCTGCCCCTGGAAGCAAATGGCTACGAGGTCCATCACGCCCCTTCAGGGGAAAAGGGGCTGGAGATGGTCAAAGAGGTCGAACCGGACCTGATCATCCTGGACGTGATGATGGAGACCACCACCGCCGGTTTCCAGGTCTCGCTCCAGCTGCGCAGCCCAGACCCAGACTCGGAGTATGCGGCCTATCGGGACATCCCGATCATGATCCTGACCGCCATTCACACCACCACCTCGCTGCGCTTTGGCCCCGACGAGGCTTACCTGCCAGTGGACGACTTTGTCGACAAGCCGGTCGATCCGGACGTCTTGTTAGAAAAAGTGTGGGCGCTGATCGGCAAAGAGGCGGAATAGATTCTCTGCCGAAAACGACCCGTAGAGCTGTTCCAAGCAAGGAGGAATTGTGGACCTGGTCCAAGTGCTGGACCGCCTGGCAAAGACGGCGGCAGAGGTTCTGGCGGCGGAAGCAGCGGAGGTTTTGCTGCTCGACGAGCGGCACAGCCGCTTGACGATCGAAGCTGTCTTTGGCCTATCGAGATCGAACTTTGGCCTCGACCTGGGCCGTGCCATACTCGACAAGGGGCTGCCGGTCATCGTGCAGAACGCCCAGACCGACCCACTCGGCGATCACCTTCCCAAGGTGTTTCACTCCGCCCTGGGCGTGCCGCTGCGGGTGCCGGGCAGGCCGCTGGGAACCCTGCACGTCTATGGCATCCAGCCCGCGCAATTTGGCCCGGGCGAGATCGAGCGGCTGCAGGCGGTGGCCGACCTGGGGGCAATCGCGATCGAAACGGCCCAGGGCCTGTTCGACCTGGAGAGCATGGACAGCAGCAAGAGCCAGTTTATCCGCGTCGCCACCCACGAACTGCGCTCGCCCATCACCGTCGCCCAATCGATGCTGGGAACGGTGGTCAAGGGATACGCTGGCCCAATGACCGAGACGCAGCGCGAGATCTTTGCCCGCATCGCCGGGCGGCTCAACTTTCTCGAGAACCTGGTCAACGACCTCCTCCAGCTGGCAGCGAGCAAGGCGCCGGGGTTTACCGAGGACGAGTGCGCGGTGACGGTCAACGCATCGCTCGGGCGGGTGGTGCTGCTGCTGCAGCCGCGGGCCGAAGAAAAGGGGGTTGCCCTGGTCCATCACGCCTGCTGCGACAAGCTGGCCGTCTGGGCTAGCGAGGAAGGGCTCGACCGCATCTTTGTCAACCTGGTCGGCAATGCAGTCAAATACACCCCCCCAGGCGGCCGCGTCGACGTCTGGCTGGGACAAAGTCCCGGTACTCCGGGACAAAGCCCCGGTACTCCGGGACAAAGCCCCGGTACTCCGGGACAAAGCCCCGGTACTCCGGG
>JAFGEI010000166.1 GCA_016931695.1 Anaerolineae bacterium | reverse complement strand
CGGCGAAGCCGCCTGCGAAACCCCCCTTTTCCCCCTTCCCCGTGCTTGGCAGAGCAATCTACTGAAATGTGCCATTGTCAAATTAATATATGAGGAGGTTAGTTGATGATCCACGGCGTCGAGGTCAAGGAGTTGGTTTCCCACGCCGATGAGCGGGGGTTTTTTTGCGAGGTCGTTCGCGTGAGCGATCCGATTTTTGCCGAGGGGTTTGCCCAATGGAGCCATACCGTCAGTCACAGTGGGGTTGCCAAGGCGTGGCACGTCCACCAGCGGCAGGTTGATTGGTGGTACGTCGCTTGTGGGACGATCAAGACGGCGCTGTACGACACGCGGCCCGAATCGCCGACCCATGGCCAGGTGCAAGAACTGCTGATGGGCGACGGGCACCCGCGGATCGTGCTCAAAATCCCCCCCGGCGTGGCCCATGGCTACCGGGTCCTCCAGGGACCGGTCCACCTTTTTTACATCGTCTCGGCGGAATATGATGGCACCGACGAGGGACGCATTCCCCACGATGACCCCCGTATCGGATACGATTGGGCCGCCGGGCCCGAGATTCGCTGATCACGACGGCTCTTTCTGCCGCCGAGCCGTCCACATTCATTTAAGGAGGGAGCATAATGGCCACAAGTTTGACCGAGTTGAAAAGCGGGCTAAAAGGCATCGTTGCCGTCCAAGACCAAAGAGTCCACGTGGTCGACGCGGCCCAACTGCGCGGGCCGGTGCTGGACGAGCTGGTCTATCACAGCGTCTTTGCCGAGGGCGAGACGCGCGCCGCGGCGCGCTACTTGCTGTGGGAGCTGGGCCAGGCGCTGGGGGTACGACCGGCGTCGATCCACGGCCTCTACATCGCCCGTGGGCGCGGGGATACGCGGGACGGTTGGACCGTGCCGGCGATGAATTTGCGGGCAATCGCCTACGACATGGCCCGCGCTGTGTTTCGCGCCGCCCTGGCGCGCGACGTCGGGGCCATGATCTTTGAGATCGCCCGCTCCGAGATCGGCTACACCGATCAACGCCCGGCGGAATATGCCGCCGTTCTCATCGGCGCGGCGATCCGGGAAGGATATCGCGGGCCGCTGTTCATCCAGGGCGACCACTTTCAGGTCAATGCCGGCAAGTTTGCCTCGGCCCGCGAAGGAGAACTGCAGGCGGTGGAGGACCTGATCCACGAGGCGGTTGCGGCTGGCTTTTTCAACATCGATATCGACACCTCCACGCTGGTCGATCTGGACCAGTCCACCGTGACCGAGCAGCAGCGGACCAATTTCGAGTTGTGCGCCCGTTTCACCGAGACCATCCGCGGCCTGGAGCCGGGGGGCGTGACGATCTCGGTCGGCGGCGAGATCGGCGAGGTCGGCGGGAAGAACTCGACGGAGGAGGAACTACGCACTTTTATGGATGGCTTTAACGGCGCGCTGCCCGAGGGCCTGGCCGGCCTGAGCAAGCTGAGCATCCAGACCGGCACCTCGCACGGCGGCGTCGTGCTGCCGGACGGCTCGCTGGCACGGGTCAAGATCGACTTTGACACGCTGAGCCGCCTCAGCCACGTCGCCCGCAAGGAGTATGGTATGGGAGGCTGTGTGCAGCACGGCGCTTCCACCCTGCCCTCTGAAGCTTTCCACAAGTTTACCGAGTCCGGCGCCTGCGAGGTTCACCTGGCGACCGGTTTCCAGAACATGATCTATGACCACGACCAGTTCCCTGCCGATCTGCGCGAACAGGCCTACAGCTACATCAGGGAGGCCCACGCCAAGTATTGGAAAGAGGGGCAGACCGAGGAACAGTTCATCTACAGCAATCGCAAGCGGGCCCTGGGGGCGTTCAAGCGTGCGTTCTGGGACCTTCCCCAGGGTGTGCGGGAGGAAATTGGCCAGGCCTTGGAGGAGCAATTCGGCTTTCTCTTCGAAGAGCTGGGGGTACCGGACACCGTGGACGTGGTCGCCCGGCACATCCAGGCCCCGGAGGTCCACAAAAGCGCGGCCGATTTTGGGCTGGCGGGGGAACTCGAGATCTGACGCAGTTATCTTGACGGCGTCACGTTCGCAGCGGCACCCGGCACCTTGGATGTCCTCCGATGTGTGCGGAGAGGGAAAGGTTGGGGGCAGGCGGCAGAACTGCCTGTATCCCCAACCTTTTCCTTTTCTCGTGCGGTGGTTGCGTCAGGCCTGTAGGGGGCGGGATGCCTCGGCGTATGCTCCGCGGTACTGCTCCGGCAGTAGCGCGGCGATTCGCAGCATGATCAATTCGGTGGCTGCTTCCAGTTGATCTCCCCGGACCCGGCCGCCCTGCGGCAGACGGAACGGCTCCCCGACCTCGACACGAACGTCGGTTTTGCGCAGCCAGCTGAGGTTCTCCATGACCCGCTCCGTTCCTGCCACGCCGACGGGCACGATGGGCACCTCGGCCCGCGTGGCCAGGTAGGCTGCGCCGGGCTTGCCCTCCTGCAAGGCGCGGGTGACGCGCGACCGCGTGCCCTCGGGGGCCAGGCCGAACACGCCGCCCGCTCGGAGCCAGGCCAGGGCCTCTTTCAGTGCCTGGCGGTCAACCTCGCCCCGGCGCACCCAGATTGCTCCCCCCAGTTGTAACAATGTTCCATAGAAGATATTCTTGCGGTGCTTGGAGGCGGCAAAGATGCGTATCTCGTGCGGAAAGACGGTGAGCAAAACCGGTGTGTCGAGGGCAGCCAGGTGGTTGGTCACCATGATGAACGGCCCCTTGTCAGGGATGTGCTCTGTTCCGATCACTTCGATTCGCATCAAGAGCGACAGCAGGACGCGCATAGCAATCCGAAGCAGGCACTGCACTTTGGAGTGGATCATGGTGCCTCGTGCCCAAAAGCGATGACCGAAAAGTCGGCGGGGACGCCGCCATGGGCGGTGAGCAGCATCTGGAAAGGGACGCTCCCGCCCGGTTCCAGCCCCTCGCCGACGTCGATCTGCTGCTGGCGGAAGCCGGTCACGCGGCCTTCGCCGTCATACGTCGTCGCGACGACCAAGACGTCGGTGACGGCCCGCGTTGGGTCGCCGTTGTGCAGGGTGCCCACGACTTGAAACTGCGGCCCGATGGGCGCGCCCTGTCCTTCCTCCACCGTCAGCGGCACGTATCCGGCGGTAAATTCGGCGACAAACTCGCCGCGCAGGACGGCGACCTGGTGACTGGCAAAATTGTCGGGGGGGGCAATGAAAAGGATGCCGAACGGTGCCCGTTCGGCGGGTGGGAGGATGTCGGTGGCGGCTGTTGCATCGCCCTCAATCACCGGCGTACCGCTGGGATCGTACAGGGTGACGTGGACCACGACGTTGGTCAGCGTATAGAGGGTGGTGTTGACCACTTCGCCCAAGCACCACAAGCTGCCCACAGGAGTTTCGTAAAAGCTGACGCCGCGGATGCCAAAGATGAGCGGGGTCGGTGTGGGGAGGATCATGCCCGGCTCGGGAGCGCCCGTCTCCTGTCCGAGCGGGATCACCAACTCTTGCCCGATCTGCAGCAGCAGCGGGTTCTCGATCCCATTCGCTTCCTGCAGCGCCTGGACGCTCACGCCGTATGCGGCCGCGATGCCCCCCAACGTGTCTCCGGCCTGGATGACGTGGACGACGGGGGCGGCTGTCGGGCTGGCAGTGGGGGTTGGCGTGGCAAGGACTGGCTGCGGGGGGCTGGTTGTTGCTGCGGGTTGGACGGGGAGGGGCGTGCTCGTGCGTTGCGACGCCGGTGTTGCCGTCGCCGGCACTGGGGTCGTCACCTGTTCGCAGCCGGTCAGCGCGAGGGCCAACAGGAGCGCCGCCGAGACAACCATCCCTATCCTGTGCACCTTGACCTCCCGAGTCGTCTCACAGTTTTCGCGCGGTCAACGATGGTTCCAACGCCATCTCTACGTGGGGGATCCTTACGAGCCTGCATTATACCATCCACTGACTCAAGCGCAACCAGCAGAGCAGCACGCCAGCGGGCGGGGCCGGGAGCACCAGGACCGCCGTGACGAATTGCCGCCAAATTGGCGACAAAACCCTTGCTTTTCTGCTCATTCCGTTGTATCATGCCCCACTGGCGTTTTCGCCATTTAACAAAAAGCGCCGGTCCTGGAAAGGCCAGCGCTGGATATGCCGGGCAAACGACCGAGCTATAATTTCTTGTTCAACGTGCGCAAGCAACGGGTACAAAGGTGCATCCGGCGGCTTTTGCCGTCTATCATCACCCGCACCCGCTGGATGTTGGGGTTAAAGCGGCGATTGGTCGCTCTTTTTGAGTGGCTCACGTTATGCCCGAACTGTGGGCCCTTGCCACACATCTCACACTTGGCCATTTCCTACACCCCCCTTGCATCTTTCAGTGGCAGCGGGCAGTATCATACCACAAGAGGGCTTTTTCTGCAAACAAACCTTGTCAGGAGCCAAGATGAATCAACAAGTCAATTCGAGAGGACGCATTGAGGTCTCTCTGGTTGCCATTGCCAGCCTGGCCCACGATGCCGTACTGCGTTCGTACGGCGTCGTGGGAACGGTGGAAAAGAGCCTGGCAACTGGAATCGCCAACGTCTTTTCCCGCGAGAGCCGGCGGGGCGTCGTCGTTCGGCTGCGAAACGGCGCGATTGTGATTGACCTCTATGTCATTGTCGAATATGGCACGCGCATTGCTTCGGTTGCTCGCAGCGCAATGAACATTGTCAAGTATACGGTCGAAAAATCGATCGGCGTTCCCGTCGCCGAGGTCAATGTTCACGTCGAAGAAATCCGCGTGTCGAGTCAAGACTAGGCTGCGAAAACTTTGGGGCCATCTATCGCGTCCCGCGGATAGTTTTGCATCAAGTACCTGGGGGCAAAGAAAATTGCCGCGGCTTTGTCCAGCAGCTTGAAATGTCCGGGCGAGCGGGAGCAGCCCAAGCCGTAGCCGCTGTGTACGGGAGGCGTCGTTACGGATCAGCCAGGAAAACAGGAGATTCAGGTGCCCGATCGAAGAAATACGCAGTTTGTTGTTGACGGCCAGGATTTCAAGCAGTTGATCCGTGCCGGACTGGCCTGGCTGCAGCATCATCAAGAAGCTATCAATGCTCTCAACGTCTTTCCGGTTCCCGACGGCGACACCGGCACGAATATGGTGCTGACGATGCGCGCGGCCTGGCAGGACGTCGCCAATACGCCAGAGAAGAACGTTGGTCACGTCGCCCAGATGGTCGCCCATGGGGCGCTGATGGGCGCGCGCGGTAATTCGGGCGTCATCCTCTCCCAGATCTGGCGCGGCGTGGCGCGGGGCCTGGAGGGCAAGGACGTCTTTACTGCCCAAGACCTGGCGGCTGCGACCGAGGAAGGCGCCCGCACGGCATACAAGGGGGTCGTGCGCCCGGTGGAGGGAACCATCCTCACCGTAGCCCGGGAGACGGCTGAGGAAGCCGCCCAGGCAGCTAAGGATACCCGCGACACGATCGTCGTCCTGGAGCGCATGGTCAGCCGAGCCCGGGATGCCGTCGCCCGCACGCCCAACATGCTGCCCGTGCTCGCCGAGGCGGGCGTCGTCGACGCGGGTGGACAGGGCCTCTATGTCATCCTCGAGGGGATGCTGCGTTATCTGAAAGGAGAGAGCGTCGCCGAGGACCTGCGCCTGATTCGGGCGGTGGATCTGACCACTGCCGTCCACGATGAAGGTGAGATGGGCTATGGCTACGACGTCCAGTTCATCATCGTCGGACAAGACCTGAACGTCAACCAAATCCGGATGGATATCGACGCCATGGGCGACTCGACGTTGGTCGTCGGCGAACCGACCACGGTCAAGGTCCACGTCCACGTGCCCGATCCCGGCGTTCCTATCAGCTATGCGGTCCGGCTGGGTTCCCTGCGCGACGTGGTGGTCGAGGACATGCAGGCCCAGTACCAGGAATTTGTCGTCGGGCGGGGACACCCGCCGGTCGCTGGAGCGCCAATGATCTCGACCGAGATCGGCGTGGTCGCCGTAGCGGCGGGAGAGGGGCTGGCCCGCGTCTTTGGCAGCATGGGCGCCGCCGCCGTCGTTCATGGCGGTCAAACGATGAATCCCAGTACGGAAGAGATCCTCCAGGCCGTGGGAAGCATCCCCAGCAAGCGCGTCATCATCTTGCCTAACAACAAGAACATTATCATGGCCGCCCAAAATGCCTGCGACCTGAGCGACAAGCACGTCGCCGTCATCCCGACCCGCACCATTCCCCAAGGCATTGCTGCTCTCCTCGCCCTCAACTATCAGGCCGATCTGGAGGAAAACGCTGCAGAGATGGTACGCGCGGCACAGGAGGTTCAAACCGGCGAGGTGACGACGGCCACGCGTGACGTGACGCTGAGTGGAGTGAAGGTATGTGAAGGACAGGTGATCGGTATCCACGACGGCCAGCTCGTCGTGGCCGGCGATACGGTGCAAGCGATTGTCGCGGGCTTGTTGGAACAGATGCGAGTCGACGACCTGGAACTGGTCACCCTCTACTATGGGCAAGACGTCTCGGCGCAAGATGCCGAGGAACTGGTCGAATGCCTGGAGGAAAAGTATCCCGAGCAAGAGTTCGAGGTTGTCGAGGGAGGGCAGCCGCACTATTTTTACATCATCTCGGCGGAATGATGGCAACCTGTTTGACCGACAGCACTGCCTGGGCCGTCTTTCCTGGATACCTTTCTGTGGCTGCTGAAGGGGAAGCATCCAGGGGGGGCTGGATGGGCAGCGACTGCTATCTGTATTTTGTTTCGTAGGAGGTCTTGTGGCTCAAGTACGAATCGTCACCGACGGCGATGCCCAACTCGATCCAGAACTGGCCCGCCAATTGAACATCACCGTCGTTCCCCTGACAGTACAAGTGGATCAAGAGACGTTTGACGATGAATGCGGAGCGCGGAACGAACAACTTCTCGCCCGGATGGAGCAGGAACGGGTTCGGCCATTTGTCGTCGGGCCGACGGCCGACCAGATGCAGCAGGTCTACCAGCAGATCACCCGGTCAACCAACTTGATCCTCTCGATTCATTCCGCTGCACCCCTGAGTGCAACTTATGACAATGCCTGCGCTGCTGCCGATGCTTTCTTGGGACGCTGCGACATCATTGTGATGGATTCTCAAAGCACCTCGTTGGGACTGGGGATTCTGGCCCGCGAGGCGGCCAAGATGGCCCAGGCCGGCCAAAACCTGGGCGAGATCGTCCGCTGCATCCGTGGAATGATCCCCCGTATCTATGTCGTGATGGTCACAGATTCCCTCGATTACCTGGAGCGGAGCGGACGGATCAGCAAGTCCCAGTGCATCCTGGGCAGCATGCTGGGCATCAAGCCCTTTCTGGCGATCGAGGATGGCGAGATCATCCCCACAGAAAAAGTGCGCAGCCGGGATAAAGGGTTGGACAAGCTGGTCGAGTTTGCCGGCGAGTTTACGCGCATCGAGGAGATGGCGATCCTCCAGAGTACGTCCTACCCGACGGACGAGACGCTGTTGCTGCGAGAACGTTTGGAAAGTTTTTTCCCCGGCAAGCCTTTCCCCATCATTGTCTATGGACCCTTGCTGGCTTCCCACGTTGGCCCCGATGGGATGGGGCTGGTCGCCTATGAAGGATTAGGCCAGCGGGAGGTTTTCTAAGCGACGCCGCGATCATTGTTGCCAAAAGGAAATGACATGACGACACCAGTCGAAAAATTGGTCAAGATACTGGCGCTGGAATCCGAGCTGTGCCAGGACCGGGCGGTTTTCGGCGGCCTGGTCCGCTTTGCCGATACCTGGCTCGAAGAAGCCGGACGGGCCTTTGGCCCGGAAAAGGCGCAGTGGGTGCAGGCCGTAGCAGCCCAGCTGCGGGCCTACAGCAAACTGTCCAAGAGCCACGAACGCCGTGCCGCGCTGCAAGCGCTGACCGAACTGCTGGATGCCCGGACCGTCCCTCCGGCGGCGCCCTCCCCACCCCCAACCTCGCCTACCCCGTCGCCGCCCACAGCGGTCCGGCCTGCTTCCCCGCCGCAGGAGTCTCGGGCGGAGGATTTGAGCGGCCTGGAGGCATCGCTCACCACCCTGCGGGGGGTCGGGGAGCGGCAGGCCGACCGGATGGCCCGCCTGGGGCTGAACACGATCGGCGACCTGCTCTTTTTCCTGCCCCGCCGCTACGACGACTTTTCCCAGCTCAAGGCGATCAACCGTCTCGAGTATGGGGAAGAGGTAACCATTGTTGCCAAGGTGTGGGAGACCCAGAGCCGCACGACCCGCGGCGGGAGCGGGCTGTTCACGGCGGTTTTGTCGGATGGCACCGGCTTTATCCAGGTCACCTGGTTTAACCAGCCTTACCTGGCCGAGCGAATCCGGCGCAACCAGCAGATCGTCGTCAGCGGCCGGGTGGACGAATATCGCGGCCGGCTCTGCCTGACCTCCCCGCAGTGGGAACCCCTGCAGCGGGAACTGCTCCACACCGGCCGGCTGGTGCCGGTCTATGCGCTCACGGAGGGCATCACGGCGCGCTGGATCCGCCAGTTGATGAAACGGACGGTCGACTATTGGGCGCCGCGCCTGCCCGATCCCCTGCCCGATTCCGTGCGCCGGGCGCACCAGTTGCTGGACCTCAAGACGGCCCTGCAGCAGGTCCACTTTCCAGACAGCCAGGACTTGTTGGAAAAGGGACGGCGGCGGCTGGCTTTTGAGGAGCTGTTCGCCTTTCAGCTCAGTCTCTTGCAGCAGCGGCATCTCTGGCGGGCGCTGCCCGGCCGGCAGATTCCGATTGCGGACGAGGCGCTGCAGGCGTTTGTGCTCAGCCTGCCGTTCCAACTCACCGGCGCCCAGCAGCGGGCGCTGGCCCAGATCGTGGACGACCTCCGCTCCCCCTATCCGATGAACCGGCTGCTGCAGGGTGACGTGGGGTCGGGCAAGACGGTCGTGGCCGCCGCGGCGATGGCGCTGGTGGTCCAGGCCGGGGCCCAGGCGGCCCTGATGGCCCCCACCGAAATCCTGGCCGAACAGCATTGTCAGACCTTGTGCCAGCTTTTTTCCGCCTGGCCGGCCGACCCCGCCGCCGATGTGCCAATTTCTTTGCCCGTCATCCGGCTGCTCACCGGCAACGTCACCGGCGCCGAACGTGACGAGGTCTATGCCGGGCTGGCTGATGGGAGCATCGACATCGTCGTCGGTACCCACGCCCTGATACAGAAGGACGTCGAGTTTCGGGACCTGGCGCTGGCGGTCATCGACGAGCAGCACCGCTTTGGGGTCCGCCAGCGGGCCGCCCTGCGCCAGAAGGGGGGGGAGGCGTCTGCACCGTATAACCCGCACATGCTGGTCATGACCGCCACGCCGATCCCCCGTTCGCTGCAGCTCACCATCTGGGGGCACCTGGACGTGTCGCTCATCGACGAGATGCCCCCCGGGCGCCAGCCGGTGCAGACGTCGGTCATCATGCCCCGCGAGCGGGAACGGGCCTATGCCTTTCTCCGTGGCCAGGTCAAGCAGGGGCGCCAGGCCTTTGTCATCTGCCCCCTGGTCGAAGAGTCGGACAAAATCGAAGCCAAGGCCGCCGTCGACGAGTACAAGCGGCTGCAAGAAAAAATCTTTCCCGACCTGCGGTTGGGACTGTTGCACGGCCGCATCAAGTCGGAAGAGAAAGAAACAATCATGTCCAGCTTTGCCGCTGGCGAGATCGACATCCTGGTGGCAACCCTGGTGGTCGAAGTGGGCATCGACGTGCCCAACGCCACGGTCATGATGATCGAGGGCGCGGAACGGTTTGGCATGACCCAGCTCCACCAGTTCCGGGGCCGGGTGGGGCGGGGAGAGCATCCTTCCTATTGTCTTCTGGTCTCCGACTCGACCGCTCTCGAGGCCGTCGAGCGGCTCGCGGCTGTCGAATCGACGGGCGACGGCTTTGTCCTGGCGCAAAGAGACCTCGAGCTGCGCGGGCCGGGCGAGTTCTTGGGCACGCGCCAGTCCGGCCTGCCCCAGTTCAGGACTGCCTCTCTGACCAATCTCGAGCTGTTGGAAGAGGTGCGCGAGGCGGCCCGGCAGTTCTTTGCGCAGGACCCCGAACTTGGGCGTCCAGAACATCGACACCTTGCCCGTCGCGTGAGCGAGATGTGGCAGGGGGAGGGAGAGATCAGCTGATGCGTCGCGCAGTCTATCCGGGCACCTTTGACCCGATCCACCTGGGTCACGTCGACATTGCCTCCCGTTCGGCAGCAATTTTCGACGAACTGGTCGTCGGCATCTATGACCGTCCAGCCAAGAACCTGTTGTTCTCCACCGAGGCGCGTATCGACCTGGCCCGACAGGCCTTGCAGGGCGTGCCCAACGTCCAGGTGATGGCCTACAGCGGGCTTACTGTCGCCTTTGCCCGCCAGTCCGGCGCGCAGGCCATCGTCCGCGGCCTGCGCGTCATCAGCGATTTTGAATGGGAATACCAGATGGCCCTCACCAACCGCGAGCTGGCGGAAGAGATCGAGTTCGTCTGCCTGATGACCCGGCAGGAATATGCCTTTCTCAGCTCCAGCATCGTCAAGGAGGTCGCTCTGCTGGGCGGCGACATCAGCTGCATGGCGCCTCTGGCGGTGATTGGGGCCTTGATCGAGAAACGGAAAGAACTGGAAAAACAGCGCGGGGCGGTGCCCCTCGTATCCTTAAGAGATTAACTGGCGCGGCAGCAGCCCGGGCGACTGGCATCGCCGCTCCCCCGCAGCTTGGGAGCGCCGGGTTGCTGCCTGGCGCATATCATTTGGCCGGAGGCAGGCAATGGATATCCTACACCTGGTAGACCGACTGGAAGAGACCATCAAGAGCAGCCGTCGCCTCGTACCCTTTAGCTCTCTCCGCGTGATAGATGAGCAACGGGTCTGGGCAATCGTCGATCAGATGCGCATTTCGATTCCTGAGCAAGTCCGCCGCGGGCAGCGCATTACCCAGGAGCGCGATCAAATCCTGGCCGAGGCGCGGCAGCGCGCAGAGGGGTTGGTTCGCGAGGCGGAAGAACGGGCGACCGAGATGGTCAGCGAACACTCGGTTGCCCAGGCTGCCGAGGCCCGCGCCGCGGCCATTCGGGAAAAGGCGGAACGGGAATCCTCCGTCCTGCGCTTGGACGCCAACGAATACGTCTTTAATTCTCTCTGCCAGTTGGAAGAAGAACTGCGACGAACCCTGCAGGTGGTCGAGAACGGGATTCATCGCATCCAGGTCGAACAGGCCGAGGCTGAGCGACAGGCGTAGCATGTATTGGGGATTTGCACTTTGTTCTTCCCCTCCACTGTAGCTGGACGGGCAGGCAGGAGGGGCGGGGCGTGCGGTGCACGACCTGCCTTGACAGGTTATTCTCTTACTTCTATAATACGACTTTGCCCGCCCTGTGGCGGCATATCTGGTAAAGGAGACATTCTATGGGAGCACTTCCAAAGCGAAAAATCTCGCGTGGGCGGCGCAACCGGCGCCGGAGCCACCACGCGCTGACCTTGCCGCACCTGGTGATCTGTCCGCAGTGCAAGGAACTGACCCTGCCGCATCGGGCTTGCCCGAACTGCGGCACCTATCGGGGACGAGAGGTCATCAAGGTCAAGGACTAGTGTAGACGGCCCAATGAACCAACACCTGGTGTTCCAATTTCCGGGCCAGGGGTCGCAGGCGGTGGGCATGGGCGCCGCGTTGTGTGCGCTCTCCCCCGCTGCGGCAAAAGTTTTTGCCCAGGCGGACGAGATACTGGGGCAGGCGCTCTCCGTGGTCTGCTTTGAAGGGCCGGAAGAGGTGCTGAACGACACGTTGACCACCCAGCCGGCTGTCCTGACTGCCAGTATTGCCGCCTTGCGGGCGCTCGAGGAGCGTCTCGAGCAGCCGGCCTTTGTCGCCGGGCACAGCCTGGGCGAGTTCAGCGCACTGGTGGCGGCCCAGGCGCTCGATTTCGGCGACGCGCTGCGCCTGGTGCGCGAGCGCGGGCGGCTGATGAAGGAGGCGGGAGAAACCCATCCCGGCGGAATGGCGGCAATCATCAAGCTGGAGACGGCGACGGTCGAGCAGGTGTGTGCCCGGGTCTGCCAGTCCACGGGGGGATACGTGGGCATTGCCAATGACAACTGCCCCGGCCAGGTGGTCGTCTCGGGCGACAATGTCTCCATCGCTGCCGCGATGGAGGCGTTGCAGGCGGCAGGCGCGCGCAAGGTCGTGCGCCTGGCGGTCAGCATCGCTGCTCACTCCCCGCTGATGGCCGAGGCCGGCGCCTTGTTCCGCCAGGTGTTGGACGCGGTCGAGATCCGGCCGCCCCAGATTCCCTTCGTGGCCAACGCCACCGCCTCCCGTCTGAGCGGCCCCGACGAGATCCGCGATGCCCTGGGGCGGCAGCTCACCTCGCCGGTGTATTGGACCGAGGCGGTTCGCTGCATGATCGCCGGGGGTGCGTCCCGCTTTGTCGAAGTGGGGCCGGGCGCAGTGCTCAGCGGCCTCTTGCGCCGGATCGACCGCGAGGTGGAGGGATTCACCACGGCGCAGGTACTGGGGATCGAGGAGGCATACCAATGAACAATGCGTTAGCCGGAAAAACCGCCATCGTCACCGGGGCGTCGCGGGGCATCGGCCGCGCCATCGCCGTGGAGCTGGCCCGCCAGGGAGCCCAGACCGTCGTCAATTACCACCGCAGCGCCGAGGCCGCCGACGAGGTCGTCGCGGCCATTGCTGCGGCAGGTGGCGCGGCGGTCGCCGTCCAGGCCGACGTCTCTGACTTTGAGCAGGCCAAGGGCCTCGTTCAGCGCGCGATCGATACCTACGGCCGGTTGGACGTCCTGGTCAACAACGCCGGCGTCACCCGCGACCAGGTGATTCTGATGATGAAAGAGACGGATTGGGATACCGTCATCCAGGTGAACCTCAAGAGCCTCTTTAACACCTGCAAATCCGCTGCCCGCTCGATGATGCGCCAGCGCTACGGCCGGATCGTCAATATCTCTTCCGTCGTCGGCATCGCCGGGCAGGGAGGCCAGACCAACTATGCCGCGGCCAAGGCCGGCATTATTGGCTTTAGCAAGAGCCTGGCCAAAGAGCTGGGGCCGCGTGGGATCACCGTCAACGTCGTCGCGCCCGGCCTGGTGCTGACTGCGTTGACGGCCGAACTGCCGGAGGAACTGCGGCAGAAGGCGATCGAACAGACGCCGCTGCAGCGCATCGGCGAGGCGGAAGAGATCGCCCACGCCGTCGCCTTTCTCGCCTCCGACCGGGCGTCTTTTATCACCGGCGCGGTCCTCCCGGTGGACGGCGGCCTGGTCATGTCTGGCTGAGAGGAGTGATGATGATGGAAGAAAGCCCGGCATTTGGCAAGATCACCGTCGCCTCCGAGGTGCTGGAGACAATCGTTCGCATGACGACACTGGCCGTCGAAGGCGTGGTGCGCATGACCCCGGCTGCCGGCCTGCAGCGGACGTTGGGGATCGAAGACGGCGTCCAGATTGTTGTCGAGAATGGAACAGTGCGGATCGACCTGCACATCGTCGCCGAATCGGGTTACAATATGATGAGCCTGGGGCGGCAGATTCAGATCGAGGTCAGCAAAGTAGTCGAGGAAATCGTCGGCCTGGAGGTTGAGGCAGTCAACGTCTATGTGGAGGACGTGGCTCTAGCCCGGCGTGATTAAGAACCTGGGGGAAGAGCTGTGAAGGCTCGTCGTCGCGCCCGGGTCGTTGCACTTCAAGCCCTGTACGAGATCGACTGTGTCGGTCATCCCCCGGGGCTGGTACTTGAGCAACGGCTGGACATCAACCGGTTACCAGAACCAAATGCCAGTTTTGCCGAGCAGTTGGTGACTGGCGTTCTTTTGTACCAGTCGGTACTGGATCCCTTTATCCAACAACATGCCCCCGAGTGGCCCCTGGACCAGATGGCATACATCGATCGCAATATCCTGCGCATGGCGCTGTACGAAATTGCCGTCGCCAAGGGAACCCCGGTCAAGGTGGCAATTAATGAAGCGGTCGAATTGGCCAAGCAATTCGGCTCTGACAGCAGCCCGCGCTTTGTGAACGGCGTGCTGGGCGCCCTGGTGCCGCTGAAGGAAAAAATCGCCGGGCAGGTGCGGGACTCGCAGCTGTCGAGCGACCGGTCGAAGGCATAGGGGTGGTCCGACCGGGCAGTTACGCGGCAATTACTGTCCATACCTCGACAATGGCATATTTCAACATTGGATGCTCTACCGCAGTGGGAGAAGGGGAAAAGGGGGGTTTCGCAGGCGGCGAAGCCGCCTGCGAAACCCCCCTTT
>JAFGEI010000165.1 GCA_016931695.1 Anaerolineae bacterium | reverse complement strand
TGCACAGGGTTTTGAAATGGCACACTTGGCTGTTGATACATCTCCTGAAATAGAGCAATTGCAGACTGAGCGATTGCGACAGATGCCTGTTTGGCGGAAGGTGGCATTGATGAGCCAGATGGGGGAAACTGTGCGCCTGTTGGCTCAAGCAGGCGTACGTCAGCGTTATGCACACGAAACACCGGAGCAACAGCGACGACGCCTTGCCGATCTATTGCTGGGACCTGGACTAGCAGCCCTAGTATATGACCCTTTGGTGGAAAAGAATGATACCGGAACAGATTGACGTAACACTGGCCGTTGTAGACGTTCTAGAGCAACTCGGTGTCACCTATGCGATTGGGGGCTCATTTGCTAGTGCCGTGCATGGCGTGATGCGGGCGACAATGGATGCTGACTTGGTAGCCGATTTGCAGTTGGAACATGCCGAGCAACTGGTCGATGCATTAGGCGCCGATTTCTATGCAGATGTCGAGATGATTCGCCAGGCAGTTCGTCGTCACAGCTCATTCAACTTGATTCACTTTGATACAATGTTCAAGATCGACGTTTTTGTCGCCAAGCCGCGCGCCTTCGATCGCTCTCAACTTGCTCGTCGCCAGCTGCAGATGTTGAGCAAGGAGCCAGAACGTCAGGTGTATGTCGCCAGCGCTGAGGATATAGTTCTTTCCAAGTTGGAATGGCATCGCATGAGCGATGAGGTTTCAGATCGTCAATGGCGTGATGTGTTGGGTGTACTCAAGGTGCAGGAGAATCGCCTTGACCTGGATTATCTGCGTCGTATGGCACAAGAGTTGGGTGTGATGGATTTGCTAGAGCGAGCACTTGAGAAGGTTGGGTTGGAGTAACTTGATCGGAATATGTTCTTTCAGGTTCCCTTGAACCGCAGATCGCAAGGCTAGCTCAAGCGCCAGACCTGACGTGTTGAGGTGTAGGAGTCTCGAAAGGGACTCATAACCTGAAGGTCGCTGGTTCGAATCCAGCCCCCGCTACCTAAAAGCACCCTTCGGGGTGCTTTTTTGTTGTACCCTGGATTGGAACAAGCGACCAGGGGGTTACGAGCCCGTTTCGCTACCCAGCAAACCGCTTTGTACAGGCTCCTCTATCACTGCCGGCAGTTCTCCCGCCCAGGTGACGATCAACCGCTGCCCGGCACGGGTAAAGGCCATGTACAGCTTGCGCGTGTTCTCCCGCACACGATCGGCTCGCTCCTCTGCGCTCAGCCGCAAGCCCCCTTCTCGCTCGAACATCTCGTGGGCGCCGACGACGAATACGATCGGGCTCTCTAGCCCGGTCCCCGCGTTGATCGTCGTCACCCGCACATAGTTCCCCGGTTCGACGTCCTTCGGGTTGGCTGCTGCCTCCGAACCCAGGCGTCGGTTTAGCATCTCGATCAGCGAGGCTGCTCCCTCCCACGATGCGTGCAGCACCAATATGTGTCGCAGCGACAGCTCCCCTTCCACCACGCGCACGATCTCGTTCACCACCCGCGCCCGCTCGTCCTGCGGGCTGCTCTGGCGCAGCAGCAGCGGCGGCTTGCCTTGGGGCATCGCAGCCAGATCGGGCGCCACCAACTCCTCTTCATCCTCCGGCAGCCGGCGGCGGTAAAAGGTCTGCGCGCAGTCCAGGATGGCCCGCGTCGTGCGATAGCTGCGCTGCAAGTGGTGCACTCGCCCCCGCACATCGAGGCCGGTGATTCCCAGCCACGAATCGCCGCGGCGCAAAAAGCCCTGCGTCGGATCGGCCGCCACGAAGAGGTGCCCGCTGTGGGGCGATACCAGGCGGCGCACGACGTCGAACCAGAGCGGGGCAAAGAACTGTGCCTCGTCGACCATGACCACGTCGTACTGGGGCGGCGTCACCACGCCCTGCTCGATCCAGTGCCACATCCGCCGCGGCACGTCCCACCAGTCCATCACCTCGCGGGCGATCAACCGTTCCTGGCAGGCGCGCAGCGCGGCAAACATCTGCTCGCGCTGGCCCTGCGTCAGCCGGAACCCCCGCCCGCGACGGCTCGACTCCATGTATTCCTCGCGCGTGGCGATGCCGCTGTCCTTGATCCAATCCAGCTCGCTCTTTAACATCCCTTCGGTCACGGCGCCATCGACCAGGTACTCGGCTTTGACCTCGCGGATCAGCCGGTTTCGCCGCGCCGTCGGCAGAGGGTTGTAGGGCTGATCTTTTGGCCAGTACGCGCGGCACCAGCCCATAAAGGTGTGCCAGCGAATCCGCTCCCCGCCGTCCGGCTGCAAAAGGCCAAAGCGTGCCTGCATATCCCGAATCAGCGCCCGGTTGTGCGTCAGGATAAGGAATTGCTTGGCCGGGTAGAGCGCGTGCAGCAAGCGCAGGCGGTAGAGCAGGATCAACGTCTTGCCGCTGCCGGTGACGCCGTTGACCACCTGGACGTCGAAATCGCGCGCCAACTGCTCGCCCTCCACGTCCAGCTCCAGCTCGGCCTTGAGAATGTGCTCTTGATCATAGTCGAGCAAATAATCGCCCAGCCCGGCGGCAATGCCCTGCCGCCGCGGCACGCGGGCCGCGAATGACGCCGGAACGACGACCTCGGGGGTAAACTGCTTGCGCAGCCGATGCAGCGCGTCGACGTCGAGCGGGCCATGAAAAAGCTTGCCCCAGGCAGCCGCCTCTTTTCCCTCCACCCATCTCTTGTCCAGCCATGTGTGGCGGCCCGCCCCCTGGACGATGCGCAGGTCTCGGGCGCCGAGGTGGGGAAAGACGACCGCGCCGCGCACCCCAGTACAGTTCACCTGTTCCAGGAACGCGTCCAGCAGCCGTTCCTCGGCCTCGCCGGGTGTCTCGCGCTCATTCTCGATGCCGAGCAAAGTCATCTGCGGCGTCTCGCGCGCCTGCCGCGGCGTGGCCCGGCTGACCTGGAGCAGCAACGCCCGCTGTTGGTCGTCGAGCAGCAGAAAATCGGGCGCGGCAGGCGCCCACGGAGACAGGCGCTGCCAGACCTTCCAACTGTCAGGCAGTTGCTTGAGCGCGCGCAGGACCCGCGCCACTTCCGGCGTCACCGCGCCGACCGGCTTGTCGGGAAAGATCAGCGCCACGGCCGTTTCTCCTCGTACGTTACGACCTGTTGCGTGCAGGCAGCCAGCATGTCGCGGAACAGGCTGACCCACTCAGCCAGTTCGGGATTGTCTGGCGCGGCCTGCAGCACCTGGCTGCTGCCGGCGATGATCAGCTTGGTGCGCGGGCGGGTGATGGTGACGTTCATGCGCTCCGGCTGGAAAAAGAACTCGGCCAGGTCGGCGGCGAAGCGAGGGCTCGACGTAGCCAGCGAGACCAGAATGACCTCGCGCTCCTGCCCCTGCATCCGCTCGACCGTGTCCACGGCGATCGCCCGGCGCGCCTCGCGGTCGGGTAGGGCGCGCCGCAGCAGGTTGCGGATCTCGCGCCCCTGGGCGCGGTAGGGGCTGACGACGCCGATCTCTTGCGGCGAAACCCCGCCCTCCATCAGCGCCAGGATCAGGCTGACGACAAGGTCGGCTTCGCGGTAGCTGCGCACGGTGGTGCTGCGCTGCGTGAGGTCGACAAAAACTGCAGGATCGGCTGGGTCGAGGATCGCGTCCCACTGCCCACCCTTGCTTCTCAACCCCAGGCGGCGCGGCCCCACGTGGGGTGCCGGTACCAGCAAATTGCCGTAAAAGGTGCGGCTGGGCCAGGCGGCCAGCGCATCGTTCAGGCGGTAGGTCTTGGTGAGCATCGTCTCGCACCCTCGCCCGCTGAGGTAGCCAAAGATCGATGTGCGCGCCAGCGGCGAGGCGTTGTGCGTGGTCACGACCGGTGGCAGTTGCTCGTCGTCGCCGATAAAGACGTAGCGCTTGCCGACCAGCATGCCCATGATCGCCAGCGGCAGGGTGATCTGGGAAGCCTCGTCAAAGAGCACTGTGTCGAATTCGACCTCGTCCAGGCGGCTGGTGCGCGTGGCAAAGGGCGTCGCGCCGATAACATAGCCGTCGGCTAAATCGCAGAACTTGCTTTGCTCGAACGAGCCGTAGAGATCGACGGCCAGGTCGTCGGACTGCCCGGCTGGCCCGATCTTGCAAACCGGCAGGTCGGGCGCGACCTGGGCGATCTTGTTCAGTGCATTGTCGATGGCGCGATGGGTCAGCGCAGTGACCAGTACCCGTTCACCCTCTGCAGCCAACAGGCGCGCCAGGTGGGCCAGCACAATCGTCTTGCCTGTCCCTGGTGGGCCCTGAATCAGGTGAACAAGGTTGGTGGCATAGGCTTGCCCCACTGCCTCGGCCTGGCTGTCATTGAGGTCGGCGTCGCTCGCGGCGGCCCAGCCGCGCTCGTAACGGGTATAGTCGACCTCGGGCCCGGTGTCGCCGAGGATCAGCGGCAGGATGCGCGTCCGGCCGACCTGGCGGTCGCCCACCTCGCGCAGGGCCTCGAGGTAGAAATCGCTCATGTCGACAAAGGCCTCGTCGGCGATCCACCCTGCGGGCTGGTCGATCAAATCGCCGACGTTCAGGCTCTCGGGGCTGACTTCCAGGCGCTGTTCGTCGTCCACTTCCAGCACGCATTCGGAAGGTGACTCGGCCAGCACGTGACCGCGATGGAGAAAGATGTGGTCGCCCTCGCGGAAGCGGGACTGGTTGGTCTGGCAGGTGAGGACGACGTTGCCGGTCTGTTCGTTGATGCCGGCGTAGGCCAGGCCTTCAATAGCCTTGCCGGCGCGCACTCGCTCGGCCAGGGGCTGCGACCACTGGCGC
>JAFGEI010000164.1 GCA_016931695.1 Anaerolineae bacterium | reverse complement strand
GTCATTCCCGCGAAGCATGTCCCCGCGAAAGCGGGGAGCGGGAATCCATAAATCGCTCTGGATGCCCGCGCCTGACAGTACTTGGGCCCAGGTCATGGTCAAAGCAAATGTTCTGCTACGAAATCCCCTCATAATTACCCCTTGACAAAACAAAATTCCGTTGTATAATAGAAGCAACTTAGTGTATAAAATACACAAAGCCTGCCCGCCCAGATGCTTCCCCGCGCTGCAGGGAAAAAGTCGCGAAAGGAGAAAAATATGTCCCGTATCGATCGCATCGCAAAATGGCTTGCCGCGCGCCTGGACGAGGCGGGGGCGGACGGCCTTGTCGCCGGGTTGAGCGGCGGCGTCGATTCGGCAGTAGCGGCGGCCCTGGCCGTACGCGCCGTCGGCCCGGAGCGGGTCATGGGAGTGCTGATGCCCTGCCACTCGGTGCCGGAGGACGCCCGCCTGGGCCAGTTGGTCGCCGACGAGCTCGGCATCGCCACCTTGACCGTCAGCCTGGACCGCGTCTATGACGCCTACACCGCGATCCTTCCCACCTCCAATCATCCCCTGGCAGCAGCCAACATCAAGCCCCGCCTGCGCATGATCGCCCTCTATTACCTGGCCCAATCGAACAATTACCTGGTGCTGGGCTCGGGCAACCGGACCGAGATCCAGATCGGCTACTTTACCAAGTACGGCGACGGCGGGGTCGACCTGCTGCCGCTGGGCGACCTGAGCAAAACCGAGGTCTGGGCGCTGGCCCGCGAGTTGGGACTGCCGCAGGAGGTGATCGACCGACCGCCCTCCGCCGGCCTCTGGCCCGGCCAGACCGACGAGGGAGAGATGGGCATCACGTACGCCGAACTCGACCGCGTCCTGGCTGCCATCGCCAGCGGGGACACCAGCGGCATCGACGCTGCCAGGCTGGCAAAAGTGCAGGGGATGATCGCCCGCTCCGCGCACAAACGGGCCACGCCCCCCATCTGTTATTTACTGGAGAACGAATAGATGAAAACCGAGTATATTGATGAGGAGGAGTACAGCTCCTCCTCATCCTCGCCGAACCCTGATCCTCAGTCTTTGAGCGCCGTCCTCCACGCCGCCCAGCCGCTGATCGAGCTGGCCATCGCCGAGGATATCGGCCCCGGCGACGCGACCTCCCAGGCGGTCCTGCCGCCGGACCTGATCCTCCGCGGGCGCATCGTGGCCAAGGCGGACGGCGTCGTCGCCGGCCTGCCGGTCGCCCGGGCAGCCCTGGAGCGGATCGACCCCGCCCTGCACCTCACCCCCCACGTCGCGGATGCAGCGCGCGTGACACCCGGCGACCTGATTGCCGAGGTGGAAGGACCCGGTCGGTCGATGCTGGCGGCGGAGCGGCTGCTGCTCAATTTTTTGCAGCACCTCTCTGGCATCGCCACTCTCACCCGCGCCTTTGTCGACGCCGTCGCCGGCACCGACGCCATCATCCTGGACACGCGCAAGACCCGGCCCGGCTACCGCTTGCTGGACAAGTACGCCGTCCGCGCCGGGGGCGGCGCCAACCACCGCATGGCGCTCTACGACATGCTGATGGTCAAAGACAACCACGTCGACGCCGCCGGCTCCATCGCCGCTGCCGTGGAGCAGGCCCGCGCGCGCTGCCCCGACCTGCCCATCGTGGTCGAGGTGCGGACGCTGGACGAGCTGCGCAGCGCGCTGGCCCTCGCCCCCGACCGCGTCCTGCTCGACAACATGGACCTGGAGACGATGCGCGCTGCAGTAGCACTGGCCGCGGGCCGGACGCCGCTGGAGGCTTCGGGCGGCGTGACGCTGGAGAACGTGGCTGCCATCGCCGCCACCGGGGTCGATTTCATCTCTGTCGGCGCACTGACCCACTCGGCGCCGGCGCTGGACATCAGCATGAAAATCGCCGCCGACTCTCCCACCCGCGCGCTCTGCGCATCGATCGCCGCCGTAAAGCGTCAACTGGGCGACCAACTGGTCATCCTCGGCCACCACTACCAGCGGGACGAGGTGATCCAGTTCGCCGATTTTCGCGGCGATTCCCTCCAGCTTTCCCGCGACGCTGCCAACTGCCGCGAGGCCCGCACCATCGTCTTTTGCGGGGTGCACTTTATGGCCGAGACCGCGGCCATCCTCGCCCAGCCCGGCCAGACCGTGCTGCTGCCCGACCTGGCCGCCGGCTGCCCGCTGGCCGAGATGGCCGACCGGCCGCTGGTCGAGCAGGCGTGGGACCAGTTGGGCAAGTTGATGGACGTAGAAGCGGAAGTGATGCCGGTCACCTACGTCAACTCGACCGCCGAGTTGAAGGCGTTCTGCGGCCAACACGGCGGCACGGTCTGCACCTCCTCCAACGCCGCCGCCGTGCTGCGCTGGGCCCTGGAGCGCCGCCCGCGCGTCCTCTTCTTTCCCGACCAGCACCTGGGGCGCAACACGGCCCGGGCGCTGGGCATCCCGCTGGAGGAAATGCGGCTCTGGAACCCGCGCCAGCCCTACGGCGGGAACGACCCGGAAGCGCTGCGCCGCGCCCGCGTCATCCTCTGGCGGGGCTGGTGCCACGTCCACCAGCGCTTTTTGCCCGAGCACGTCACGATGTGGCGAGAGCGGGCCCCGGGCATCCACGTCATCGTCCACCCCGAGTGCCCGATGGAGGTGGTCGACCTGGCCGACGAGGCCGGCTCCACGGCCTACATTGTCCGCCGCGTGGCCGAGTCGCCGCCGGGCAGCCAGTGGGCCATCGGCACCGAGTTCAACCTGGTCAACCGGCTGCAGCAGGAATACCCGCAGCAGTCCATCGTCTCCCTCTCCCCCGAGCCGAGCTACTGTCACACGATGGGCATGATCACGCTGGAAAAGCTGGCGCAGGTGGTGGCGGGGCTGGCCCGCGGCGAGATCGTCAACCCCATCGCCGTGCCCGGCGACGTCGCTCGCTATGCCCGCGTCGCGCTGGAGCGGATGCTGGAGGTCAGCCCATGAACGTTATACAGAGCGACGTATTGGTCATCGGCTGCGGCATCGCCGGGGCTGCGGCGGCGCTGCGGCTGGCCCAGGACCGCCAGCGGCAGGTCACCCTCATCACCCGCGCCGATGCGCCCGAGGAGAGCAACACCCGCTACGCCCAGGGCGGCATCGTCACGCTGGGAGCGGAAGACAGCGCCGAACTGCTGATCCAGGACGTCCTCGCCGCCGGCGCGGGCCTCAGCCTGCCAGCAGCGGTGCGCATCCTGGCCGCGGAAGGACCGCCGCTGGTGCAGGAGGTCTTGATCGAGCAGGCGGCGGTCCCTTTCGACCGGGCAGAGGGCGGCGATCTGGCCTATGGCCGCGAGGGGGCCCACTCGCGGCCCCGCGTCATCCACGTCGGCGACGCCACCGGCCGCGCCATCATCCAGGGCATGCTGAACCTGCTCCGCCAGCAGCCCAACGTGCGCATCGTCACCCAGGCCACCGCCGTCGACCTGATCACCTTTCCCCACCACGCCCGCGACCCGCTAACCGTCTACGAGCCGATCACATGCCACGGCGCCTACGTCTACGAACAAGGCCAGCGAACCGTCTCCCGCTACCTGGCCGGGGCGACGCTGCTCGCCACCGGCGGCCTGGGCCGCATCTACCGCCACACCACCAACCCGCGCGGCGCGCGGGGCGACGGGCTGGCGATGGCCTACCGCGCCGGGGCGCGGGTGATCAACGCCGAGTACGTCCAATTCCACCCCACCGCCCTCGCCCTGCCCGACGGGGAGGGGTTTCTCATCTCCGAGGCGGTGCGGGGGGAAGGGGGACGGCTGCTCACCCCTGACGGGCACCCCTTCATGGCCGATTACGCCCCCCGCTGGCGCGACCTGGCGCCGCGGGACGTCGTCGCCCGCGCCATCCACCACGAGATGGTCGAGCACGGCTACCCCCACGTCCTGCTCGACATCCACTCCACCATGTCCGCGGAGAACATCCAGGAGCGCTTCCCGACCATCTATACCCGCTGCATGGAACTCGGCGTCGACATCACCCGCCAGCCGATCCCCGTCGTCCCCGCGGCGCACTATTTTTGCGGCGGCGTCTGGGCCGACGAGCGGGGGCGGACGACGGTGGAAAAGCTCTATGCCGCCGGCGAGGTGGCCTGCGCCGGCGTCCACGGCGCCAACCGCCTGGCCAGCACCTCCCTGCTGGAGGGCCTGGTGTGGGGAGACCGCGCGGCACAGGACATCGCCGCCCGCGGCGCGCTGACCATCACCGCTGCTGCGGACATCCCGCCGTGGGAGGAGGAGGGGGTGCTCGAGGAGGCCGATCCGGCCCTCATCTGGCGCGACATGCGGACGATCCAGCATACGATGTGGCACTATGTCGGCCTGGTCCGCTCCGCCCGCCGCCTGACCCGCGCCCTGCAGGACCTGAATCACCTGGGGAAAGAGATCGACGTCTTTTACCGCACCACCCGCCTGACCGACCCGTTGATCGGCCTGCGCCACAGCGTGCAGGCGGCGCTGATCGTCGCCCGCGCAGCGCAGCACAACCGGCAGAGCCGCGGTTGTCATTACCGTGACGACCGCAAAAGTACAGCACTAATGTAAGGAGTTTCTAATGGCTGAAATCAATCGCATGTTGTTCTACCGCCACCTGCGGGCGGAACCGAGCCAGTACATCCTGCACTACCGCCGGGGCAGGCTGGTACGCCAGGGCGTCGGACTGGCGTACTGGTTTCATCCCCTCTCCGCCGCTGTGACCCAGGTCCCGGTCGAGGACATTGAGACGACCTTTGTCCTGCGCGAGTGGTCCGCCGATTTCCAAGAGATCATGGTCCAGATCACGCTCATCTACCGCATCATGGACGCGGAAAAGGCAGCACGGCGCATCAACTTTAGCCTCTCGCTGGAAAACGGGGCATGGGTCGAACAGCCCCTGGAACGGCTGGAGAACATGTGGGCCCGCTGGGCGCAGCAGCCGACCCGCTCCTGTCTGGCCGCCCTGCCCCTCGTCGACGGGGTGCGCCTGGGGGCAGACCACATCCGCCAGGCAGTGGAAGAGACCCTGCAGGGCAATCCCGAGATCGAGGGCATGGGACTGGCCGTGGTCAGCGTCCAGGTCGACCGGGTCGCGCCGACCGCCGAGCTGGAAAAAGCGCTGCAGACCCCCACCCGCGAGGCGATCCAGCAGAAAGCGGACGAGGCGACCTTCCAGCGCCGGGCGATGGCGGTGGAGAAAGAGCGGGCGATCAAGGAGAACGAACTCGAGACCGAGATCAAACTGGCCTGCCAGCAGGAGGAGCTGATCCGCCAGGAGGGAGCAAACGAGATGCTGGCGGCAACGCAGCAGGCAGAGCAGCAAAAGTTTACCATCGAGGCGGACGTGGAGCGGAACACCATCGTCGCCCAGGGGTACGCCGAGCAAACACGCATCCGCACCGAGGCGGACAACGAGGCGCGTCGCATGCGCCTGGAAGTAGAGACCGAGGCCGAAGCGCGGCGCGTCGCCCTGTGGCGGGAGGTCCCGCCATCGGTCGCGCTGGGGCTGGCAGCGCAGCAGTTCGCCGGCAAGGTGGAGCGGATCGAGCACCTCAACCTGACGCCGAACCTGCTGGGCGACCTGCTGCAGCAGATGTTGATGGGACAGGAATAGATTTGTAGGGGCGCAGCGTGCTGCGCCTCTACAACAAAGAAATGAGATACAATGAAAAAGAGCCTGAGCCTCCCCCGCATCGTGCTCGTGACGCGCAAGACGCCGCTGGAGCTGTTGCTGGAACAACACGGCACCCTGGCCCAGGCCCGCTTCTACCTCCAATCCCGCAACCAGGCCATGGATGCCCAGGAGGAGAACCACGAGCGGTTCGAGACGGCAATGCGCGACGTGCTCCAGGCGATCCCTCCCGACCAACGCCGCGTGCGCATCGACCGCGGGGACCTCGACCGCTTCCTCTTTGATCCGGACGACATCGTCACCGTCGTCGGGCAGGACGGGCTGGTGCCGAACACGGCCAAGTACCTGCAGGGTCAGCTGACCATCGGCGTCAATCCCGACGCCGACCGCTACGACGGCGTCCTCTGCCGCCACTCGTCGACCGCCTTTGCCGCGCTGCTGGACTGGCTGGAGGGAGGCGGTGACGACTTTGCCGTCGAGCAGCGGGTGATGGCCCAGGCGCTGCGCGAGGACGGCCAGCGGCTGCTGGCGCTGAACGAGGTCTTTGTGGGGCATCGCTCGCACCAGTCGGCTCGCTACCGCATCCAGGCCAGCGAGCGGGAGGAGCGCCAATCCTCCTCTGGGGTGATCTGCGCCACCGGCACCGGCAGCACGGGCTGGGTGCGCTCGATTGTCGAGCAGCGCCGCCTGGAGATTCCCCTGCCGACGCCAGAACAGCCGCTGTTAAGCTGGTTCGTCCGCGAGCCGTTTCCGTCGGTCTATACCGGGACCGAGCTAGACTATGGCGTCGTGGGGCCAGGGCAGCAGTTGGTGCTGATTTCCGAAATGGGGGCAGGCGGGGTGATCTTTGCCGATGGGATCGAGGCGGACAACGTCGAGTTCATCGACGGCCAGCGGGTGACCATCGGCATCGCCCAGGCCCGGCTGAACCTGGTGGTTCCGGCCTGAAAAACTTGATATCTAGCTCGAACAATGCAGTTGCTATGCCAGCGGAACCTGGCATCAAGAGTGCGCTACTGGTTTCCCGATTGCACGTCCGACTTTCAAAATCAAGTTGTTGAGGTGCTCGGCCGAAACGAACAGCCAGTTCTTGCTCGGAGGGGATCGTCAGATCCCCGTCGGAAACGCCGACCTGGCTGCTTACCGAGGCCTGTGGCCCGGATTCCCGCAAATCCCCGCGGGGACAGGTGCAGGAGTCCAGGGCAGGCATAGAACCGGCGGTGTATTCTCGCCTGCGTGTACTAGCTGCCTGGGGTTACGAATCCGCTCCCTCCGGCGGGCGCATTCTCTCCAGGTCACTGCGCTGGATCTTGATCACGTGGCGACAGCGGAGACACTCCAGGGTGTAGTAATCTTGCTCCGTCTCTTCCAACTCTTGTAACGCAGCATCGACCAGGTCCCGCGCCAGGGTGAACATGTGGCCACAGCGCTGACAACGCACATCTCTCATCTCTACTCCTCCATCGGCGATGTTACCACTATTATAGCCGAAAAATAACCGCTCAGCCAGTTGGCCCCCTCAAGCCAACCCGCTTGACACAGCAGCCAGGGACGGCTATAATTCCACCAACACAGGACTATACGAAGGAGGCTGCCCGTGGGCCAACAATTGACCGAGGAAAACCGCCAGCAGGCCGCTGGCCCCGCTGCCCAGCTCAGCGCGCGCTCTTCGCTGCGCACGGCGATCGACGCTTTCGAGCCGTATATGCGCCAGCAGGATTTCAGCGACCACACCGTGCAGGCCTTTCTTTCCGACCTGCAGATATTGGGCCAGTTCGTCGGCATTGGCGCCGCTGTTGGCGAAATCAGCACCCAAGAGCTGAACAACTTTTCCCGCTGGCTGGTCAGTGGCCGCGGCGTCCCGTGCAGCCCCAAGTCCCTGGCCCGCCGCATCACCACGCTCAAGGTCTTTTTTGGCTGGCTGGCGGAAAGCGGCGTGTTGGCCCAAGACCCTGCGGCAGCGGTCGTGCACCGCCCGGCGACCGCCCCCCTGCCCCGCGTGCTCTCAGACGCCGAGGTCGAACAGATGCTCGCGGCCACCCAGGCGCTCCGCCACCGCGACCCGCCCGACGCCCGCCCGCACCTGCTGGTCACCCTGCTGCTGCACACGGGCATCAAAAAGAGCGAGTGCATGAATATCGTCCTCAACCACATCGACCTCTCCAACCCCAGCCATCCGTCGTTGTGGATCCGCTACGCAAACCCCCGCCGCCGGCACAAGGAACGCCGGCTGCGCCTCCCAGATACATGGCCGACTGTCCTGGCCGAATACCGCGCCCAGTACGAGCCGCAGGAGCAGCTCTTTCCCTGCACGGCCCGCAACCTGGAGTACGTGCTAAAAGATGTCGCCGGCGAGGCCGGAATTGGCGACGATCTCTCGTTCGAGATGCTGCGCTGGACCTGCGCCGTGCGGGATCACCGGAGCGGGATGGCGGCAGAGACGCTGCGGCAAAAGATGGGCCTGTCGAAAATCTCGTGGCGGGAAACGGGCCCCAAGATCGCCCGGCTGGCCGGGGAGCCGCTGTAAGCAGGCTGTCACTGCCAGGCCGTTTTGGCGGTCTATGGTTCCCCGGCAACGGGGATAAAGATGCGCACCGGCAGGGGCTCGAAGGAAAGGGTCAGGCTCAAATAGTCGTCGCTGTACCCGCCGACCGTATAGACGACGAGACCCATCAGCGCAACACCAGCCCCCCGCCATTCCCCGATAACCGGCGTGTAGAGCGCTTCCCACCGCTCCCGGTAGGGGTCGTAGCGCTCGTTAAAGCCGTGATAGCCGCCCAATCCGCCGCCGCCAATTGCATAGAGCCGCCCGCCCAGGGCGACCAACCCCAGCCCGCTGCGGCCCATAATGAGCGGCGTGCAGTCAGTCCAGCTGTCTGCAGCAGGTTCGTACGCCTGGCAGGTCGTCAGCTCTCGGCCATCCCGGTACCCCCCCACGACATAGATCTTTTCCGCCAGGTGGGCCGCTGCAAGGAGGGCACGGGGGTCTCCCATCGGCGCCCGTTCCTCCCACTGGTCCTCATCCGGGTCGTAGACAAAAGTCGTCGCCAGGTACCCCTCTCCGTCCGTCCCGCCAAATAAATAGAGCCGGCCCTCGAATACAGAAAGGGCGTAGGCACAGGCGGGTTGAGGCAGCGGGGCGGCTGTCTGCCAGGTATCGGTGAGGGGATAATAGACCTCGACGACGTCCAAGGCGGTGCCATCCCCCAGGCAGCCGCCGGGCACGACGATGCGATCGCCCAGCACCGCCGCAGCCACGTGGGCGACTGGGGTCGGTTTTCCCGCCGCCCGGCTCCAGGTGTCAGCCGCCGGATCATAGACCTCCACCACGCCGGTGACGCCGTCCGGGCTTTGCCCGCCGATGGCGTAGAGCTGCCAGTCCCAGGCCGCGACCGCCAGCCAGACGCGGCGGGTCGGCATCTGGGCCAGTTCGGCCCACCTCGCGTCCTGCCCCGTGTCGACGATGGGCGGGGGACCGGCACCGTTTTCTGGCGGAAGGGGCGGGGCAGGAGTCACCGCCGGGGCTGAGCGGGGCCAGGAGAGCAGCAGGCCCGCGACCGCCAGCGCGGCGGCGGCAACCAGCACACCGCGGCGGAACCAGGACAGGGGAGGTTCGTCGGGGCGGGGTGCGGGGCGCGGTTCTCCGTCAACCAGCTCCATGTCCGGCACGACGACCCAGCCCTCCCGCACGGCGATCATCGTCGCCTCGGTGCGGGAGGCGGCCCCCAGCTTGGAATAGACGTTGCGCAGGTGTACCTTGACCGTGTTGGCGCTGATGTGCAGCTGGTGCGCGATCTCTTTGTTGGACGCCCCGGTGGACACCAACCGCACGATCTCGATCTCTCGCTCGCTCAAGCTCTCGCCGTACTCGGCCACTGCTTCCCCGCTAGGTCATCTTGACCACGATGTCACTCAGCACGTTCGCCGCTTCGTCCCCCCGGTCCGCCGCGTTGCTCATGTGACGATAGATCTCGCGCAGTTTCAGCATTTCGACGATGTGGTCCATATCCTTGGGCATGTGAAAGAGGGCGGCGATCGCCTCCCGGTACACCCACTCGACCCGGTTCTCCAGCGCCTTGGCCCGCACTGCGTGGTCTTCGGCCACGCCAGGATGATCGCTGAGACGCAGTACGCCCAGGCGAATCTCCCGCGTGGCGTCGATCAACAAGGAAGCCATGCGGCGCAGGTAATTGTTGGGCTCGACCTCCAAGATGGCCATTTCGCCCACGGTGGTGTAGGCATAGTCGAGCACGTCGTCGATGGCGCGGGAAAGAGCGTGAATGTCCTCCCGGTCGATCGGCGTGACAAAAGTGCGGTTCAACTCGTCGATCAGGATGCGCCGCACCTCGTCCGCCTCTTTTTCCAACCGCGTCACCTCATCCGCCCGTTCATGCGAGGGGTCTTCCAGGTAAGCCGCCAGTGCCTCCACACCCTGGACGGTAAATTCCGCTTGCCGGAGCAAAAGCTGGATAAACCGATCGGGCCGCCTTTGAAACAATCGCCTCAGAAGCTTCATCTGCTACACATCCTCCCGACATGACACCGTCAGTGCGGGTAACGCCATACAATCGCCAGGTAGAAAAGGCCCGACAACAACGCGGCAGCCGGGATGGTCAGGAGCCAGGCAACGGCAATGTGCCCGGCAACGCCCCAGCGGACCTTGTTGATTCGCTCGGCCGAACCAGCGCCCAAGATGGTTGTGCTGACGATGTGGGTGGTGCTGACCGGCCCGCCGGCCGTGGCCGCGCCCAAAATCACTGCTGCCGAAGCGACCTGGGAGACAAAACTGTGGGCCGGCCGGATTTTATAGAACTTGGTGCCCATCGTGCGGATGATTCGCCAGCCCCCCAACGCCGTTCCCAGGGCCATCGCCCCGGCACTGGTCGCGATGACCCAGACCGGCACGGTGAAGCGAGAGAGCGCCCCCCCAGCGACCAGCCCCATGGTGACAATGCCCATCGTCTTTTGCGCGTCATTCGTCCCATGGCTCAAGGCGAGGGCAGTGGCGGTGAAGAATTGGACGCGCTTGAAAAAGACGTTGATGCGCGGCGTGGCGCCCCGGGCCAGGAAGAGAACAACCTTCATCAGCAGGTAGCCCGAGAGCAGTCCCGCCAGCGGAGAGATGAACAGGGTCAGCAGCACTTTGAGCAAGCCCGGCAGGAGGATCGCCTGCCAGCCCTGGCTGAGCACTGCCGCGCCGATCAGCCCGCCGACCAGCGCGTGGGACGAGCTGGAGGGGATGCCAAGCAGCCACGTCAGCACGTTCCACCCACTGGCTGCCAGCAGGGCGGCGAGAACGACCGGCACGGTCGCCGCATACTCCGCCACCACCTCGTGACCGATGACCGTGGCGACCGCCACGCCAAACAGGAACGGGCCGGTGAGATGGGCCAGGGCGCTGAGAGCCAGGGCCGCCCGCGGCCGCATCGCCCGCGAAGAGATCATGGTCGCAACCGTGTTGGCGCTGTCGTGAAAGCCGTTCAAAAAATCAAACAGCAGCGCAATGGCGACAAATACAACGAGGAAAGGTGAGAATCTCATGACATTTCCTGCACGTGCATCTGCTCATTATACCACAACGCGGCCCGCTGCCACAACCACCCGAGAGGAAGCAGGTGTGACCGAGTTTAGGGGACCTTGCTTTTGACAACCACTATTGGCATTTTGGCCACGAATTCACGTAAATTATCGCAAATTTCTTGCTTCGATAGTGCCCCGATTAAGTGTTGTTGAGAATTTGTAACTGCTCAGGCTGCCCGTCTGGAAGCTCTCCCGCTCTGGAAGAGGGAAAAATGTGGGAGTTGCGGGCAGCGAAGCCGCCCGCAACTCCCACATCCTCCCCTTTCTGGACTTGGGAGGGATTCCAGAGGCAACCGGCTGAGCAGTTACGAGAATTTCTAGTTTCTTACCCGCCAGCTGGGGGCAGGTATGGGAACCTGCCTTACGGATGGGGGGCACCGCCAGCATCCACGGTTTAATGTGGAGGTACCCGATCATTCGTGGCTTTGAAATCCCCTACAAGACAGGGAATTGCGCCTTTGTCACAGTCCAGTATAATACAGGGGTCACGACAAGGAGACATAGAGCGTGCAGTGCCCTTCATGTAGTGCAATCAATCCTGACGACTTGGCTTTTTGCGGCCACTGTGGTTCTGCTTTGCCCCGCCAGTGTCCCCAGTGCGGGCTTGAAAACCCGGCGGGTTTCGCCTTCTGCGGACACTGCAGGGCCAATCTCTCCCACCCCCCCATCGCCCCTCCCCAAGCCCCACTGGAGGGAGAGCGCCGGTTTGTCGCCGCCCTCTTTGCCGACATCGCCGACTTCACCCGGCTCTCGGAGCAATTAGACGCCGAAGAGGCCACAGCGCTGGTCAACATCTGCCTGGAACAAATGACCGAAGCCGTCGTGCAGCAAGGCGGGCGGATCGACAAGTACACGGGCGAAGGTCTGATGGCGGTGTTTGGCGCCCCGACCGCCCACGAGGACGACCTCGAGCGAGCGCTGCGTGCAGCGCTGACGATGCGGAAGGCAATCAGTGGGCTCAAGCTCGACCTGGAAATCCCCCAGGTCGAACTGCACGTGGGGCTGGCCTGCGGGCAGGTGGTGGCAGCCGAGGTCGGCGGCAGGGGCCGGCGGGAGTATACCGTCATCGGCACTTCCGTCAACCTGGCCTGCCGCCTCCACGAAGCCAGCGCCCCGGGAAAAATTCTGGTCAGCGAGGAAATGGCGCGCCTGACCCAACACGCTTTTCTATTTCGCCCCCTGACCCTGCCCTATCTGCAAGGCTGGGATGGCCCGGTAAAGGCTTTCGAACTGCTCGATGCCCAGGAGGACGCCCGTCCCGCCCGTCGCGCAGGAGAGATATATTCCCCGCTGATGGGCCGCTCGGCGGAACTCGCCCTGCTGTGGCGGGCGCTGCAGCAACTGGACGACGGCAAGGGCGGCATCGTCTCGCTCATCGGCGAAGCGGGTGTGGGCAAATCGCGCCTGCTGCGCGAGGTCCAGCGCCAGATGCGAGAAAAAGAAATGCAACTGGTCTGGCTGGAAGGCGGCTCTCCCGAGACAGCGCAATCGGCCCGCTACGGCTGCTTCCGCGCCATCCTGCGCCAGTTCATTGGCATGACCGGGCAGCCGGATGGGTCGACATTGTCGGAACAGCTCGCCTCGTCCCTCCAGGCCCTTCTGCCAGAAAAGGCCGGCGAACTGGAGCCCTACCTGGGCCAGATACTGGGACTGGCGCTGCCGCCAGAACTCTTGCAGCGCACCAATGGCGAAAACCTCAAGTGGCAAACCTTCCGGGCGGTAAAGGAATGGCTGGCGGCGCTGGCCCAGAGGGAAGCCACAGCGCTCGTCTTCGAGGACGCGCACTGGATGGACACGACGTCGACCGAGCTGCTGGAACAGCTCTTGCCCCTGACCGAGCGCACCCCCTTGCTGGTCGTCGGGGTCTACCGCCCAGAACCCGACCGCCCCTCGTGGCGGCTGCGCGAGGTTGCGGGCCGGGAACACGGCGAGGTCTATACCGAACTGTGGCTCCACCCCCTCGCCGCCAAGTCAGCGGAACAGATGATCGGCCACCTGCTGAGCACCGAACAAGTCCCGCCGGAGGTGCTGGGATTCGTGATGGGACGGACCGAGGGCAACCCGCTGTTCGTCGAAGAGATCCTCCGCTCCATGCTGGACGAAGGGATCCTGCTCCAAGCCGACGATGGCAAGTGGGCCATGGCGCCAGGCTGGACAGAGGCCACAATCCCCGACACCATCCAGGGCATCCTCCAGTCCCGGATCGACCAGCTGGATGCCGAGCCCAAGCGGATACTCCAGGCCGCCGCCTGCATCGGGCGCAGCTTTTTGCACCCCCTGCTCGCCTCCGTCGCCGAAGCAGTTGGCATCGACGCCGCCCGCATCGACCACCACCTAAAGACGCTGCAGGAGGCGGCGCTGATCCAGCAAGAGCAGGCAGCACCGGGCGAGTATTCCTTCAAGCACGTCCTGATCCGCGACACGCTGCACCGCAACCTCCTGCGGGGAACAAAATCCCAGTTCCACGCCGCGATCGCCCAGTGGTACGAAAAGCACTCACTTCAGGGAACCGATCCGCCCTACACCCTCCTGGCCTATCACTATGAGCAGACAGACGATTACGACAAGCAGCGCCACTACTTTAGCGAGGCCGGGCAGCAGTGCCTGCGCGGATACGCCAACCGCGAGGCCAGTTCGTTCTTTACCAAGGCCCTCTCTCTGACCACGGACCCCAGCCAACGATTCAACCTGCTGCTGGCGCGGGAGCGCGCCCTCGACCTCATCAGCGACCGCGTCCAGCAGCGAGCCGACCTGGAAGAGTTGCTACAGTTGATCGATCAGGAGAGCAACGACGAGCGGCGGTCGCTGGTTTACAATCGCCTGGCCTACTGGTACGACAGCCAGGGGGACTATCCGGCCGCCTTTTCCGCCGCCGAGGAGGGCCTGGCAGCCGCCTTGCAGGCCAGCAACCCGCGCGCCGAGGCAGGCAGCTTGCACCGCATCGCCAGTGCAGCCTGGCGGCAGGGGCGCTTCACCGCCGCCCTGGAGGCAGCAGGGAGGTCGCTGGAAGCCGCCCGCGCCGCCAATGACGTCACCCAGGAGGCAAACAGCCTGACCACCATCGGCGTCGTCTACCGCTCGCTGAGCGACCTGGACGCCGCCCGCCGCTACTACTACATGGCCCTCGACATCCGCCGCACCACCGGTGACCGGAAAGGCGAGGCGATCAGCTTGAGCCAGCTGGGCAACGTCTTTTTCGACGAGGGAGATTATACCCGCGCCTTTGACCATCACCAACAAGCCCTCGATCTCTTCCAGATGGTCGGAGACCGGCAGGGAGAAGCGTGGAGCCGGGGAGGATTGGGCTCCGTCTACCTGGCTTGTGGAAGCTATGAAGAGGCCCGTCATTGCTTCGAGGAAGCGATCGCCCTGCGCCGGGCGGTCAGCGACCGCCGGGGAGAAGCGGTCGCCCACGCCGACCTGGGCAATGTTTTTATCGCCATGGGAGAACTGGACGCCGCCCTGACCCACCTCAAAAAAGCGTCCTCATCGCTGCGGGCGATTGGCGCCCGCCGGGATGAAGTCTATGCGCTGACCTACCTGGCACGGGCGCAGGAGCTGGTCGGCAACCTGGACGCGGCCCAGGTCGCTCACCAGGCCGCCCTCTCCCGCCGCCGCGAGCAGGGGCAGCTGTTCGCCGGCATCGAGAACATTGCCGGGCTCGCCCGTACCGCCCTAAAGCGCAATCACCTGGAGGCGGCACGGACCTATACGGAAGAGATCTTGCACCGCATCCGCGAACACGGAATCGGCAAGATCGAATCTCCGTTCCTGATCTACCAGACCTGTATACAAATCTTGCAAACGTGCGACAAGCACCAATCTGCCCGCCCGGTGCTGGAAGAAGCCCACACGATGCTGCTCAAGCGCGCAGACCGGATTGAGGACCCCGTGCTGCGCCGGTCATTCCTGGAACGCGTCCCCGAACATCGAGGAATCATCGCCATGTGGCAGGCAGAGAAGGTGGCATGAACCAGACTGGATCGACATGCCTGCCAGAAAAGGGAGGGAGATGAGCAAGCAGAACAGTGCAGCATGCAACGAGACGTTTGTCTCCGTTGACGTAGAAACCTCGGGCCCCAACCCAAGCCAATACTCTCTTCTCTCCATCGGCGCCTGCCTGGTCCACGACCGGACCAAGACTTTTTACGTCGAACTCCGGCCGGTGAACCATAACGCCACAGAAGAGGCATTGATGATCAGCCGCCTGTCCCTGGAGCATTTGGACGAGCAAGGCGTGCCCCCAGCCGAAGCGATGGCCCACTTTGAGGCCTGGCTGACAGAGGTCGCGCCCCCCAACGCACAGCCGATCTTTGTCGCCTTCAACGCCCCGTTTGACTGGATGTTTGTCAACGACTACTTCCACCGCTTCCTGGGACAAAACCCTTTCGGCTACTCGGCCCTGGACGTCAAGAGTTTTTACATGGGAGTCGCGGGGGTCTGCTGGTCCGAGACCTCGCTGCGCTACGCAACGGCGCGCTACCTGGAGCAGCGGCCGCTCACCCATCACGCCCTGCAGGACGCCCTCGACCAAGCCGAGCTGTTCGAAAAGATGCTCGATTCGTAGCAGAATCCCAAAACGTGCTCAAATTGCCAAATCCTCCTCCATGTGCTACAATATGGTTGTTGTGGCGCAAAGATATGGCTCGCTTTCCCGACCCAGCCAGTTGTAGGGTGAAGGAAGGCGCTCTCAGGCGGCCTTCGGGCCGTGTTTTGCTGTGAGGCCCATTTTTATGATTGCAATAAAACTTTTTGTTTGGCAAGGGAGGCATAAATGGACAATCTGACAGCCGAACCCGAACCGCTGGCGGCTGAATCTGTAGACAAACCGCCCGCCGAGGTCAAGTCAGAAGACGGCGACTTGATGAAAATCCACACCCCCTCCCCTCTGAAACGACTGGCAGCAGCCCTGACTCCCATCCGCGCCCGCTTCGGCGGCACGTTCGGCCGCCTGGGACGACAAATGGGGAACGGGAGCTGGGTGTACGGCGTCGTCGCCGCCCTGGTCATGGTCGCCCTGGTCCTCCCCCCCATCTCTCTGCCGCGACGGATCGGACTCACCGGCTACACGCGGCTCAATCCCGACCACCCATCGGCAACCCACCCCGACGGCGTCACCATCAGCATCATCCCGGCCGACGAGATTGCAACCGGCATCGACCTCCGTTCAATGTCCGGTGCAGCAGTCACCAACGTCGAAGCGGGCAACCGCCTGCGGGTGCGGGTTGAATCGGTCCCCCAGCTGGAGCTGTTGGAGGGTTCCGCCGGGGCCGACCTGCGCGCGGCTGTAGAAGCCCTGCCCGCCATCCTGCAGGTCAAGAGCCCCTATTACCAGATTGACGTCCCGGCAAACACCGTCTGCCCGGTCGAAATCGAGGTGGTCATCCCCAACAACGCCGAGCCCTGGAACACCCTCGATCTCTACACCTGGACCGGCGAGACCTGGGAATGGGTCGGGGGGACGCTGGATGCGGAGCGCGAAGTGCTGGTCGCACACCTCGACACGCCGCCCGCTTCGCTCGTCGTGATGCAGACAGTTCCGGTCGTCCCCTCCATTGGAACAGTTTACGCCCAGGAGATGGAACCGGAAATCAGCAACGCTCTCACCACGGTGATGCTGCCCGGGCTCTACCTGGGCACCGACGGCGTGCTGCTGGGCCAGCCGGCAGCGACCGCCGCCGACAACCTGGAGCCGGTGCTGCTGATCCGCAACTGGCAGGACGGCCAACCGCCGAACCAGGCCCTGTTGGACGACGTCCTGAACGACCCCGTCATTCGACAAATCCACCGCGACAATGTCATCGCCGCGGCCGCAGGCTATGCCGGCGTAGCGATCGACTATCAAGGAGTGTCTGCCGAGCAAGCGGGCGCCTTTACCGACCTGGTCGCGACCCTGGCGGAGGCGCTGCACGCGCAAAACATCCGCCTCGAGGTCCTGGTTCCCGCTCCCACGGCTGCCGGAACGTCGTGGGAGACCGGCGGATATCACTGGGCCTCGCTGGGCGCCACTGCCGACGCGTTGGTCATTCCCCTGCCTGACGACCCCGCCGCCTACGTCGACGGCGGGCCGGCCGACAACCTGTTGCGCTGGGCTGTCGGGCAGGTAAACCGCTACAAGCTCCGCGCCCTCGTCTCCTCCCTCAGCACCGAGACGAGTGCGGCGGGGAGCGAACACGTCGGTACGGAACAGGCCCTGGCCTCCTTCGGCCAGATTACTGCCCCAGCCGATACGACGTTGGAACCGGGGCAAGAGGTGGGGTTTACCCTGGCCGGGCGGGTCACCAGCATCGTGCGAGATGACGCCGCCGGCACCTATGCGATCTCCTACCCGGAGGCGGACGGGCCCCACACCGTCTGGCTGGGCACCCCTTCCTTCCTGGCCCGCAAGCTCGACTGCGCCCTCCGCTATCACCTGGGCGGGGTCGTCGTGGCCGACCTGGCGCATCCGGGCAACCTGCCCGGCGTGGTCGGCGCGGTGAACGGCTACCGCAGCGCCGCCACCCACATCCAGCCGACCGAGCTGCAGGTCGCGTGGACGGTCCAGGGCGGCGACAACGCCACCCAAGAGGTCGTCTCCCTCAGCCAGCCCGATTTCCACTGGACTGCCGCCGCAGCGCCGGGAACCTACGTCGTCTCGGCCGCGATTGCCGGGGTGCATCACGGCAGCGTCGAACTGACCGTGGCCACGCCGACGCCGGAACCCACCCCCACGCCCGAACCGCTCGGGGGAATCGGGCTGCTCGTCCGAGAGGGCACCGACTGCCTGCAAGCGTCCTTTGGCAGCGACGTGACAGTGCCGGATGGCACCCGATTCGAGCCGGGGGAAGAATTCGTCAAGACCTGGTCGCTGCGCAACAGCGGCAGTTGTGACTGGCCCGAAAACACGACCCTGGTGGCCATCCATTCCCATTTGGGCGGGCCGGAGAGCGTGGCCGTCGGCCCGGTCGCCGCCGGTGAATCGGTCGAGGTCAGCATCGACCTGGTCGCGCCCGAGTCGGACGGGCGGTTCGACGGCATGTGGGCGCTCCAGGTCGAAGAGACCGAGATCCCCGGCAGCCGGGTCACGGCCGTCATCCAGATCGGCGAGCTCGCTGGCGGCGGCGGTTCCTCGCCCCCCTCGGCCCCCGTCCCCCCGGTCGCCCCCGGCTCCTTCGAGCTGGGCGGGCACGTCCGCGACGTCGGCCTGCCCTTTGCCGACACGATGCACTACTCCGGCATGAACTGGTCCAAGGTGCAGGTCCACTACGGACAGGACGCCTCCGGCCTGATCCAGGTCGCCCACTCCAAGGGGTTCAAGATCCAGCTCAGCGCCCTGGGCAGCCCCGACATGGTCACCCAGCCCGGCTTTGCGCAAAACTATGCCAGCTGGGTCGCCAGCCTGGCCGCGCAGGGAGCGGACGCGATCGAGATCTGGAACGAGCCCAACATCGACCGCGAGTGGCAGATCGGCCACATCAGCCCGCAGGCCTACACCGACCTGCTCTGCGCCTCGTACAGCGCCATCCGGGGTGCCAACCCGGGCACACTGGTCATCAGCGCCGCCCCGGCTCCCACTGGCTACTTTGGCGGCTGCAGCGTCAACGGCTGCGACGACCAGCCGTGGATGGAAGGGTTATACAACGCCGGCGCGGCCAGCTGCATGGATTACATCGGCGCCCACCATAACTCGGGGGCCACCTCCCCTTACGCCCGCTCGGGCCACCCCGCCGGCACGCATCACTCGTGGTACTTTTTGCCGCAGACCGAGCTCTACTATAACATCTTTCGCGGCAGCCGGCAGCTCTTTTACACCGAGATGGGCTATGCCTCCCAGGAGGGAGTACCCGAGTTTTCCGACCAGTTCGGGTGGGCGCGCGGCAACGACAACACCGAACAGGCCACGTGGCTGGCGGAGGCGGTGCAGTTGAGCGTCAACACCGGCATGGTGCGCTGCATCATCGTCTGGAACATTGACTTTGTCCGCTACGGCTATGACCCCCAGGATGGCTACGCCATCATCCGGCCTGGCGGCGGGTGCCCGGCCTGCGACGCGCTGCACAACGTTCTCGGTACGCGATAAACAGCGCTTGATCAAAATTCACTGTAGGGGCGACGCATGCGTCGCCCCTACAGATTGTATCTTGGAGGTGAATATGTCCAGGTTTTTATCGAACGCCGCCGGACTCAGCGGGAGACGCTTGATCGTCGCCGCCGTCGTCTGGGCAGTGATGATCATCGCCGGTGGGTTTTGTCTCTGGTGGGGCTTTGCCTCTCCCGAGACGACAGAAGAGCCGGCGACGGAGCCGGCTTCCACAGCAACGGATGTAACCACCTCCCCGCCCCTGCCCACCAACACCCCGCCCATTCAACCGGACGTTGCGCCGCCCGGCGACGCCGGGCCGGAGGCCTTTGGCTACGGCATCGCCGCCGACGCGCTGCTGCTACCCGAATACACGACCATCCAGGTGCAGAACCTCGGCCTGGGATGGATAAAACAGCAGCTCCGCTGGGAGGACTTTTCTCCCGGCCCCGGGGAGATGGACTGGAGCGGTTATGACGCCGTCGTGGACGAGGCCAATCAGCACGGCTTGAAGGTGATGCTCAGCGTGGTCGGTGCCCCGGCGTGGAGCCGCAGCTATTTCGACAGCAACCCCGAGGCCGCCCCGCCGGACGATTTCGCCGACTTTACCGCTTTCCTCGGCCAGCTGGTCGACCGCTACCAGGGCCGCATCCACGCCATCGAGGTCTGGAACGAGCAGAACCTGGACCGGGAGTGGGACACGGCCGAGGGAGTGAGCGCCGCCCGCTACGTCGAAATGCTGCGCCTGGCCTATCAGACCATCAAGAGCCGCGACCCCAACATCATCGTCATCAGCGGCGCCCTCTCCCCCGTCGGCGCCAGCGCCACCGATCCCAACAATCCCGCCCGTGTCATCTACCTGAACGACCGCGATTATTTCCAGCAGATGATCAACCAGGGGTTCCTCGACTATTGCGACTGCGTGGGCGCACATCACAACGGCTACAACATCCCACCGGACGTGCGCTGGAACGACGCCTACCAGGACGACAGCGCCACCTTCCGCGGCTTTTGGGACAACCCCGACATCAGCTGGTCCTTCCGCAGCACCCTCGAAGAGTACCACAACCAGATCGTCGCCGCGGGCCGCGACACGCCCCTCTGCGTCACCGAATTCGGCTGGGCATCGGACGATGGGCTGGGCGGCTACCCGCCGGGCTTTGAGTTCGCCCGCGACAACAGCCTGGAGGAACAGGCGACGTACGACGTGCAGGCCTTCCACCTGATGCGAGAGTGGGGTTTTGTCCGCCTGGCTTTTCTCTGGAATCTCGACTATGCCAACAAGGGGCCGCGCACGCCGGACGACCCCAACGCGCCGTACAGCATCGTCGACTACGACGGCGCCCCTCGCCCGGCCTTTGGCGCGATTGGAGCGATGGACAAGCCCTGATTCCACTGCAAACCGATGTCCGCCAGAGAACCTGCGCCATCAAGCCGGAGCGGCTGGATCACTGCCGTCCTGGTGCTGGGAATTGTCCTCATCACGCTGGGAGCCCGCTCGGTGAGCCCGGCCCCGGTCTCCCCGCTTCCCACCCCTTGGCCCCGCGCCCGCCTCGGCTCGCCCCAGTACGGCTTCCAGAGCTTTTTGTGGTGGGACGAGCAAGTCGCCCGCCGCGACCTGCAGCTGATCCACGACGCCGGCTTTACCTGGGTGAAGCAGAACGTCGCCTGGCGGGACGTGGAGGGCGCGGCCAAGGGACACTTCAACTGGTACTTTACCGACCGCATCGTCGCCGATGCCGAGGCGTTAGGGCTGAACGTGCTGTTCCGCCTGGACCGCGAGCCGGTCTGGACACTGCCGCCGGAGGGGACCGCTTCCGACAACGGCCCGCCGGCCAATTTGCAGGATTTTGGCGACTTTTGCTATACACTCGCCGACCGCTACCGCGGCCGGGTGCGCGCCTACCAGGTGTGGAACGAGCCCAACCTGTCCCGCGAATGGGGCGGGCAAATCCCCGACCCGGCCGAATACGTCGAACTGCTGCGGGTCTGCTACGTCGGCATCAAGAGCGCCGACCCTGGTGCCCTGGTCATCTCGGCCGGCCTGGCCCCCACCGGCACCGGCCCGCCGCAGGCCGTGCCGGACAGCGACTATTTGACCGGCATGTACCAGGCCGGGGCCGCCCCGTATTTCGACCTGCTGGGGGTCAATGCGCCGGGCTACCGCGCACCGCCGGAAATCTCCCCCGGCGAAGCAGCCGCCAACAGCTACTATGGCAACCAGCGTTTTTTCTGCTTCCGTCACGTCGAGGACCTGCGGCAAATCATGGTCCGCTACAGCGACGCCGACAAGCAAGTCGCGATCCTGGAAATGGGTTGGACCAGCGACCCGCACAACACCGACTATACCTGGTTCGCCGTCACCGAACAGGAAAAGGCCGACTACCTGGTGCGGGCATTCCGCTTTGCGCGGGAAAACTGGCAGCCCTGGATCGGACCGATGTTTGTCCTCTCGATTGCCAACCCTGATTGGACGCCGGACGACGAGCAATACTGGTGGTCCGTCACCGAGCCGGGCTGGCCGGCGGCGACCCTGCGCCCCGCCTATCACGCCCTGGCAGAGATGGAAAAGTAAGACACGGCGGCGCCGCGCCTTACAAACGCCGTTTGAGGGGCGACTGGCCGGTCGCCCCTACTTTGACAATGGCAAATTACCTTCTCGAAAGCGGGCGTATGCAAAACTTGGGGGAGCGTTAAAAATCAGCCACGAATTAACACGGAAAAAGGTAGAAAATTCGCGAAATTCGTGGCAGAAATTCCGAGATCATCTAGGGCTCCCCCAACTAATAAATGCGCCCCCCGAAAGCTTGCAAAGCGTCTTTTGTCAGCAAAAACGCAGCGAAATACCGGCTGCTTGGTGCTGAAAAGCGTCCTCTCAGCTTTCGGGAAGGTAGATGGTCAAAATGTGCCATTGTCGAACTACGTCCCGTGAACGATCAAACCTGTTTTCGCTGCAGTGGTAGCGGCGCCCGCACCCCCTCCCGCACCACCAGCAGCATCTGCTCGTGAATCCGCCCGTTGGAAGCGACGATCTCGGCGCCGGAGAGGCAGTCGGGCGAGCCGCAGAAATCGGTGGCCCGCCCCCCCGCCTCGCGCACGATTAACAGCCCGGCCGCCACGTCCCAGGGACTGAGGCGGAACTCCCAAAACCCGTCGAACCGCCCGCCGGCGACGTAAGCCAGGTCGAGTGCGGCCGCCCCGGCCCGCCGCACTCCCTGCGAGCGGCGCAGAAAGTGGTCCAGACGAGCCGTGTTGTTGTCGGCAGCGCGGCGGCGATCGTAGGGAAAGCCGGTCGCCAGGAACCCCTCCGCCAGCAAAGCGACACCGGAGACGCGAATCGGCGCGCCGTTCCGCGTCGCGCCCCACCCCGCGGCCGCTGCAAAAGTCTCGTCCCGCAGCGGGTCGTGGACGACACCCACTACCGGCGCGCCATCCACCACCAGCCCCAGCGAAATCGCCACGTGCGGGAAACCATGGGCAAAGTTGTTGGTGCCGTCCAGCGGGTCGACCAGCCAGATCGGCGGGCCGGGCTCCTGCCAGGCATCGCCGCCGCCCTCCTCGGCCAGGATGCGATGGGCCGGATAGCGCTCCCGCAATCGCGCCCGGATCAACGACTCGGCCGCCACGTCCGTCGCAGTGACCGGGTCGACCTCCCCCTTAAAGTCGACCGCGCGCAGCGCAGTAAGCGGAAACGCCTCCCGCACGAGCGCCCCCGCCTCACGGGCAATCTCGACCACCTCGGCTAAAATCTGTCTTTCGTCCACCTTTCCTCCTCATCTCGCATCACGCTGCTGCTGCCCAGCGCCATTTTACCACGGCCGCCACGTAGAGGCGAGGCGGCCTGTTGTCGAGATTTCGTAGCAGGTGTGTAACTGCCTTGACAATGGCACATTTCAACATTGGATGCTCGACCGCAGTGGGGTAGTCTCAGTAGATCCAAAATCTGGCCGCAGAGACACATCTGGTTGTCGAAATTGTATGGATGTCATTCTGAGCAGCCTGCCCCGGG